>ONSJ01000044.1 GCA_900320515.1 uncultured Methanobrevibacter sp. | reverse complement strand
CTGGAGATACAAAACTGAAAATACCACAAGAAAAGCCACTGAAATGACAGTCAATGTAATTGCCTGCCTATTCAATCCTTTAATTTTTTGTCTGGGATTATCAACCAGCTTCTTATAATTAGAAACTATCGCCAAAACCTCATTATAATAGGCATCTGATTCAATTTTATTCATTTCAATTTCCATAAATATAATTTAATTAACCTATTTTTTAAACTTTTTGTTGAATGGTTTCTGCCAAAATTAAATTTTTGCTGAATTTAATATAAAATAAGATTAAAATAAATAAAAAATAAGTAGACAGATCAATTTTAAATAAATTTATCTGCCGTGATTATTTCTGTTTTCCGTATAATCCTCCATGTAAAAAATGGAGATAATTCCCATTAATATCAAGAAATTATTATGCTGGCTCCCATTTATTATTTCCCAAATGTCTCATTGGACCGCCAGGAGTATTTAAAACTTCCCCTGTGTAAATTGTTCTCATTGCTTGTCTGCTGTAATATGCACCCGGATCATTAGAAGGAGTACTTTTTTCCGCTTGAACAACTTTTTCTTTGATATTTAATTTCTGTGTTGTGCTGTTTCCTGTGTAATTCTCATTTCCACCATAGGTTACATTGACTTTGTATTTACCCTTTTTCAAATCCAAATCAAGCTTAGCCTTACCCTTGGAATCGGTTTTAACGACATCATCAACTACAACCTTGCCCTTTTTGTCAGTGATAGTAATATTTACAACTTCCTTTGACAGTGAAGTCCTGTTCAAATCAGTCAATTCAATTGACAGTTTTCCACCTTCATATTGCTCCTTATCACTTGTAACCTTAACTTTAGTTGGCTCCTTAGCATGGGTCGGATTCAACAATACAAATCCTATCGCCGCAGCAAGAACCACAATTATTACCAAAAGTATTATGATTATATTTCTGTTTTCCATAATTTCAACACTCCTTATTTAAATCCAAGACTGTGTATTTCACCTGTCCTTACGTCAACAGTCCTCATGTAACCATCTTGATACTCCTGTTTAACATGATTTTCATCAATAAAATATCTGTTTGTTTCAGGATAAGGATCATTAGACGGAGGCAAATTATTAATATCATATTTTGTGCCTGATGAAGATTGTGAGTTTGATGAAATTGTTTTTGTAGCAGCTTCTTTGGTTTTCAAATTCTGTGTTGTGCTGTTTCCAGTGTAATTCTCATTTCCACCATAAGTGACATTAACAGTGTATTTTCCTTTCTTTAAATTAAAATCCAATTTTGCCTTACCCTTGGAATTGGTTTTAACGACATCATCAACAACAACCTTACCCTTTTTGTCAGTAATAGTAATATTTACAACTTCCTTTGACAGCGGAGTCCTGTTCAAATCAGTCAATTCAATTGACAGTTTTCCGCCTTCATATTGCTCCTTATCACTTGTAACCTTAACTTTAGTTGGCTCCTTAGCATGGGTCGGATTCAACAATACAAATCCAATCGCCGCAGCAAGAACCACAATTATTACCAAAAGTATTATGATTATATGCTTGTTTTCCATTTTCTCACCCTCTAAGTATGATAACATCCTGCTTTTGAGTCATAAGGCACATACACTCCAGCATCCATTCCATCAATAGTTTGAGGAATATAATGCATATTATTGGCTATTGCATATTCACGAGACTGTCCTATCGAATCTACCTTAGGCCCACTTTGAGGATAATATGAATATCCATCACTGCTTAAACCTGACACTGAATCATAATTACTGGTTTTTTCATCATTAATCTCTTTTGTTGTCGCTTTTTTAACGCTGATGTTTCCTGCAGTTGAACTTGATGCATACTGTCCGTTTCCGTCAAACTTGCACTCAACGGAATATTTGCCCTTTTCCTCCATCTTGAATTTCGCACTTCCTTCAGCATTGGTTGTAATTTCCTCATCAATCACGGTTCCATCCTCATCCGTCAACTTGACATTCACCGTTTGATTGGCGATTGTCTCACCATGGCTGTCCGTTAACTTAACAACCAGTGAATCTCCCACATTAAGTTTTTTATCTGCAATTGAGAGATTTGAATCCTCTTTTGTCACCTGTGAAAACACTACAACACCAACAACAAGTATTGCAATGATTACACAAAGCAATATTATAATTATCTTATTATCTTCCATTTCAATCACAATTTTACTATATAATACTATTTAAACTAATAAAAATTATATATAATTTGTGAAAAAAATATTAAGAAAATAATGATGTCTGAGAAATTTTTTGAGTTAACTTCAGTAACCCCTAAATGATTTAAAAAAAAAAGTTATGTATTCATCAGTTAATGAATACACTTGATTAATCATCTTTTTGGCTTTTTAACCAGTTCCGGCCGGTCTCCGGATTTGTCCCAGTATGTATCCAGCGCCAGACCGCAGTTGATGCATCGTGTCGCATCATCCTTGTTTGGATAGCTGCAGTAAAAACATTGTTTAGTCATGTAAAACCTCCATTGATTTTAAATGTTTTTGGATAATCTGTTGATGTTATTCAGGGCAATGACTCCTGATTTAAGTTTCAGCAGTCCCTCATTCAAGAGCTTCGGAGGGCAGGCTATGTTCATCCTTAAAAAGCTGTCACCGTTTTGTCCAAAATCGATCCCCGCAGAGAGAAACAGACCCTGATTCTGCCTTAAGAACTCAGACAATACCTTTGATGGAGTATTCAAGGCCGAACAGTCAAGCCACAGGAGATAAGTTGCATCACATTCGATGAACTTGACAACAGGCAATTCATTGGCCAAAAATTCATTTACCCTTTGCTTGTTTTCATATAGAACCTTCTTCAACTCTTCAAGCCATTCTTCAGACTCATTGTAAGCGGCAATCACTGCAGCTGTTGCAAATACATTGCATGAATCTGAATTGTCAATGTGCATCTGCCTTTTAATCATTTCCAAGAGTTCGGCGTTTTTGGCATGAACCACTGAGCTTTGAAAGCCTGCAATGTTGAATGACTTTGAAGGGGAAAGGCATCTGACGACATTGTCAAATGACTTGAATGGATTGTATTTGACTCCAGGATCTGTCAAATCACAGTGAATCTCATCAGAAATCAGAATGACATCATGCTTTATGCACAAATCGGCAATCCTGTCCAGTTCCTCCTCAGACCAGATTTTTCCGATAGGATTGTGGGGATTGCAGAGTATCATCATCCCGACCCTTGAGAGTTTCTCATCCAAATCATCAAAATCGATTCTGTACTCGCCGTTTTCATAAACCAATTCGTTTTCAAGGACTTTCCTTTCATTGTCCTCAATAACATAATAGAATACATGATAGACAGGTGATTGAATCAGTATCTCATCGCCGACATCTGTCATGCACCTGATCATTGATGATATTGACGGCATTACGCCAATTGAGTATGCCATGTCCTCACTTGACATTTCAAGGCCATATCTTCTCTTCCACCATCCTGCATACGCCTCAAAAAGCTCATCGGGAACAATCGTATAGCCGTATACGGGATGTGCAGCCCTATTAAGGATTGCCTTTTCGATGGCGGGAGCCACCCTGAAGTCCATGTCCGCCACCCACATCGGCAGGTCGTCATCAAAGAGTTCCCATTTAAGGGAATTGGTGCCGGCCCTGTCAATCACGCTTTCAAAATCGTATCTAGTATTTCTCATAGTGTATTCTTTCCTCGTCAAACTTGTCCATGAACTTGTTTTCCCAGCCCTCAGCAGGATATCCTATTGTGACGATTGAGTAAGGCTTCAAATCTGTGATGTCATCGATACCGATGATTTTGCCTATTGCCTCCATGCGTTCCTCTTCAGGAGCAACCCCATTCCAGAGCCCTCCCAATCCAAGGTTAACCGCTTCAAGCAGCATGTTTTCACAGGCAGCACCCATATCCTGCTGCCAAACTGTCTTGTAGAATGCCCTTTCAATATTGGCAACAAGCACGATTGCAACAGGAGCGTTTGTAACCCTAGGCTTTATTTCACCGAGCTTTGCAAGAGTTTCCTTATTTTTTACAACAACGAACTCCCATGGTTCGGCTCCAAGCCTTGATCCCGGTGCCTGCATACCGGCTTTTAGGATTTTCAAAATATCATCGTCGCTTACATCCCTGTCTTCATACTGACGGATGCTTCTTCTAGTTTTTATAATTTCTTCAAATTCAACCATAATGATAAATAATAATTTCAACATATTTAAATTAAATGGAGGTGACACCAATGGAGAGCAACAAAGGCATGGGACTATTGTCCATAATTCTCGGTTTGATTTTCATAATCTTCCCGATGTTTTCCGAATCACTGGTTTCAATAATTATAGGGATGAGTTTGCTGTTTTTCGGCATTTCAGCAGCATACACCGGATTGGATATGAAAAAATATGCAGACAGCATGTATGCAGTCCCATTAATTGTTATTGGAATTATTGTAATTATTCTAGGATTCCTGTTCATATTCTATATTGATGCATTATCATTCCTTGTAGCAATCCAATTCTACCTTATAGGATTTATACTGATCATATTTGGTTTAATCGGACTCCTATCAAGAATAAATGCATTCTACCTATTTACATCAATATTGATTTTTGTGATGGGAATCATATCAATAGCCCTCGGGGCATTTGCATGGGCCCAACCGATGTATATTGCAATAATAATCGGCCTCATCCTGATTATTGAGGGCGTGGCATTGCTCTTTTTAGATCAGTGACTGACAAATTAAGATACCATCATCATTTAAAACAAAAAAAATAGTTGAAGTGTGAAAATCACACTTTGACTTTAAAAAATTAGATATTTGAATCTTCATTTTCACTGAATGAAATCTCGTTTTTGCTGCAGTACTCTTCAACATGAGCGACGATTTCTGAGATGTCATCATCCGGATACTCGTTTTTAAAGTAGTATGCAATTGGCTGGGCATTGGTATAGACAGTGATTATCAAATAATCCTTGCCGTAAACACGCACATCCAATGTATTGTAGATTTGAATATCTCTCACTATATCGTTTTTGGCCTTTCCAACTGGAGTCTCATTTCCGATTGTCTTGACTTCAGTATTTTCATACTGGTTTTGCAGTTTGGCCAATTTTCCCTCATCGGTCAGAATATCGCTGTCAGGCTCGATTTCAACCAGCTTTTCTCTGAAGAGCTTTGCGTTGTGAAGTTTTTCCTGAACCTCAGCCAATTCCTTTTCCAGTTCCTTTTCATCCTCAATCAATGAGTTGATGAAAGCCTCAGAACCGTTGTTGAACTCCTCATACATTTCCAACACATCTCTTGGAGAGAGGATGGAATGTTTCTTGAAGAACTCCTTGGTATGAGGTTTTACGCGTATGCTTAAAGGTTTCAGATTTTCTCTTTTGGATTTGTGATCGAATATCTCCTCAGCAAATTCGTTTCCTCTTTTGTGCAGAGATTCCATTTTTTGAGTGAAAATTTTTTCAAAGTCTTCGCGGGTCATATCTTCAGGAAAAGTGAATTCGAACTCTCCGGGAGTATATGAACCTCCGAATCTTTCATTTCCGAATACAAATTTTCTAGTTCTTTTTTGGTTTGACATTTTATCACTCTATTTATTGTATTACAAATTTGATTTTTGTATACAATTAAATATTGTGACGAAGTAGTATATAAAGGTTTGTATTCATTTTTTAAAAATGTATACGCAAAATTTTGAAAAAAAATTAGCCGCTTAAATCCGCAGCAATTTCAAAAACCCTTTTCAAATCCTGAGACAACTGATCCTCTTTTGAATTAAGCTCATCCTCAGACAAATCTGACTTTAGACTCTTGGGTATATTTGAAAATGACTCAATGACAACTTCCCCATTGAGCATGCCAAGCAAATCCTCAGACTGCTTAAGCTGAGGCCTCATATACTTTTCGAAATAATCCCTCGGAGAGTTGATTGTATAGAAAAGTCCGACATTTACCTTACCCTTGAACTTGTTTCCTGTCTTGTAGGAAACCAGAGAAAAAATCAACCTTTCAAGCAGGGCCATGTAATGGCTTGCAGGATGCGAGAAAAATATAGGAGCTGCAATCAACAGTGAATCGGCATCAAAAATCCTTTCAATCAATGGGGACAGCTCATCCCTCCAGAAGCATTTGCAGACATCATCATCGTTTTTGCATATAAGACAGGCGCGACAGCCACATAAATCAATCTTATATAAATCGACATATTCAACTTCCGAACCGACTGACTTTGCACCTTCAGCTGCAGATTTTGCCAGCTGCGCATTGATGTCCCTTCTTTTGGGACCCGCATTTATCACTATAGTTTTCATTCACTCAACTCCTTACCTATTTCAAATGCCTTTTCCAAATCATTGGGAAACTGCAGAATCCACTGCTTTTCCTTGGCTTCCTGTGAAAATCCTGCCATGTTGAATTTGGAGTAATCGCTGATTTGAATCGTATCGCATACCGGATAAGTTACAATCTCACCATTCAAAAATGAGAAGAGATATTCAGTAGTGGCAAGACTTTCCTTCATGGACTGCTCATAAAACTCCTTAGGGGCATTCATCGTATAGAATATCCCTACATTGACCTTTCCTGTGAAATAGCTTGTGCCGTCATCATAAGACATGATGCAAAAGATTAACCTCTCAACCAATGCCCGAAACTCGCTTGTAGGTTGTCCGAAGTAAATCGGTGAGCCTATCAAAAGGCAGTTTGCATCGAAAATCTTATTTATGACATCAGTCAGGTCGTCTTTCCAGTAGCACTTGCCCTTGGTATTGGTCTTGAGCTTGCAGGCAAGACAGCTTCTGCATCCCTTGAAGACCAAATCATAAAGATTGAAATATTCTGTTTCAGCGCCGGCAGATTCGGCACCCTTTTGGGCGGCCTGCATGATTTCTGCAGTGTTCCATGTCTTTCTGGGACTTGCATTTATCACTATTGTCTTCATTTTGACAACTCAGCACCAATCTCAAATGCCTTTTTCAAATCAACCGGGAACTGTTTTTCATGATTCAGTTTCTTGTCCTCCTCGTCAAACGCTCCCATTGCATATTTGGAATAGTCATTGACCTGCAGTGTATTGAATACAGGGTATATCTTGACTTCACCGTTGAGCATGCCGAACACCTGTGATGAGCTTTCCAAATATTCCTCCATCATTGTTTCATAATAGTCTTCAGGAGCGTTCATTGTAAAGAAGAGCCCAACATTGACTTTGCCTTCAAAATATGAACCAAATCCGTCATAGGACAATATGCAGAATATCAGCCTTTCCATCAGGGCACGGTAGTGACTGGTAGGTTCGTTGAAGTAAATCGGAGAACCGATCAGCAATGTGTCCGCATCCAAAATCCTTTCAATCAATGGGGACAGCTCATCCTTCCAATAGCATTTGCATCTGTCCTTGTCAGCCTTTTTGCAGACAAGACAGCTCATGCATCCATGTAAATCAAGCTTGTATAAATCAACATATTCCACTTCCGCACCGGCAGATTCGGCACCTTTGGTAGCCTCCTTCATGACCTGTGCAGTATTCCATTTTCTTCTCGGACTTGCATTAATAACTACTGTTTTCATAATAATCACTATAACTATTTGTCAAAATCATTAAATAAATGTGATTGGAAAAGGCTATCTTCACTTAACTCCTCAAGTTTCATGAACAGCCTCCATGGCATGGCAAGTGTCACGTAATCATTTGGAATGAAATGCTTCATGTGTCCACGGGCCGCAAGGTCTACCGGACCCAAAAGCATATGAGGATTCTCGCTTTCTGCCTGTTCAAAAGTAAAACATCCTATCAACTGGCATGCGGATGATTGGGGCACGCAAACGTAATTGCTTTCAACCCTGTGGGATCCGTCAAGCTGCAGCAAAAGCATCAGTTCAAATGCATTGACAGTAAATATCACTGAATCCGGGATTTCACCTTCCTCCAGCTCTTCCAAAGGCTTGAAGACAACATAATCCTCGCTGTCATAGATTGGTCTTGATGAGATATGTCCATATGCGGTTTCAAAATCCTCATAGATTCTTTCACCCTCAGCAAACATTTCCCTTACATGCTTAGGCCTTGATTCAAGTTTTTTCAAGTATTCATCCCTGTCTTTAGCTGAATCTGCTCCTTTTGAAAGGAATGTTGCCTGAAATTCCTTTGCCTCTTCGGTGGCAAAGCCGTCTCCCCATCCAAAGCCTGGCCATATTCCTCCGCAGGTTCCGTTTTCACGGCCAAAAACAAAAGCTTTCCTTTTAGCAATGCACTGTGCAACAAAAGACATTACACATCCGCCACGGCCTGCCTTCGGACCTTTGATGTCATCGGGTTTTTCATTGGTTTTGATTAAAACGATAGGGTCGAATTTCCCATTTAGATAATTGGCGATTTTACTTTTCATAGTGAATAGTTTATTTGGTGTGGTTTAAAAGTATTTTGAAAAGAAAATTGGAAGTAATGTATTATTTACATTTCAATTAAAAATAATAGTTGAAGTGTGTAAAAACACACTTAAATTAAAATAAGTTATTTTTTAGCTTCAATGACGGTTTTTCCATTCATGTAAGGGACTAACACTTCAGGAACTTTAACGCTGCCGTCAGCCTGCTGATAGTTTTCCAGGATACAGCACATGGTCCTTTCAGTTGCAATGGCTGTACTGTTGAGGGTGTGCAAGGTTTGTGCATCACCGGAACCGGCTCTTCCAATACGTGTTTTGGTCTTACGTGCCTGGTAATCCTTACAGTTGGTACAGGACACCAATTCACGAAACGCACCGGAACCAGGGAACCATGCCTCAAGGTCATACTTGATGGCCGCATTGTCATTGAGTGCTGATGACACGATAGCTATTATCTGATATGGGAGGCCAAGTTTCTGATAGATTCTTTCGGTCACTTCCATAAGGTGGTCGTGCTGATTTCTTGAATCGTCAGGGGCTGAGTAGATGAACTGCTCGATTTTTTCGAACTGGTGAACCCTGAATATTCCCAGGGTGTCCTTTCCGTGTGAACCGGCTTCCTTTCTAAAACAGGTTGAAAGCGCACAGTATCTTAAAGGCAGGTCATCGGGATTGATGATTTCATTTCTGTGAAGCGCAGCAAGGGTCTGCTCTGCGGTTGCAATGAGATACATGTCCTCGTTTTCGACCTTATAGAGGGTTTCCTCAAATTCGCCAAGTTCAGAGGTTTCCGCTGCAACCTCGCCTTTTACAAAGAACGGTGTCTGCATCGGAATGTATCCTTCAGCTTCAAGTTCGGACAGTGCAAACTGAATCAGTGCCAGGTTCAAGTGCAGAATATCCCTTTTCAGGTAGTAAAAGCGGGCTCCTGCAATGCTTGCTGCAGTTTCAAGGTCTGCCCCATCAATTTTATTGATCAAATCAACGTGATTCAATAGCTCAAAGTCATATTCAGGAATCTCACCGTAGGTTCTAACAACCACATTGTCGTCCTCGGTGTCTGAAATCGGAACATCCTCATCGATGATGTTTCCCACTTTGTATCTGTAATCGTCTCTGAGCTTGAGGTAATCCGCATTTTTGGCTGTCAACTCTTTAATTTCCGCTGCCACTTCCTTTGATCTGGCAATTACCTCTTCCAGATTGCCTTCCTCTTTAGCCTTTTTGAATGATTTGGATAATTTGTTTTTTTCAGCCCTTAAAGAATTGAGCTTTTTTTCACCTTCTCTCCATAAGGTGTCATATTCTATTACCTTTTCCACATTTTCAGTGTCTCTGAATCTCTTCTTTTCAGAGTCAATAATCATTTCCGGATTTTCTCTGAATAATTTTATATCTAACAATATTTTGTCCCCTAAAATATTTTATTCAATAATAATTAAGATTCTTTTGTATATTAAAGTTAATGAAAAAAAGTGATTTTTTAGGGTCCACACCGAAACCCCAATATTAATTTTTCAACCTACAACAGGTTTTCCTGAAAACTTGTTTTAAGGTCATTCCTGATTCTGTCAGAGTAGTTTTCGCTGTCAACGGTCACCATGGCAATTTCATATATCACCTTGTTGAGTGATCTGCCCTTTTCTGTCAAAATGTATTTGACGTTCTTCTTGTCGCACTTGTCGACAATCTTCTGGATGAGACCGTTGTTTTCCATGTCTTTCAAGCAGCGGCTCAGGACCTTGTTTGAAAGATCAGGCTTGTCTTCCTTGAATTCATTAAAACGGGATTTACCGAAAAATAAATCTCTCATTATCTGAATTACCCATTTTTTGTTAATCAATTTTACAACCAATTCTATAGGACAAGATTTTACATGTTTAGTGATGTTCATGATAGTACCTCCAAAAAATCAGTCGGCTATATTGACTTGTTTTTGAAGTATATAAAGTTTTCGGTTTTGGTGACCAATCGGTTACCAAAAGCATTTAAGTACCATTGACCTATAATTGAGTGAAAGCGCAGTAATGCACTTTCGAAGAGATGGTGAATTCAAAAGATTGCAAATGAACATGGTCGCCCATTTTCCTCTAAATATAACACGCATACATATTCAATGACCATGGGATTTTGAAAGAGTTTTTTGACAAGTCATTGCGATATCAGCCGAAACAGAAAATTCCCTTTTAAAAAGTTGAATCAAAAAATTCTAACCCATCTCTATTCCTTTTTTAAGTGAAATGAAAAAATTTATATACATATAATAACAATTGTTATATAGTTAATTTGAATTCTCAATTGCATTGAAAAATGAGTATTAAGGCAACAAGATATAAATATTTTTCCAAGCAATATACAAATTAACTTATTATATTTTAGAGTTGAAAGAATGAATGACACAACAAAAATATTAACAATCCAGGATATATCCTGTTACGGACAGTGTTCAATAACCGTTGCACTGCCTGTAATTTCTGCATTTGGAATAGAGACTGCAATATTGCCTTCCGCTGTTTTATCCACACACACATCAGGATTTACAGACTTTACCGTAAGGGATTTGACAGAAGATCTTCCGGCCATCCAAAAGCACTGGGAAAAGGAAGGAATCTATTTCGATGCGATATACACCGGATTCATAGCTTCCATAGAACAACTAGACTACATCAAGGACATTATTGACTCTAGACTGAAACCCGATGGACTCGTGTTCGTTGACCCTGCAATGGCAGACCAGGGCGAATTCTACAACGGATTCGACCAGGAATTTGCAGACAGGATGGGCGAGCTGTGTAAACTAGGTGATTTTATCCTTCCAAACACAACGGAAGCATGTTATATCCTGCATAGACCATGGAAGGAAGAATTCACAAATGATGAAATGGTGGAAATGGCAAACGAGCTTGCCGAGTTTACAAAAAAATACGTTATCCTGAAAGGAGATACCCACAAGGAAAATAAGATGGGAATGATTGTCCTGGACAAAAGCGAATCCTCACTTGAAATGGTATACAACGACAGAGTCGACTACGTATCCCACGGAACAGGGGACGTCTTTGCATCATCATTTGTAGGCTCAACCATGGTTGGCAAAAGCCCTACATCAGCAGCAAAGATTGCCGGTGAACTCACCAAAAAGGCAATAGAAGAAACAATTGATGATCCAACCCACACCTATGGAGTCAGATTTGAAAGGGTAATCAAGGACATCCAGGAATTATTGAATACATATTAACTGACTGATTAAATTCTTCGAAAAAGAATTAAAAAAAAATAATTAATACAGCTAAGCATAATAGCATTATTATGCTTTAGATATATTTTTTTGAAAAAACTATTTTTTCCTAAATGTTGTGTTAATTAAGGATTATCCATAATTATCTAATTTCAGACATTTGGCAGCGGTTTTGGCAACATACATTTTTTTCTGAATAAAAATGAATGGGAATGATGACCCCTCCCTATTTAAATTTTAATAGATAATTAAAACTTTTTAAACTACCAATATTTTTCTATACCATTGCCTGGTATTTTTCTACTAATTCTGGAGAGTTTATATATTCATACATTGGTATTCCGTCATCTGCAGCTTTTTGCCTTGCCGCATAAATTTTTTCTCGCTCAGACATATAATCATCATTCGTTTGGCCTGCTGAATCTTGTGAGTTTTCATGTTCAACTGTAGCTTCAACAACCTTTTTTTCTTTAATAGTTAATTTCTGTGTTGTATTGTTTCCAGTATAATTTTCATTTCCACCATACGAAACATTGACTTTGTACTTGCCTTTCTTTAAATTCAAATCGAGTTTTGCCTTACCCTTTGAATTGGTTTTTACGACATCATCAACAACCACCTTGCCCTTTTTGTTGGTGATTGTGATATTGACGATTTCCTTTGACAATGGGGTATTGTTCAAATCAGTCAATGTAATTGACAATTTACCGCCTTCATATTGCTCCTTATCACTTGTAATCTTAATTTTTGTTGGTTCTTTGGCAACAGTCGGATTCAACAACATAAATCCGATTACAGCTGCAAGAATAACAATTATTACAAGCAATATTATAATTATATTTTTATTTTCCATAGCCTCGAATCCTACCTAATTGTTTTAAATATAATTAATATTGTGTCAATCATATGTATATAACAATTCCGACACAAAAATAACAAACAAAAACCGATAAAAATAAAAAAAACGCCCATTGAACATCAGATTTAATATAAGTTACTATCTTGCAATTCATCCCCAACTTAGAGAAGTTGAGGCATTATTGCATTTTAAGATAAAAAAAAATAATAAAAAAGTATACTTTCAATTTGAAAAAAATAATATTACAATAATTTCTCTTCCCATTCTTTTACCTTAAAGCCGACCAGAACGACATCATCACCTACCAGAACCGGCCTTTTTACAAGCATGCCGTCAGTTGCCAGAAGATCCAGCTGCTCATCTTCAGACATGTCAGGCAATTTGTCTTTCAGTTTAAGCTCACGGTATTTCATGCCGCTTGTGTTGAAGAATCTTTTGAGAGGCAAATCGGATATTTCCCACCATTTGCGCAATTCATCGGCAGTGGGATTGTCCTCTACGATATGCCTTGATTCATATTCAATATTTTGTTCGTCCAGCCATTTTTTTGCTTTTCTGCAAGTTGAACATTTGGGATAATTAACGAATAACATAATTAATAGTTGGATTTTGGATTAAAAATACTTTGGTATCTCGCACATGTCATCAACAGATTCAAGAATATACTCGTTCTGCCAGTCCTTTTCATTGCCGTAACCCCATTT
>ONSJ01000043.1 GCA_900320515.1 uncultured Methanobrevibacter sp. | reverse complement strand
TCATGCAGTACATCAAAGAGATGTAAATGCTGCAAAAAACATTTTAGACGAAGGTCTACGCGCCACTGGTTCAATGGTGCTATGCTTAGTAGATTTCATACCTAATGGTGAAAACAAATTCATTTATAAATATGAATGGAAATGTTTTGTCGACTCACCAGGTATGGCCTAAGAATCTCCAGCTTCTACAAGCTGGAGCGGTTCAATTAAAAAATTAAAATATTATCTGTTAATCATTTCGTTAATGGATTCTGCCATGGCATGTCCTTCAACGGTAATGATTGCTTTTTCAATTCCTTCAACGTTTTCAGCTCTGATTTTAGCATCAGCAGCGATACGTGTAATACTCATACAACCTGGGTTGGTTGGTTTAAGAGTAATTTCAGCTTGATCACCTTCAACAGTAATATTTTGTACAATACCCATTTCTACAATACTTATTCCCATATGTGGGTCATTAATTGGAGTAATAGCGTCTTTAATATCATTTACTAAATCTTCTGACATAATAATTCTCCTAAAATTTATGTATTTATAATTATTAATAATGTTATTTATATATGTTGTTATTTTTTCACTCGATGCTTTAATTTAACGCCGATGCCGTTGTTGCATTCTTCCATTTCACGGCCGGTCATCACTGCCCTGCCCACTCCAACAGCGGTGTCGTCACGAACAATAACCACTTCGTCGCCAGGAATGATTTTATGGTCTGCTTTTTCAATTCCAGGTGCAAAAACAGTATTTGTTTGGAGGTCAAAATCGATATTCACAATATGGATTCCCAGGTCTTTTAAGATTTCTCCTCCCGCCAGATTCAGTCTGAATAATCCGTAATCCTTATTCAATAAAGCCAGTTGGGTGCCATCGGATAAGATTCTTTTGTGGTACATTCCCTTGGTCTTGACATTGTCGGGGATAAATTCATCACCTTTTTCTCCAAACTGATATTTTGCAATGGATTTGAGTCCGTGTATGCTTTTATCTTTTCCCTTCACCTTCTGGTGATTCTTAAGCTCCATCCTTAAGTTATAAAGTGAATCCGGTGAGGTCGGACGTTCGTCTGCACAGACGTTTACAAAATCATCGACATAGGCTTCCAATGATTCAAGATAGCCTCCGGCAAGATTAGCCACAATGTTTTTGCCTTTGCAGTATTTTGCTATCAGCCTGCCGCTTTCCTCAATCTCATCTGATGACCATGATCCTGTTGTGCTCACGTCATATGATTGGATTGGAAACGTATTTTCAAGTTCCCTCGGACAGATTCCAAAAGGGGAGGTTACGATAAGCTCCTGAAATGACCTTGTCAGCTTTCTGAACTTCTGATGGGATTTGGAATTGGAGTATGGTTTTTTCATACTGCACGGCAACAGCACAACGGTATCTCCTAACGGTTCCATCATTTTCATCCTTTGTCTCCATCTGACCGCTTCCGGGCGATACAGGGACTCTTCACTTGAACATATTACCTTCATACTATTCCTCAAAAGCCTTTATCAATTCATCATCAAGTTTTTTCAATCTTTCAATATTGTCAGCGCTGTCTTCAATGTTTCTCTGCCATTTTTCAATGACAAAATCAACATCCACTTCCCTGGTGCCGCTTATCAGGTTGTCTGCATGTGCAACAATTTTCTCCTCAAGGGTTTGGGGAATGTAGGATTTTTCAGGAAGTCCGAGCTTCACAGCCTCTTCAGCGGTGATTCCCGCACCGATATGCCTTTCAATGATATTCAGCACATCAGTGGTGCAGCCATATTTTGAAGCTATTTCAACTCCAACGATGGCATGGGTTATTCCATGGGTTCTGGATCTTCCGATATCATGCAGCAATGCGCCTTTACGTATCAGGTCTTTATCGGCATTATCAAAATTAGCGGCTATTTTCATAGCCTTTTTACAGACAGCTTTGCAATGCTGGATAACGTTTTCAGGAGTGTTCTCCTTTTCAAGCAATTTAATTTCCATTCTATCTATTTTTTCATCTTTTTATTAAATGAATTTAAATCACTTTTGGTTAATTTGATGTCCTTTTTAATCTGTTTGATTATTTCGCTGTTGTCCTGGTATTCCAATTCTTTACAGCAGACACACAGGAACTCTTCGTCTGACGCTTCGTCGAAATTGTATCTCACATGGCCTAAAGGACAGACGAAAAACATGTTGTTCTCTTCGTATTCCAGTTTGGCATTAAGCTCATTCAATTCTTTTTCGCCTTCTTCGTTTATTTGCCTGATCATTTCATCTTCGTCAAATTTCCATGAATAGGTGTACCATTGGGTTTCAGGATCTTTGCTTCTTTTATAATTGGCGATTTTCAAATCATAAAGCTTATATAAAAATTTCCTGACGATATTTAATTTGATTTCGGTTTTGTTTGATATCTCTTCATCAGTTTCAATGCCGTCAATCAATGCTTGGATTATAGGAATGATGGTTTTTTCGACGGTGTCCTGTATATCCTTAGCGATATATTCTATATCTTCCTGTGATAGGTTTAATGCTCGTATAAGGGTATCAATTCCTTCGGGGGTTTCTTCATCCGGATAATATTCTTTAAATCTTTTTTTAAGATTTTCTTCATGTTCCTTTTCAACGATTTTAGACAATGATTTTTTTACCAATGGATTGTTTAGCATTTAATTTCCCCTAATATATCTGTAAAGATAAAAATAATAAAATTATTATTAGTTATATTCTTTTTATTATAAAAATATATCTAATATTTAATATTCTTTTAATATTTCAAGTAAGTTTTTGGCAATATAGTCCACTTCATCATCGCTTAAGGTTGAATAAATCGGTAGACTTATTTCATTTTCAAACAAATGATATGCATTAGGATAATCTTTAATGTTGAATCCCAAATTCCTGTATGCGGTCAAAAGCGGAAGCGGCTTGTAATGGACGTTGGTGCTTATGCCCCGCTCTTCCATTTTTATGATTATCTCATTTCTCTCTTCCAGGCTCATGCCCTCGAGCCTTGCAAGGTACAGGTGGCCTGATGAGATGTGGTCTTCACCGGAATGCTTAGGGACAACGACTCGTGTGTCTTTGAATGCATTTTCGTATTTTTCAATGATTTCGTGTCTTCTTTTTAAAAGTGAGTCATATCTTTTCAGCTGGCCAAGACCTATTCCTGCCTGAATGTCTGTCATGTTGCACTTGTATGCCGGAATCAGGATGTCATATTCCCATGATCCTTTCTGGGTTTTTTCCAATGCGTCTTTTGTCTGGCCGTGAAGTGAATAGATCTGATACTCCTTATAGAGTTTTTCATCGTCAATGCCCTCATGAGATTTCCAGGTTACCGCTCCGCCTTCTGCGGTGGTTAAATTTTTAACCGCATGGAATGAGAAGCAGGTAAAGTCTGCTAATGTTCCGGATTTTCTTCCATTCTGGACGGCGCCGAAACCGTGGGCTGAGTCGGCCACAACGATGATTCTGTTAAATGCTTTCTGTATCTCATTGGATGGGCTGAACAAGTCCTTTTTGGCCTCAATCACTTCATATATTTTGTCGTAGTCACATAGGATGCCCGCAATGTCCACGGGGATGATTGCCTTTGTCTTTTCTGTGATTGCTTCGGCCATTTTTGAATAATCCATTTCTTCCCTGTCTGTTTGGCTGTCAATCATTACAGGTGTTGCTCCGACATGGCAGATTACACTGCAGGAAGCGGTATAGGTATATGCAGGCACGATTACCTCATCGCCCTTTCCAATGCCCAATACTCGCAGGGTCATTTCCAAAGCGGTGGTTGCTGCGCTTAGGCAAACTGTTTTTGCGCTGCCGCAGTACTCTGTGATTTGCCGTTCGAATTCCTTTGTTTTCGGTCCGGTTGTAATCCAGCCTGATTTAAGTGCGGCTATTACTTCCTCTATTTCTACATCTGTAATGTCCGGGGGTGAAAAAGGTATATTCATTGTCTATTCTCCATTAACTTCTTCAGGTTCCTTATATGTAGGAACGCATTTTTTCATAGTCTCTTTAATTTCCTCTTTGGAGGTATTCTCATTATTTATGATTTCCCTAAACATGTCAAGCTTCTCTTCGACATCATCCATGGTCAAATCCATAGGTTCGGTTATGAATATTTTTTCATGCTTAGTTTCTTCAAGGTTTTCTTCATCCATCAGAAGCTCTTCGTAAAGCTTTTCTCCAGGTCTCATTCCGGTAATTTCAATTTCCATATCCTCTCCAAGAGTATAGCCGGATAGTTCAATAAGACTTTTTGCCAGGTCATAAATCTTGACAGGCTCTCCCATGTCCAGAACGAATATTTCTCCGCCTTCTGCATAGGTGATTGCCTGCAGAACCAATGCTACGGCTTCAGGTATTGTCATGAAAAATCTGGTAATCTCCTTGTGGGTTACGGTCAGTGGTCCGCCATGAGCCATCTGCTTTTTGAATAGCGGAACAACGGATCCGTTGCTGCCCAGAACGTTTCCGAAACGAACAGCCACATATTCGGTATCGCTTTTTTTGTCCTTTGCCTGGATTATCATTTCGCATAGCCTTTTGGTGGCTCCCATGATGTTTGTCGGATTTACCGCCTTGTCTGTGGAAATCAGGATAAATCTCTTAGCGTTATACTCATCAGAACAGTTTACAAGATTGTATGTTCCGAACACATTATTCTTGATTGCCTCTGTAGGGTTGTTCTCCATCAGCGGCACATGCTTATGCGCAGCTGCATGAAATACGATTTCCGGTGTGTACTTCTCAAATATTGCATCCAGCCTTTCCTTTTCACGGATGTTTGCAACGATTGCACGTATGTCATTGTTCGGATGATTGGTTTTCAGTTCCAGCTCAATGTCATACAGGCTGTTTTCATAGTTGTCCAGAATCAGAAGCTGCTTTGGATTGTGAATCATTATCTGTCTTGTGAGCTCTGAACCGATGGATCCTCCCGCACCGGTTACCAGAACGACTTTTCCCTGAATCAGGTTTTTGATGTTCTGGTTGTCAAGCTCAATAGGGTCCCTTCCAAGCAGGTCTTCAATTCCAACATCCCTGAGGCTGTGGTAGAGGTTTTCCTCTGTTATCAGTTCGGTCAGGCTTGGGAGGACCTTCACCTTGGCGCCGGTCTTGTTGCATAGTTCAAGGATTTCCTTCTTGTTCTTGTTGTCGATATTTACAATTGAAAAGAATATTTCGTCAACGTCGTTTGCATTGCAAATCCTTATGATGTCGTTTCTGTCTCCGATTATTCTGACTCCGGCAACAGAATATCCGATACGCTTCTTGTTGTCATCTATGATTCCGATAATGTCGTACTGGCCCTTTAGGGTGGAGTTTATGGTTTTGATTATGTCGTTGGCGGAATATCCTCCTCCGATTATCAAAAGCCTTTTCTGGTTTTTGGAAGTTGGCTTGATTCCCTTGTGCGCAACGTCAGAGAGAAGGACATAGCGGATTATCAGACGATAGGAAATCATGATTATTCCAATGACTAATCCAGTTATCAGGTTAAGCTTGATTGATGGATTTTTCATTCCCAAAAACAGATCTTCAATCAGTGACACGACAAGTGAGGATATCAGTGAAAGAACGATGTATAATATGTAATCCTGATTGTTTTCATAACGGATGATGTTTGTATATCTTTTAGATAGTCTGAATATTACTTGAAAAACAATTATGGCTAGGACAATGCTTATTATGATTTCATTTCTTGTTATTGCACTTGTAGGCTGCATTAGAAATGAATCCGTAATCAGCACTGATACAAGATAATAGCCCAGAACGATAGAAATGCAATCCATCAGGGGCAATAGGTAATTTCTATATTTGGCAATACCATCTATATTCACAAAATCAAATCCGTTATAATTTATATTAATTAAATATTTATGTTTCTCATTAATATAAAACTTTCTTACTAATTATTTTCATCCTGAATTAAATTTTTCTGATGATGACTGCGGGGGTGTGGGTAATGGAATCAAGGTCCTCGATGGTCACCTCATCGATTTCGGAACCTAAAACCTCCTTTACGCTATGGATTGTTTTCATTTCAGTGGACAGTGATTTCTGGTAGTCTTCAGCGATGTTGGCGATTTTAAGTCCTGTTTCAACATCAATCTCTTCGCTGCAGCCAAGGGGTGTTGATCCCATATTTTCGGAAAGCTGTCCCTTGAGGTATCCGAAAAATCCGTTGTCGGCGTCGATGCCGTCTATGGCTATCGGAAGGCCGGTGAAATATTTCCCGTTTTTCATGTAGGTTGCATCGGTATCGATAATCATCACGCACACGTCCTTGCCGATTTCCTTTTTGATGTCGCATGCAACCCTTTCGGGATTTTCAGGAAGAAGGGAAACGAATGTTCCTGGAGCATTGCTCAGGTCAATTCCTGCTTCGGAAGCCGGTTTGAGTGCATGCTTGAGACCATACAACTGAAGGACCACTTCTTTATGGGCTTCTGTTTCTTTTGGAAGCTTCCTCAGGTTTTTGATGGTTCTTTTTTTGATTCCAAGGGCAGGTCCCAAAACATATCCCCACAGATACTTGCTCCACACGACGGTTAGGAATTTTGCAGTCAGTGACGGACTGTATTTGGATTCGTCAACCAGACGGTTCTGTGAAACGGAAATTGGGGTTTCTGCAATAACAAGATAGTCATTGTCTTCCATCAGTTCCCTTGCCGGCTGAATTATGCAGTCCAGATTGTCATTTGGTTTGATATAACCGGTTTCTATGGGAATTACGATATAATCTCCATTTTTCACATGTTTTATATTTTCAAGTTCCGAAGTTTCCATAAAAATCTTTATTAAAAATTGATATTAAATATATAATATGATAGAGTTTTAAATAATTATCTATTCAAAAGAGGTATAAATATGGAAAGAAAATTTATCACATATTTCGAAGAGCAAGGAAATGACTATACAGATGACTTAATCAAGGCAGTTAAGGATAAGCTGGATTCTTCCGGCGACATTAAAAGAATATTGATTGCCTCATCAACCGGTGAGTCCGCACTAAAATTATATGGCGCTCTTGACGATGAGGATATTGAAATCATCAATGTGACCCATCACATGGGATTTAAGGAAGATAATGTTGCAGACATATCCGACGAAATGATTAAAAAGCTTGAGGATGTCGGAATCAAAACATACATAGGAGCACATGCATTCAGCGGAGCTGCAAGGGGAGTCACAAATAAGTACGGTGGATTTTCACCTCTTGACGTTGTGGCGGACACTCTGAGGATGTTCTGTCATGGTATTAAGGTTTCAGCGGAAATTTCAATCATGGCCGCAGATGCGGGTCTGGTTCCCGTTGGCGAAAAGATTATAGCAATCGGTGGCAGGGGTCACGGTGTTGACACTGCAGTTATCTTGACACCGGTCAATGCCAAAAACCTGTTCGATTTGAAATTTCATGAAATTATAGCAATGCCAAAAGATTAAACAATTCCTTTGGTTTTTGGAAAATTTTTTCATATTTATATAACAATGAGTTGCATTTAAATATTAGTAAAAATAGAAATATTTAACAATTATTTTAAATAGCAGAGTATGTGGGGTTAAGTTGTGAAATTTATAGATGATGCAATCAAAGAATCCGAACAAAGAATGGAAGAAAATACACCTGATAATATCTCTTCTGACATAGATGAAGAGCTTATTGGTATAATGAAAGGTGTTAAAACTAATATTTATGTTGTTGGTGCCGGAGGAGCAGGAAACAACACCATTTCAAGATTAAATGAAATGGGTATCGAAGGGGCAACAACAATTGCAGTAAATACTGATGCTCAAGATTTATTTTACAGTCAATCAGCCAAAAAAATCCTTTTAGGAAGACAAACCTCAAAAGGATTAGGTGCAGGCGGAGAACCATCTGTAGGTGAAGAATGCGCTGAAGAAAGTGAAGATGAAATCAGAGATGAATTGGAAGGCGCAGACATGGTATTTGTCACCTGTGGTCTTGGTGGAGGAACCGGAACAGGTTCAGCACCAATCATTGCAAAGATCGCTAAAAAATTAGGTGCACTAACCGTTGCTGTAGCTACCTTGCCATTTTCTGCTGAAGGTATCAAAAGAAGAGAAAATGCGGAACAAGGTTTAGAAAAACTTCATGAAGCTGCTGACACTGTAATTATAATCCCTAACGATAAATTATTGGAAGTAGCACCGAACTTGCCTTTAAACAAGGCATTCATGGTGTCTGATGAAATATTGGGCAGGGCCGTTAAGGGAATCACAGAACTCATTACCAAGAAAGGTCTCGTAAGTCTGGACTTTGCTGATATCAGAAGCATTATGAGCGGTTCCGGAATGGCTATGATTGGTATGGGAGAATCCGATTCTGGCGACAGAGCATTAGAATCTGTACATGAAGCATTAAGCAGCCCATTATTGGACATCGATATTTCCAATGCTACCGGTGCTTTAGTTAACATATCAGGAAGTTCTGATTTAACATTACATGAAGCTGAAAAGATTGTTCAGGTTGTTGCAGATAAATTGGATCCTGAAGCAAATATCATTTGGGGTACTCAAATTGATGAAAGTCTCCAAAATGTTGTTAGAACCACTGTGGTCGTTTCAGGCATTAAATCCGATTCTTCTTCAAATGATTCACCAGATATTGAATATGCTGAAGAAGAACCTGAATCTGAATCAAACAACGATCAATTAGACGATTTCATTGATGGAATCTTCTAATTCTATCTTTTTTATTTTTTATAAAAATACAAAGCTTTATTAATGGATAAATTACATAGTATTTATTACTATATTTTTATGATTATCAATTTTATAATTCGGGTATTCAAATGAATGTGCAAGAAAGTTTTAACAAATTTATGAAAGATGCAAAAAGAGTATTAAAAGTATCAAGAAAACCTGATAAGGCCGAATATTTCGATTTGGCTAAAATTTCAGCTCTTGGAGTTGTTGTAGTCGGCGGTATAGGTTATATTATCGTCTGTTTAGGTCACATTATTGGTTTATAAAACCAATACATTTTATTTTTTTGATCCATTTAATTTTTTTTGTTGCATAATTTTTTCTCAAAATATATTGTTTTTTGAAAAGTTTTATATACTATAAGTTACCATATTTATTACTATTATAGAAACTTATTTTTCAGACATTTTTTTTCTGAAAATTATGGCTTTTATAATATTTTTAACTTAATGTATGATTTTATTAACAAGCAAAAATTTAAAAAATAGGTGAATTTTTCATGGAAGATACTAACAGTTCCATATATGCTCTTAAGACCTCAGCTGGTCAAGAAAGAAATGTCGCAAGGCTCTTAGCCCGTAAGGCTAGAACCATTGATGGCGTTGGCATTTCTGCAATTCTTGTTCCAGAATCTTTAAAAGGATATATCTTGGTTGAATCTTCAACAAAGATAGATCTGAGAAACCCTGACTTAAAGGTACAACATTTAAGAGGGGTTGTAGAAGGTAGTGTTGGTATTACCTTTGAAGAAGTGAAAAGATTCTTAAAGCCAGAACCTATTATTTCCTCTATCCAAAAAGGAAGTATTGTCGAACTTATTTCTGGTCCGTTTAAAGGTGAAAGAGCAAAAGTGGTTCGTATTGATGAATCACGTGAAGAAGTCGTTCTTGAGTTAATAGAAGCGGCAGTACCTATTCCGGTTACTGTTAAAGCTGATCAAATTAGAATAATTCAAAAGGAGGCTGACTGATGGCTAAAGATACAGTCGAAGTTCTTATCGAAGGTGGAACAGCTACTCCAGGCCCACCATTAGGACCTGCTTTAGGACCTCTCGGTATTAACATGATGCAAGTTGTTGAAGAAATCAACAAAAAAAGTGCTGACTTTGCAGGAATGAAAGTGCCTGTAATCATCAGTGTTGATAGAGATACCAAAGAATTCGAAATCGAGATTGGTACTCCTCCAACCACTGCACTCATCATGGAAGAATTAGGCATCGAAAAAGCTTCTCATGAACCAGGTTTAGACATCGTCAATGATGTACCTATTGAAACCGCTTTAAAAATCGCTAGAATGAAATTCGATTCATTACTCGCAAACGATTACAAAGCTGGTGTCAAAGAAGTCATGGGAACCTGTGTTAGTATGGGATTATCTGTTGATGGTAAAGACCCAAGAGAAGCACAAAAAGATGTTGATGCTGGAGTATACGACGATATTTTAACAGAATAAATATTGTCCTTTAAAATTTAAATTAAGTTAATAAATACAGTGTATATGATGTTATAATTTAATTATAATTGATATACTGTTTTTAATTCATGCAATCGTTTAAGAATTTTTTTCTTGTAATGATCTCATGATGTAGTTAACGCGGTGAAGGAGGCTAAAGAACAATCAAAGCCGAGAAACTTCACTGAGTCCGTAGATATTATTATTAATATCCGTGACTTAGATGTCAACAAGCCAGAAAATAGGTTTAATGAGGAAGTTACTCTTCCTAACGGCCGTGGCAAAGATGTTAAAATCGGAGTCATTGCTGATGGGGAACTCATTGTTCAAGCTAAAGATGCTGGTCTTGACACTGTAATCAACAAACAGGATTTAGAAGAGTTTGGAAAAGACAGGAAATCCGCCAAAAAAATGGCTAACTCTGTTGATTTCCTCATAGCTCAAGCTGATATGATGCCACTCGTTGGTAGATTCCTCGGTCCAGTTTTAGGTCCTCGTGGAAAAATGCCAAAACCTGTGCCTGCAAGTATCAAATTGGATCCTCTTTTAGAAAGATTACAGAACACTGTTAAAGTTGGCTTAAAAACACAAGCTAGTATTCAGGTTGTTGTTGGAAGCCAAAACATGTCAGACGAGGATATAGCTGAAACCATGTTTATTAAAACAACTATGGGACCAGTAGTGAGGGTGATCTAATGGCTCATGTTGCTGAATGGAAAAAGGAAGAAGTTAAAGAGCTAAAAGGTATCATCGGCGAATACGACGTTATCGGTATTGTCGACTTAATGAACATTCCTGCTAAACAGCTCCAGGAAATGAGAAAATCTCTCAACGGCAAAGCTGTTATCAGAATGTCCAAGAAAAACCTTATTGACTTAGCTTTTGAAGATTGCAATGCTGAAAAAACCAACATTGTTGATTTGTCTGAACATATGGATGGTCAAGTTGCACTTGTCGCAACTGAAATGAATCCTTTCAAATTGTACAAAATATTAGAAGACAGCAAAACCTCAGCTCCTGCTAAACCAGGAACCATTGCTCCTGATGATATTATTGTGCCTGAAGGGGACACCGGATTTGAACCAGGTCCATTTTTAGGTGAATTACAACAAGTCGGAATTCCTGCTAAAATAGACAAAGGAAAAATATGCGTTCAAAAAGAGACCGTTGTAGTGGCAGCTGGTGAAGAAGTATCCAAACAAGTTGCAGCAACATTATCAAGAATGGATATTAATCCTATGGAAGTAGGGATTGATTTAAAAGCAGTATACGAAGAAGGGTCTGTTTACACTTCTGATTTACTCGCAATCGATGAAGAACAAACATTAGCTGACGTACAAAACGCATTCAGAAATGCATTCAACTTATCTGTTAACGCAGCTATTCCTACTGATGAAACTATTTCCACTATCATTACTCTTGCATACACCAGAGCTATTAACGTTGGTGTAGAAGCAGCAATAATGACTTCTGAAACTTCAGAACCGATCATCGGTTTAGCACAAGCTAAAATGTTAGCATTAGCATCCGAAGTTGCTGACGCACCTGGTGCTATTGATGACGAATTAGCTGAAAAACTTTCTAATGTTGCTGTAGCAGCTGCTCCAGTAGTAGAGGAAGTTGTTGAAGAAGAAGAGGAAGAAGAGGAAGAAGAAGAAAGTAGCGAAGAAGAAGCAGCAGCTGGGTTAGGAGCTCTCTTCGGTTAAATTGATTTAAAATTTTTATTATTATAAAAAACTAACACTTTAAAATAAATAAATGGTGATAACGGAATATATATATGCGGCAATGATTTTGCACAGTGCAGAAAAAGATATTAACGAAGAAAATGTTAAAAGTATTATTGAAGCAGCAGGAATTGATGCTGACGATGCTAGAATCAAAGCATTAATCGCAGCTTTAGAAGATGTAGACATCGACGAAGCTATGGAAACTACTGCTATGGCAGCAGCAGCACCAGCAGCTGCACCTGCAGCAGCCGAAGCTGTTGAAGAAGAAGAGGAAGAAGAAGAAGAGGAAGAAGAAGAAGCTTCTGAAGAAGAAGCAGCAGCTGGATTAGGTGCTCTCTTCGGATAGATTTTTTAAATCTATCACCTTTCTTTTTTATTTTCTTTTTTTTAGAATCACGACTTTTTTTGAACTATTTTTTAGACATTTTTTACTTGCGCTTATTTTTTCATTGAATTTTCATTAATTATTTATTTGTCAAAAATCATAGTTTATACTAATGAATAATTAAGACTGATTCATATGGTAGAAATTTTTGACGAACTTGGTTATAAAGAACAAACATGTAAAACTTGCGGACAGGAGTTTTACTCCCAAGTCGATAGAGACACTTGCGGAGACGCTCCATGTGATGAGTATGAGTTTATTGCAAATCCTGCAACCGATAAGCCGTACAACTTATATGAAATCCAGAAAGTTTTTAGAGAATTTTTAGAAAGTGAAGGGCACACTCATGTCCACAGATATCCTGTGCTTGCCAAAAGATGGAGAGATGACGTATTCCTGGTTGGAGCTTCCATTTTCTGTTTCCAGCCTTGGATTACATCAGGCCTTGTAAAGCCGCCTGCAAACCCTATTGAAATGGCTCAGCCTTCAATCAGGCTCAACGATGTTGACAATGTCGGAAGAACCGGCCGTCACATGACCTGCTTTACAATGGGAACACACACTGTCATCAACAAGGAAGATGACTTCATTTACTGGGAAGACCGCACAATCGAATTGTGCCACAAATTCTTCGAGCACATCGGAATCAACACCGAAGAGATCACTTTCATCAAATCCTGGTGGAGCGGTGGAGGTAACGAAGGGCCATGCTATGAGGTATGCTGCCGTGGAGTGGAGCTTGCAACATTGGTGTTCATCCAATATGAAACCCTTGAAGACGGATCCAAAAAGGAAATTCCAATCAAGGTTGTGGATACAGGTTACGGACTTGAACGTATCGCATGGATTTCACAGGGAACCCCAACTGCATACGACGCATGCTTTGCGCCTGTCGTTGACAAGCTTAAGGAACTGACAGGTGTTGAAATAAACGAGGACATCCAGGGAAGAAACGCCCAGATTGCAGGTATGATGGACATTGAGGATATCGGGGACTTGAAAGAGCTAAGACAGCAGGTTGCAGACAGCTTGAATCTCTCTTTGGATGAATATCTGAAAGCTGCTGAACCTATGGAAGCAATCTACATCATTGCAGACCACACAAGATGTCTTGCGTTCATGATTGCAGACGGCATCATTCCGTCCAACGTCAAGGAAGGTTATCTTGCAAGGCTGGTTTTAAGAAGAACCATAAGATTCATGAAGGATCTCAACATGAAGGAATCCCTTGCGGATGTCATGGCAATTCAATTGGACTTCCTCTCCAAGTTCTACCCTGAAATTCGCGATTCAGAAGAGCATATCATGAATATCATTAAATTGGAGGAGGAAAGGTATGCTGCCACCGTCAAGAAAGGTAAAAGCATCGTCAGAAGGTCAATCAAAAGGCTTAAAAAAGAGGGCAAGTCAGAAATGCCTCTTGAAATGCTCATCGACTTATATGACGCTCACGGTATTCCTCCAGAAACCGTCGTTGAAATGGCAGGCGATGACTTTACAGTCAATGTTCCTGACAACTTCTTTACACAGGTTGCAGGAGCACATGAAAAGGATACTACCAACAAGAAGTCCACATTCAAGGTGGATTTCCCTGAAACCGACTTGCTGTTCTATAAAGATTTCTACCAGAAAGAGTTCGAGGCCGAAGTTTTGGGTTTGGTTGAAAAGGATGGGGACAAATGTCTTATCTTCGATAAAACAGTATTTTACCCTGAAGGAGGAGGTCAACCTTCAGACATTGGTGAAGTTTCCATTGACGGAAATTCATTTAAAATGTATTATGCCGAAAAGGTTGACAATGTAGTATTGCATCATGTAGATGGGGACATCACAGATGATGTTGTTGGTAAGAAAGTTGAAGGCAAATTGGATTGGGACAGAAGAATCACCCTTGCACGCCACCACACAGGAACCCACCTGGTCATTGCAGCCGCCCGTAAGGTTTTAGGCCAGCACATCTGGCAGGCAGGATCACAGAATGACCTTACAAGGGCACGTATCGACCTTTCACACTACAAGCGTATCACACAGGACGAGCTTAACGAAATCGAAAAATTGGCCAACGAATATGTAATGGCAAACATCGACCTGGACATCCAGTTCCACACCCGTGACGAGGCTCAGGAGCTCTATGGATTCGTTCTCTATCAGGGAGGTATCGTTCCGGGCAAGATGATTCGTGTAGTTAAGGTTCCGGGCGTTGACGTTCAGGCCTGTGCGGGAACACATGTCATGAGGACAGGCGTTGTCGGACCGATTAAAATCAACAAGACAGAAAGGGTTCAGGACGGTGTCGAAAGGATTGACTTTTCAGCAGGCCTTGCGGCAATCGATTCAATGCAGCACGACAGTGAGCTTCTGCGTGAAAGTTCAGGCATATTCAAAGTCGAAAACGACCAGCTGCCAAAAACCTGTGACCGATTCTTTTCAGAATGGAAGGCGCAGAAGAATGAAATCGACCGCTTGAAATCAGAGATTGCAAGCTTGAAGATGAACTCTTTGGCTGATGAATACGATGAAATCAATGGTCTGAAAGTCGTCCATCAGCTTATCGAAGCGGACTTCAAGGAGCTTCAGAAAATGGCTACCGACTTTACCGACAACGGCAAGGCTGATGTGGTCATCATGGGAAACAGTGACGGCAAGATCGTTGGTGCGGCTTCACAGACTGCAATCGATAACGGAGTCAAAATCAATGAAATCATCAAAACCGCTGCAGGAGTTTTAGGCGGAGGCGGCGGTGGCCGTCTGACACTTGCGCAGGGCGCAGGTAAAAATGCGGACAAGATGGATGAAGCCATTCAGACCGCAGTTGATTTAATCAAAGGATAATTTTTATCCTTTCTTTTTTTAATTTTTTCCAATATAATTATCTAATCGGTCTTGTTTTTGGATTATCTCTGACTGTTTTCATTTGTTGACCTTTTCCTCATGTTATTTTAGAATATTTTACTTTATTGTGCAAGAATTCTCCGGCTTCTTTAAGTTGTAGAGGTTCAATAATTTCACTCCATTTTTTCCATTTGGTTTTTTCAGGAATTTCTACACTATTTTTGTTAATATGTCCAGTTTAGCATATTAAATATTGGATAGTTAAAGTCTATGAGATAAACACTTGCCGAAACCATCATTAATCGATGCTTCTTTAATATGTTAAAAATAGTAAAAAGTTGTTAATATTTAATCTTTTGAACATATTTTTATATAATATTTTAAACAAAATTTTAAATGTATAGATTTTATAGGAGATAATATTATTAAGCGAAAAATAATTTTAGCCGCTTTGATAATGTTTATATTGGTTAGTTTGACTGCAGTCAGTGCAGTTGACGCCAATCAGACTGACGATGTTGCGGCAGAAGACAGTGACACAGTCACACAGGACATACTGACTGAAGAATCTGTTGGCGCTGGTGATTTCAAGGAGTTGAATGATAATGTCACTAGTGCAACAACAATTTTGGAATTAACTAAAAATTATACTTATAATCCGAATGTGGATTTGGATTATAGGGATGGAATAAACATAACTAAGGATATTACTGTCGACGGAAAAGGATATACCATTGACGGTAACGGTCAATCAAGAATATTCAATATTGCCAATGCAACAGTTACCTTGAAAAACATTAACTTCATTAATGGTAATGCAAGTTTAGGTGCGGCAATATGCTTTGAAAACGGTAATTTGACAATCATAGGATGTAATTTCTCAAATAATGTGGGTAATGGAACCAGTTCCATGGGTGGAGCTATCTTCTTTGAAGGTAATGATTTATTGATTGCCGATTCAAAATTCATGTCAAATGAGGCATATGAGTATGGTGCAGTTTTCGCTGATTCTCTGACAGCAGAAGTCAGAAACACTGAATTCAGCAATAATGCTGCAGAGGATTACGGTGCATTGGCTGTTTTAGGTGGTGATGTTTTAATTTACAAATGTAGTTTTGCTGATAATTCCGCCGGATATTATGGTGGCGCCATCCTCTTTAGGGAAATTAATGCAACAGTTTCAGATTGCACTTTCACAAAAAATTCCGCTAAGAGTGGCGGAGCAATTCAATGGATTGGTGGTAAAGGTAGAGTTTTCAATTCTAAATTTATAGGAAACACCGCAAAATCATTTACAGCTACCGGTGGTGCAATTGACATTGTCAATACTGAGGCCTTTAAAGTTTTAAACAGTACTTTCATAGATAATTATGCCACTTATAGGGGCGCTGCCATTTGTGCAGACAACTGCAGCGGTTCTGAAATTTCAGATTGTATTTTTAATGATAATCGCGCCGGTAACGGTGGGGCTATTCACTGGTATAGCTCTAATGAAATTCATATTTCATATTGTAATTTTACAAATAACGCCGCTAAGGATGATGGTGAAGGAGGTGCAGTTGAATATTCATTTTGTTCAAATGACACAATTTCCAATTGTATTTTCATAAATAATACTGCCCGTGACGGAGGTGCCATTGGATCCCAAGAGTGCCATATTTCAGAATGTATTTTCATGAATAATTCCGGTCAAAGGGGCGGCGCTCTCTGTTTTTTGATGGAGTATCCTGCCGATATTTCCAACTGTAAATTTATAAATAATTCTGCAAATGAAGGAGGTGCCGTTTTTGTTTCACGCTGGAGCAATTTAATCACCATTGAAAATGCCAGTTTTATCAATAACACTGCTGATAGTGGTGGCGCAATATGTGCAAATAATATTGTTGTTGTAACAAATTCCAACTTCACAGCAAACAACGCCACACAGGGAGGAGCGATTTACTGTAAGGATAGCAATTTAACTGTTGGTGCATGTAACTTCTTAAACAATAGTGCAAATGGAGATGATTCCAGTGGAGGAGCTATTCTCTTTGAGGGTGATGATTTAGTGATTGCCGATTCAAAATTCATATCAAATGAAGCATATAACTGTGGAGCAGTCTCTGCCGAATCTGTGAGAGCTGAAATCAGAAACACGGAATTCAGTGAAAACGGAGCATATGACTACGGTGCATTGGGTGTTTTCAGTGGTGATGCTCTCATTGACAATTGTGAATTCAACGGCAATTATGCAAACATGTCCGCTGCGGCATTATCATTGCATGCAAACGTTACAGTCAACAATACCCGTTTCAATGAAAACCGTGCAAATAGAACCGGAGTATTGTTCTATGAAAGTTACAATTCCGATGAAGAGTTAATCATCGATCAGTGCCAGTTCATTGATAATGACTGCTGCGCAGTATACCTTTCCCATTATAATGCCAAGATTTTAAACTCAAGATTCAAAAACAGCCTTTCAGAAGATGGAATTGCCATTTATAACGGCGCAATCAATAAGTTGTACTTGTCAAACAATGACGTAAACACATTAAAGCCTCAAATCTTTACAGCATACGGTGGAGACATCACATCAGGTGTTACAGTTGAAATTTTAAACAATGATACTCGCTACTATCATCTAAATGAAACCGTAACAGTTTTCTTTTATTTCTATGATGACAATGAGAATATGATACAGGTTCAGGACTTTGATTTGCTTATCAACAATACCAAAACTGACTATGAAATTAATAAGAAGAGCATCTACCATGATTATGAAGCTAATTTCACTTCAAATGAAGTGGGATCATATCCGGTAACCATAGCAGATACATATTTATCAAATTTAACTGTAAAAACTGCTGAAATCAATATTGTGAATGTCACTGATGACTTTTCAACATTGCGGAAATTAATCGACAACGCTAACGCCACATTGACACTTGATAAGAACTACACCTACAACCCGCTTACAGATCTTTATATTTTTGGAGTAGGGGTTTCCAAGAATATTACAATAGATGGTGCAGGATTCACATTGGATGGTAAGCAGATGAGAATGTTCATTATTGTATCAGACAACGTAATAATTAAAAATATCACTTTTGTCAATGGAGCTTCATATGCCGGAGGCGCTGTCAACTGGTTTGGTAATAATGGTTTGCTTGCTGACTGTACTTTCATAAACAATGTTGCGGATAATGGTGGTGCTGTTGAATGGGCAGGCCATAACGGTACTGTTTCTAACTGTATTTTCATGAATAACCTTGTCGATGGTTCAGGAGGTGCCATTGAATTTGATAATGCTAGAGATTGTGAAATTTTAGATTGTTTATTCATAAATAATCGCGCTAAAGATGGTGGTGCCATTTATGGTGCTGACAGTATTCACCTTAATGTTTCAGGGTCTAAGTTCATAAATAACTCTGCTGATTATTACGGTGGAGCCGTTGTGTGTGAAAATTGTTATAATGTCAATATTTTCGATTGTAGTTTTACCAATCATTCTGCCGGCAGAGGTTCCGGCGCTTTAGACCTTACCGGATGTGATGATTCTCAAGTTTCATACTGTAATTTCACAAATAACTCCGCTAAGAGTGACGGTGGTGCTATTTTCGTGGATTCAGACAATGTTAAAATCGATAACTGTAACTTTGCAGATAATAATGCATATTTCGGTGGTGCCATTTACTGGGATAGGTATAATGGTAAGGTCTCTGACTGTAATTTTGCAGATAATGGTGCAATCTATGGTGGAGCCGTCTATTGTGGTGAATGTGATGTTGTGATTTCCAATTCTAACTTCACAGCAAACAACGCCACACAGGGAGGAGCGATTTACTGTAAGGATAGCAATTTAACTGTTGGTGCATGCAATTTCACAAATAATGTTGCAGAGGGTGAGTATTCCTGTGGAGGAGCTATTGACTTCAACGGCACTAATTTATTCATTATTGATTCAAAATTCATATCAAATGAGGCACATGATTGCGGAGCAGTATCTGTTGAATCTGTAACTACTGAAATCATAAACACTGAATTCATTGGAAACGGAGCGTATGATTGCGGTGCAGTGGGAATTTTCGAAGGTAATGCTTTAATTGAAAATTGCACATTCGACAGCAATTATGCAAACAGATCCATTGCTGCATTATCCATAAGTACAAATGCTACAGTCAACAATACAGTTTTCAAATCAAACAGTGCAGAAGATTGTGGAGCATTATTCTATGAAAGTTACAGTGAAAATGACACTCTAATTGCTGATTACTGCCAGTTCATTGACAATGACTGCAGTGGAGCATATCTTAAACATTACAATGCCGTGATTTCAAACTCTAAATTCAAAAACAGTGTTTCAGATAAGGGAATTGCCATTTATAACGGTGCAACCAATAGGTTATACCTGTCAAACAATACTGTAAATAAATATAATGCTCAAATCTATTCAGCATACGGCGGAAATATCATATCAAGCGTTACATGTGTCATTTTAAACAATAGAACTGTCTACAAACATCTAAACGAAACCGTGGATGTTTATTTATATTTCCAGGATGATAATCGTAACCGGATTAAGGTTATGGACTTTGATTTGCTTGTCAACAATACCAAAATCGATTATGTACTCAGTAATAAGTATCAATATCAATATTTTGAAGGCAATTTCACTTCAGATAAAATAGGTTCATACCCTGTGACCATAGGAGATACTTACTTATCAAATTTAACCTTAAAAACTGCTGAAATCAATATTGTAAATGTCACTGACGACTTTTCAACATTGCAGAATTTAATCGACAATGCCAATGGCACATTGACAATTGATAAAAACTACACTTATAATCCGCTCACTGATGCTGACTTGTATACTGGTATTTGGATTGTTGAAAATATTATAATAGACGGTGCGGGTTTCACAATAGATGGATGTAATCAAGCACGCATATTCTATATTGAATCAGGCAAAGTAACAATTAAAAACATCACTTTCATCAATGGTAATGTTTCCTATGGTGGTGGCGCTATCATTTGGGATGCAAGTAATGGTCAGCTTGCTGATTGTACATTCATAAACAATCATGCTGATTCTGGCGGTGCTGTTGAATGGAGTGGCAAAAAAGGCATTATTTCTAACTGTATGTTTATGAATAACTCTGCGGAGGATGTCGGAGGAGCCATTTATTTAGATTACAACGGCAATTGTGAAATTTTAGATTCCTCCTTCATAGACAATCACGCAGGTAATGGTGGAGCCATTTATGATGATGCTTGTGATTCTATTCATGTTTCAGGCTCCAATTTCGTAAATAATTCTGCAGATGATTATGGTGGAGCTATTATGTGTGAGGATTGTGAGAGTATCGATATTTCCGATTGTACTTTTACCAATAATTCTGCCGGATTAGGTTCTGGTGCTATAGACCTCACTGGATGTGATGATTCTCAAGTTTCAAACTGTAATTTCACAAATAACTCTGCTGATGGTGAGGGTGGAGCCATTTACTGGGAAGGGTATAATGGTAAGGTCTCTGACTGTAATTTTGTTGATAATTGTGCAACTGATGGTGGTGCCATTTATCACGGTGATGGCAATCTTGTGATTTCCAATTCCAACTTCACAGCAAACAATGCGGAAAAATCCGGTGCAGCAGCCTATTCAAAAGGAAATATGACGGTCATCGGATGTCAGTTCAACAGCAATCATGCTGGTGAAGTAGGTGGTGCAATCTTCGTCAATGAAGACCTCACTGTCATAAACTCAAACTTTACACAAAATGGTGCTGAGTATGGCGCTGGAGCAATATTTGCTAATCATGCTGTTGAAATCGATGAGTGTAACTTTGAAAACAACACTGCCGGAAGCGTTGCAGGCGCAGTTTTAGTGCTTGACAATTTAAATATAAGCAATTCCGCATTTGCAGGCAATGCTGCTGAAAGAGGCGGAGCAATAGCTGCCGCAAATACGGCCATATCAAATTCCAACTTCACAGCAAACAATGCCGGCGAAGGAGGATCTGTATATGCTGTCGATAATGTTACAGTCAACAACTGTTTATTTGAAGGAAATACTGCAGAAGATGAGGGTGGAGCAATAAAATATGAGGTTGAACACGAAAAATCAACATTGTCCATTAATGGATCAACATTTGCCAAAAACACTGCTGGAAGCGGTGGAGCATTGGCGGTTGGAGGTGATGCAAAAATCAGCAATTCCAAATTCGAAAACAACACTGCTGAAGACGGCAGTGACAACATTGCTACATTTGATGGTGCCAATGTGACTCTTGAAAATGTCTCACCTGAAAACTTAACAGTATTGTCTCATGTTGACGTTATCGCATGGGCTATGATTGGCAAATACGGAAATGATGCTGAAATAAGAGCTAATGTAATAAAAGACGGTGTGAATTTAACCGAAGGATCCATATCTGTTGTAATCAACAATAAAACATACAGTGCTGATGTCGTTAATGGATTTGCAGCAATCAAAATCCCTAACTTGGATGCTGGGGATTATGATGGTGTCAAAGTAACATTTAACGGAAACGGCAAATACACAAACAGCTTTGATACTGTTAATTTGCATGTTTTAAAACTGAACACAACAGTAACTGCTGCTGCAAAGACATATGTCATCAATTACGGTGGAAAATATTCTGTAACCATTAAGGATGAAAACGGCAAAGTCCTTGCTGGCAAAACTGTTACATTAACTATAAACGGCAAGGAGTATAAGGCAACAAGCGATGCCAACGGTGTTGCAACATTCAGCCTAACAAAATCAATGCTCAAATCCTCAGGCGTTAAAACAGTAATCGTTAAATTTGCAGGAGACAACAATTATGTTGGATCAAATGCAACCGCTAAAATAACTGTTAATAAAGAAACTGTTAAGATCCTCAAGGCCAAAAAGACCTACAAGTTCAAAAAGTCCAAAAAGACCAAAAACATCAAGGTCACCTTGAAAAACAGCAAAAACAATGCCATGAAAAAGGTTAAGGTCACTCTTAAATTGTCCGGTAAGAAAATCAAAGGCAAAAAGACAATCACTGCCAAAACCAACAAGAAAGGAGTAGTCACCTTCAAGCTTGGCAAGAAACTCACCAAGAAAACAAAGGTAAAATACACAATAACCTACAAGGGCAATGCATACTACAAAAAAGTAACCAAAAAAGGAAAAATTACAGTTAAGTAGATTTACCAATCTACTTATTTTTTCTATTTTTTTTAAGACAATGCCCATATTCATCAGTTCAATTCAATCATCAAACAGGTTCTAGATAATATATTCTAATAATTAACCTTTCCTGCATTTTAAATTATCATTTTTTTTAAACTTCTTAAAGAGTAATGCAGTAAAAATCAATGTTGCGATAATCGCTATTACATTGACAATCATTGAAGGAATCCTCAATCCCTCCCGTGCCTGCAGAATATATCCTATGGAAATCAGGACACCGAGTGGCTTTTGAATAAGTGTTAGATTAAATTTATTCGATATCCTCCGGTGATAAATACTTTTATTAACAATCAGATTTAAAAAGTAGTATGGAAGGGAGATATGTTTTTTGTAAATATTAATTTGTAGAGTTGTTTAAATGAATCATGATTTGATTATCGCAAGATATGGAGAAATAGGACTCAAAAGTCCAAAGATAAGGTCACGCTTTGAAAAAAAATTGGTTAAAAACATTAAGGCCACATTCGAATGTGAAGTTGACAGAAACCAGGGAAGGATATACATTTTCCCAAAAGACTTTGAAGAGGGAATCGAAAAGCTCAACAGGGTATTCGGAATAGTCTCATACTCTCCGGCCACTTCAACAAAGACAACCTTCGAAGACATTGATGAAACATTGGGCAAATATGCTGAAGAGCTTATAGCGGAAAACATTCTCGATGAGAACACAAAATTCGCAATCAAATGCCGCCGTGTCGGAAAGCATGACTTCACCTCACAGGAAATGGCTGCCCACTGCGGAGGGGTTGTAAGGGATAGGATTCTTGCACCCGTTGATTTGACAAATCCTGATTTGACAATATTCGTAGAAGTAAGGGACGATGACACCTACATTTTCCATGAAAAGATCAGAGGTCCTGGTGGACTTCCTTTGGGAACACAGGGGAAAGTTGTTGTTCTGCTTTCAAGCGGTATAGACTCACCTGTAGCCGCATACTTGATGATGAAAAGGGGATGTGAGGTCATAGCGCTTCACTGCAACAACGATCCGTTTTCAGGCCCTAAAGTCACCGAAAACTTCAACCTCCTGGTTGACCAGCTCAACATTTATGCCAAAGGCACTCCAATCAAAAGGAGAGTCATTGACTATGGGGAGTACTTGACCGTTGCCAAACAGAAGGCTCCCGAGAAAATGACATGTGTCCTGTGCAAGTCAGGAATGTATAGGATAGCGGAGAAATTGGCTTTAAAATTGGGGGCTGATGCCATCGTTGACGGAAGCAGCGTAGGTCAGGTTGCCTCACAGACATTATCAAACATTCTTGCAACAAGATATGGTGTTGATGTGCCGATACTGTCTCCTCTGATAGGCCTTGACAAGGAAGAGATTACTGCAATAGCGAAGGATATCGGAACATTTGAGATTTCCAAAATCGATGATGGAGGATGCAGTGCCGTACCGAAATATCCTGAAACACGTGCGGATTTGGAGCGTGTTAAAAAGGCCTGTGAGGATATGGATCAGGACACTGAAGTCCAAAAGGCTTTTGAAAATATCAGAAGATTGGATTGATATTTTCATTTCATACTTTTTTTAAATTTAAATATGATAAAGACTAAATATTATTGTATAGTCCCGTGGGGTAGTGGCAATCCTTTTGGGCCCTGGACCCAAAGATAGCGGTTCGACTCCGCTCGGGACTACTCAATTATCCTATTTTTAAAACACTCGATGCATTCCTTCTGCCGTTTTCCGCAAATTCAACTAATAATTTATCTTAGCTAATTCTTTTTGACGATGGATGGATTTTTCAGCATTATTTTTTTAGGAAATTAACAGTTTGATTTGAAACAGAATTGAAAAATTAACTTCTTGACAGGCTCATAATAACAATTATTAAATAGTATACTTGTTAAAAATAATATATGTCTAGTAAATAATCAATTTACTAATCGAGGTATTTAAAATGAAAACTACAGTTAGTGTAATTAAAGCTGATATCGGAAGTGTGTCCGGACACTGTGTCGCACACCCAGAATTAATGGATATTTGTGATGAAGTTTTAAACGAAGCTTTAGAAGCAGGTATCATAAAAGATTACTATATCTCCCGTTGCGGAGACGACATAGACTTAATCATGACCCACGACAAAGGGGAAGAAAACGAAGAAGTTCACAAAACCGCATATGATGCATTCATGAAAGCTACCGAAAGAGCACGTGAATTGAAATTATACGGTGCAGGTCAAGACCTGTTATCCGATACCTTCTCCGGTAACATCAAAGGTATGGGTCCTGGTGTAGCAGAATTTGAATTCGAAGAAAGGCCATCCGACCCTGTTTTAGTGTTCTGCTGTGACAAAACCGAACCTGGTGCATTCAACTTGCCAGTATTCAGAATGTTTGCAGACCCATTCAACACTGCAGGTCTTGTAATCGACCCATCCTTACACGATGGATTCAAATTTGAAGTATTCGACGTAATTGAACACAGAAAAGTTGTTCTCAACTGTCCTGAAGAAATGTACGACTTGCTTGCATTAATCGGTTCCACCGGAAGATACGTAATCAAAAGAGTATGGAAGAAAAACGGTGAAATCGCAGCTGCAGTAAGTACCGAAAGATTAAACTTAATGGCTGGAGAATACGTCGGTAAAGACGACCCAGTATGTATCGTAAGAGCACAATCTGGTTTCCCTGCTAACGGTGAATGTGTAGATCCATTTGCATTCCCACACATGGTAAGCGGATGGATGAGAGGATCCCACAACGGTCCAATGATGCCGGTTTCAGAAGCAGAAGCAAACCCAATCAGATTCGACGGACCTCCTAGAGTAGTAGGATTAGGTTTCCAAGTAGCTAACGGTGAATTGATCGGACCAGTCGACTTATTCGATGATCCTGCATTCGACCCAACCCGTGAACAAGCTGCTAAAATCGCAACTTACATCAGAAGACACGGTCCATTCGAACCTCACAGATTACCTGCTGAAGAAATGGAATACACTTCACTTCCTGGTGTAATGGAAAAATTAGAATCCAGATTTGAAGACATGGATGATTAGATTTAAAGAGATTTACCAATCTCTTCTTTTTTTT
>ONSJ01000041.1 GCA_900320515.1 uncultured Methanobrevibacter sp. | reverse complement strand
TAATGAAATAAACATGAAAAATAACTAAAAAATAATAAACAAACAAAATTTTTTCTAAAAATAAAAATTAGTTAAAAAATTTTGCGTCTCATCTTCAAAAAAAATTATTCTTTCTTATATTTCGCATAAAAACCATCAGTATCAGCATATATTGCATAAAATCCGTATTCTTCCGCTTTTTTTATTGATGATTTGATGTATTGTCTTCCCCATGACGTAATTGCCTTTGCACATTCGAATGAATACCATCTGAAGCGAGGAAAACCATAGATTCCATACATGGTATTGGCCAGTCTTTTGATGGCCTGCTGCTGTACATCCAAAGCTATCCTTTCCTGAGGATCATCAGACGCCTTCATCTGACGCTTGATTCTGAACCTTTCCTGCAATATCTTATCGATGACAGATGGAATAAATCCCTGTGGGGATTTTTTGAATTTTATGCCATGTTCCGGAGAAATGTTATAATCGTCCTCGTTTTCAACTTTGCCCAAATTCATCACATCCGGAGAAATGTTTTTTGAAATGATTATGCTCGGATACAGGCTTCTGAAGTCGAACTGAACCAGATTCTCGTGAAGACCCTTTTCAGGTTCCCTTACATATCCACCTTCATTGTCTTCAGCTGAAGCCCGGTCGGCAAAGTTTGATCCCTGTTTGTTCGGCACGACCTCTCCGTCAAAATAAGCCTGCTTTACCAAAAACCATTCGGCCTGCTGGCCTGTTGCCATACGTGATACGTCAAAAAGTGGCTGACCTATAATACGGGTAAGCTCCAGGTTAAGCGGCAAGGTCTGTTCCGCAATTTTTAAGGTGGACACCACATCGTCAAGGGAATAATCAAACAATGTATCCAGTTCATCGCCTTCGTTATCCCAGAACTCCCAGATGCGGTCACCGGGAACATCAATCTTTTCTTCACCAAACAGTTCATAATAAACCCTTTCCAATGTATATCTGTCAAGGGTCATGTATCTTCTCATTACAAGGTATAAGTCAACATGAATCAATCCCTTGAAGGATGCGGCATTTGAGTATCCTCTTCTGATGAATTTGACATCAGACTCGTCCATTCCAATATCCAAATCAACGCCCAGTATCTTTGCACGGTCTTTCAGATATGGGAAATCGAAATTATCAGAATTGTAGCCAACGATGATATCAACGTTGTTGTCCTTGATGATTTTGACGAACTCTTCAATCATTTCCTTTTCAGAGGACACCTGATTTACAAAGTCATCCCTATCCTTAGAGTTTGTTTTGGTGGATATGACCTGATTGATACCAAAATTGCTGGCCATACCAATCATGATGATTTCATCTTCTGCAGAATCCGGCATTCCGTGAGGGTTTCTCACTTCCAAATCGAAGCTCAATATCCTGAAATTTTGGGGATATTCCTTCACCCTCTCAAGCCTGTCAGTCAGCCTGATTATTTTGATGTCCTGCTTTGTTGAATCCAAATCCATGAATGTTTCGAGTTCCTCACCAACTGCTATGACTTCAGTCATAGGAATAACATCCCTGTCCATCAGGTAGCGCCTGTAAAATGGAATGTCGAATTCCCTTATTTGAATCACGCTTTCCAGATCCCTTAAGGCATCACGATTTTTAGCCAACTCCTGAGGATGCCTGAATGTGACTTTTACAAATTCCGATTCGATTTGAAAATCCTTTTTGATTACCTTTTCAACACGGACAATGTCAATATTGTCTTCAATTTCACTAACACACTCATCAACATCATCAGACATCACATAAAGATAAGGCTCAAAGGTATCATCTATCAATATTATGTTTTCGTCGCCCTTTTTTGAAAACAGTCTTATTACAGGTTTTTCCTCATATGTAACGTAATCTATATCCAAAATTACCACATTTTCCTGCATTCATTCATCCCCCAGAATATATTCCTTTCTATAACTATCCAAAACGACATAAGTGACTCCCAAAATCAAAGGTCCGACAATAAAACCGACTATTCCATAGACAAGAGGTCCGGACAGGAAACCTACAAGCAATATGAGCGGATGGATATCTGCATAATGGCTTGAAAGAGCCGGCCTTATGTACATGTCTATTGTGCTTAGGAAAAATCCGAAAAGCAGAACTACGGCCGCCCTTGGATAGTTTCCGGAAAGAATATCCATAAAGAACAATGCCCAATAGATAGGCCACGGACCGAATACTGGAATAAGCTGCAGTATACCTGTCAGCACACCTAAAAAGATTCCGAAGGGATATCCCAGAAGGGAATATCCTATCGCTCCGAATATTCCAATTATCACTGAAGTCAGGAAGTGTCCGTAGAAAATGCTTTTCAAAACATCCTTGACGGATTCAACTGTTTTGTCAAAGAAATCCTTTGAATCATCAGGAACAAATGACCTTATAAATTCAAAGCAGTTATCTCCATCACGAGCGAAGTAGAACACTGAACAGATTAAAATAAACAGGTCAAGAGTAATATTCATCAGACTGCTTACGAACTTGACAAGATAATTCAGCAGAAATTTTCCAATCTCCTGAACCGATGAGTTAAGTGATGATGAGATTGAATTTACATCAAAACTCCACGGCAGATAAGAGGATAGCGATGACAATACTCCATTGATATCAGCGTATGTGGCGGAAGACGATGCTCCGGACAATATCGCTATAAGTTCCATAACGATATATGCAACCAGCAGTATCAAAGGCACCAGAATAACTATCATCGCAAGCAATATCGACAGGGAGCTGTATTTGAGCTTTGACTGGATTTTGCGGGCCACCGGCCTTACTCCATAAGCCAGGATGGCACCCAATATAATCATGTTCAAAACGGGAAAGACAATCATCAGTGAGACTATCACTAAAAACAATACCAGAAGCACTGGCGGAGTCAGGTGTTTTTTAATGTCAATTCCCATTTTATCAAATCCCTTTTAGTATTTCACGCCGGAAGCGTCCCTTCTGTATTTTGCAAATTCAGTTATTTGTGATATCTTTTCGTTTTCAAAAACAGGCCCTTCAACACAGATTCTCCAGCCTTCGCTGTCGACACAACATTGACCGCACACTCCCAGTGCACATTTCATGTATCTTTCAAGGGAATATTGGCCAGATATCCCCGCATCCTCAAGGATATCAAAGATTCCTTTCATCATTATCTCAGGGCCGCAGACAAATGCATAATCGTAAGTCGAATCTTCAAGCAAATCGCTAAGACAATTTGTTGCAAAACCTTCAAATCCGAAGCTTCCGTCATCAGTGCATGGGTAAACACTTACACCCAGTTTTTCAAGGGAATCCAAAAACAGCAATTCATCCTTTGTCTGGGCAGCTGAAATCACACTTACATCATTATTTTTGGCCAAGTCAGTGGCTATGGCATTAATTGGAGCCATTCCCACTCCACCGCCAATGGCAATAATCTTTTTGCCTTCAAATGAGTTGTCAAAACCATGCCCATAACTGCCTCTAACGCCGATTGGATCTCCTATTTTTAAATCATGCAGTTGGGAAGTGAACTCCCCGATGTTTTTAACACTTATTGCAAGCTCATCATCATTAATTTGTGAAATGGACATTGGCTTTTCATTATTGAAATTCCAAATCATTAAAAATTCGCCGGGATTAGGCTTTCCAAGTGTTTCAAAATCCCAATCAAATTTAAAAGTTTTAATTGTAGGAGTTTCAGTGACAATCTCTTTAATTTCAACGATTTTCGGTTCATTAATCATGTGCAATCCCCACCATTTCATCAATTGAAGAATAACCCTTATCCTTCATGAATTCTTCCAATCCTTGGTTGATTTTACTGAATACCTCAACGCCTTCATCCATTATTGCAGTGCCTATCTGAACTGCACGGGCACCTGCAAAGATGAATTCCACAACATCCTCAAAGGTATAGATTCCGCCAACGCCGATCAATGGAATGTCAACCGCCTCATAAACTGAATAGACGTTGCTTACTGCAATAGGCTTTATTGCCCTACCGCTCATTCCTCCGGACTTATGGAAGAGAACCGGTTTTGCAACATCAATGTTGATTTTCATTCCCGGACCCAACGTGTTGATTAAGGACAGACAGTCCGCTCCGGCATCCTCACATGTCCTTGCAATTTCAGTAATGTCAGTCACATTCGGTGTCAATTTGGCAATTATAGGTACCTCAGAAGCGTCTTTTGCAGCCGCCACGATAGTATGGCTCAAGTTACAGTCCTGACCTATTGACGCTCCGTAGCCCTCCATCGCATGAGGACAGGAAATGTTGAGCTCAATCATGTCGACATGCTCCTGAACCTCCTCCACAAGCTGTGAAAATTCAGAGGGGTTTGCCCCATATATTGAAGCGATAACTACATTATCGTCATGGTCAATCCTTTTTAATTCTTCCTTGAAATTCTCAACGCCAGGATTTGAAAGGCCGATTGCATTCAGGATTCCTCCATCAACCGCTACGGTTGTCGGGTTAGGATAGCCCGGATGAGGATTCAGTGAAAATGATTTGGATACGACTCCTCCAGCACCTGATTTTAAAAGGATTTCTAAATTCCACTCCGCAAACATTTGTTTTCAACATAATATCAACTTTGTAATTAATTGTTTAATTAGTTTTTGTAAATTTATCAATGATTTCCTGATATTTTTCATTCTGCAATTTCAAACTTATTATATTTGTTTTATTGGATTTTACTGTTTCTTCATTTGATTTAATCAGATTTGCAATTTGCTCATCCTGCTTTTGTATTATGGCATCCTTTTGGGCAAGCAAATTCTCATATGTTTTAGAGATTTTTTTGAGCTGGACATCAAGATTCTCGGTATTCCTGCCTAACTGCTCCTTATAGTCATCAATCAGGGACCTCAGGTACTTGACCTGGTCGTGCTTGTCGTCGATGATTGATTCCTTTTCTTCAATCTTTTCCTGCAAGTCATCAAGCTCATTGATTCTTGCCTTGTCGTAATCGATTTTTGTGTCGAGCTTATCCTCCAAATTCTTTTTCTCGTATTTTAATTTGGTGGAATAAAGTTTCAGCTTGTTGATTTGCTCATTTTTTTCCTGAAGCTCCATATTGAGCTCATCGATTTCTGCATTCTTAAGTTCCAACTCATATCTTAAATCATCCAAACTTTCTTTTGACATACAGTTAATAGTTTAAATTTCATGATAAAAATAGTTTAAAGATATTTTAATAATAATGTTAAAAAAAGTTTTTAAAGGAATAGAGCCAGAATCAAATGATTCCAACCCCATTAATTCAATACAAATTCATGAGAAAAAAATTCTCAATAAAATATATAGATTAACATATATATAAATCTACCATATATTCTCTGAATATAAATGTAGGAAGAACCCCACTAGAGAGAAAATACCAAAACTCTTTCCTTTGCATTCAACAACTAATTACCGCCCTAGAAATTAATTATTTAAGAATCATGACAACGATTTTCATAATTTCTAAAGTTAATTCAACAAACATTATCCAATCTTTTTTCATTAGAAAACCTTCGAATTTGTATTGAGATATTTTAAGCTTAAGTGGTCAAAACCTACAATACCAATATTAAATCAATTAATATATAAATTAAACAGTTTATAAATCTTTAAAATTGATTTGACTTTATATAATTTCATTAAAATGTAAAATTGCACCAAATTTACAAAAATTTCATGCAATTGAAAATGCTTATTAGAAATAAAATAGATAAATAATCTTATGGAATGCTATATTACTTATTGCGTTAAGGGATTTCTGGCCTTTAACAGTGAAAACGAATTAATCTCAGAAAAGTTATTTCCGGAAAAGGAAATACTCAACAGATTGGCCGATATCGATGACAAAAAAACCGTGCCTGAAGAAACGGAAATAATCGATGAAGTCTCAAAGGACTGCGATGAAATCATAATCGAATCCAATAAAAGAAAGTCAGATTACGGCAATGAGAAAGTCATCATTAAAAATCCGAATCCTGCCGGAGAATATCTAAGAAGCAATTATGAGGAATTCGGATTGGACAGCGAGGAAATAACCGAAATCTATAGAAATTTGGCGATTTACAAAATTAAAAAGGAATCCGCCTCTGAAGACAAGCACCTGATTCAGGCAATCAATACCATCGATGAGATTGATGAAAGCATTTCAAAATTAATCGAGAGAATCAGAGAATGGTATGCATTGTATTTCCCTGAAATGGATGTTATCAAAAACAATGAAACCTACATCAAGCTGATTTCCCAAAACAAGACAAAAGAAAAGATTGTCGAAGCAAAACCTGACGCATTCCCTGCAGACATCATTGATCTGGAAGATGACATCAATCCGAAAGATATTAAAATAATGAACAATTATGCAAATTCCATCTATGAAATGCAGCAAACAAGAAAAAACATTGAAGAATATGTTGATTTTAAAATGCAGGAAATTGCGCCAAACTTAAGACTGTTGGTTGGAGCATCTCTTGGAGCCAAACTGATTTCACATGCAGGCGGGCTTAAAAGACTTGCAATGTATCCTTCAAGCACAGTTCAGATAATGGGTGCCGAAAAGGCACTGTTCAGACACCTCAAAAGCGGGGACCGTCCGCCAAAATACGGTTTGATATACCAGCATCCTCAGGTCAGGGGAGCAAAATGGTGGAACCGTGGAAAAATCGCAAGAATGCTCGCAGGAATGATATCCCATGCAGTCAGAAGGGATGTCTTTACCAAAACTTTCGATGAGAATGTATTTGAGGAATTCAAATCAAAGGCGGAAGAAATTGAAAAGAATAATCCTTTTCCAACCAAGACCACTAAAAAACGAAATGAAGAAAGGTCAAAAGGCAAAAACAAGAAGAGAAAAGGTAAAAAGAAAAGGAGAAGGAGGTAGAACATGAAAGTTTATTTTAAGGATGAAAATATTGCAACCCTCAATTTGACTCCAGGAACATCAGTCTATGGAGAGGAATTAATCCAGGAAGATGTGGAATACAGAATTTGGAATCCTAGACGTTCAAAATTGGCAGCCGCACTTTTAAACGGATTGAAAAATTTGGAACTTGATGATGCCTCAAAAGTCCTGTACCTTGGCGCTTCAACCGGAACTACCGTTTCACACATTTCAGATATTGTAACTGAAGGAAGGATATATGCAGTCGAATTTTCACCGACTACAGCCAAAAAACTGGTTCAGCTTTCACGCCAGAGGCCAAATATTGCTCCGATTTTAGGTGATGCAACAAAACCGAAAGGATACCTCAACATTGTTGAAAAGTCCGACCTTGTGTACTGCGATGTTGCCCAGCCTACACAGACAGAACTTTTCATGAGAAATATGAATCTATTCTGTAAGGAGGATGGAGTTGGCCTTTTGATGATTAAGGCCAGGAGCATCGATGTTGTTCAAAAGCCTAAAAAGGTTTTCAAGGAGCAAGAAAAGAAATTAAAAGAAAAAGGTTTTAAAATTATTGAAAAAGTAAAGCTGGAACCTTACGAAAAGGATCATATTGCATTTTTAGTGGAAAAAAATTTTTAAAAAAAAAATAGGGATTAAAAATCCCATTTATCTGTTTTTAATTTTTGATAGTTATTACCGTACTGTTTAAACCTAAAACCCTTGAATAATCAATTTTATCTGCAATTTTGTTTAAAACAGCAATGTTATCAAATTTAAGTTCTTCATTTTCAATAACAGGATTGAATTCAACACCTGTATCCTTAATGGAAATCAGAATATTGTCCTTATTATCCCTAACAATGACATCTATTGTATCAACGCTTTCATTGGTGTTAATGATGTTTACAAGCATTTCCTCAATAGCTAAACTTACAAAAGTCGCTGATTTGTTGTCCTTTAGGTAATCCTGAACATCACGGGACAGATTAACTGCATCTTCAACATCCCCTGAAATGGTATGTTCAAACACGTTATCATCATTATGCTTATTAATGAAAAATCCTGTGTATTCACCGTCAGTCTTTTTATTGATATATCTTGAATAGAAGAAGATGAATACTATTGTCAGCGCCTCAGCAATTGCAAATGAAATCCAAATACCGTTTTCGCCAAGCGGATAAGAAAGTATGGCCGCAGCAGAAATTGGCAAAACGAAACCTTCCAGCAAGGAAATGATTGTAGATAACTGATTTTTTTGAATAGCCTGTGAATAAAATGTATATAAGAATGTGATTGCAGTTCCAGCATAGCTTATTGCAAATATCCTTAATGCATTCAATACAACAGGAACATCAGCCGGATTTTTGACACTATACAAGAACAATAAAGCTTGAGGATAAACGATGAATAAAACAGATAGCGCTAAACTTGAAGCCAAAACAATCTTTAAAGATCTTTTTACAACATAATCAACACCGGAATAGTCTTCCTCCTTAAAGTAAACGGACACAATTGGAGACATTGTCTGTGCAGTTCCAATCAGAAAAATATATAATATGAATAAACTGTTATAACAGATACTGAATGCAACAACACCTGATTTTCCAATAGTAAGACCAACCAAAAAGTTTATGACAAGCAATTTTAATGTTAAATACAATTGAGTTGATGCAGATGAAAATCCTGAAGTCATGATTTTTTTAAGGAAATTGAAGAATGAATTTGCCTTCAATTTAATAAATTCCAAGGTACGTTCTTTTTTAATGAAATAATATGAAATTAAAATGGACCCAACAATATAACCTGTTGAAGTGGCCAATGCCGCACCTGAAATTCCCATGCCGAAAAATTTGATATAAATTACATCAAAACAAATATTTACAATATTGGCAACCAGTATAGCTCTAAAAGGCAATGAAGGAATACCATCTGCCCTTATAAAATAAGACAAGCTCATCATATAACATAAAAAAGGCATTCCTATTATCAATGCTATGAAATAACTGCTAACATCAAACACCAATTCAGGCTGGGAGAGACATAAGAAATGTGCAATATTGCCTGAAAACAACAAACCAAGGATTGTAATCAATATTCCAATCGATACGAGTGAAATGATTGACACCGAAAAGTAGCCGTTACTTCTTTCATCGTCAAATTCCGCTTTTGAAACGGAACAAAGTACGCTGCCCCCCAGTCCAATCATCCAGTAGATAAGATTAACAAAAGTAATTACCGGAGCGACTATTTGAATCGGTGCAAGGTTGCTTGCACCAAGTAAGAAACTTACCATCAAACCGTCTACGAACAGACAGATATTGCCTGCCATTGATGTGAATAATGTTGGGAAGAAGAATTCCCCGAATTTACTTCGCAATAATTTATAATTTCTCTCATACATCGTCTTAACCCCTATAGACTAAAGAAGTCTAAATCATCCAAATACTTAACGAAATTATAGATGTAATTTTCAGATATGAATGGCCATTTAATGCCCAAACGATATAGCGCCTGAGTAGTGTATGTATTGTCAACGGGCATCCAAATCTTTTTAACTTTTCCGGAACCGATTGAAGTGATGAGACCTGACACTCCTTCCTGTTTTGATTTATCGGCAAGTGCCTCATCTAAAGCATTTTCATAATCATCATCCTCAGCAGGTTCAATATCCAATCCTAAAGGTCTTATAATGTCAATTATGTCTCCAAAGGAAACGCTGTGATAATCATATGGATGGAAAACTGTACATTCCTTAGGAGTCTTTGAAAGACCTAAAATAGCTTTTGCAGTTACATCAATCGGTGAAAATTCCACCTGATTCATTAGCATTGAATATGGTATTTTTCCAATTGTTACAAATGCCTTTAAACGATTGATAAAACCATTTGATTCAAAGTTGATTTGGAATTCACTGTCAGAACTTCTTGCCATTAAGTTTCCAACCCTCATGATTTTAACATCCAGATCATCATTAACGGCCGCTTCTAAAACTGCACGTTCTGCCAAGAATTTGGAATTAAGATACTGATTGTCTACAGCCTGACCAATGAACAAATCATTTTCCGTGAATTTGACATCAACTGGAGGGTAGTTGTTTATACTTTCACCCGCAATACTGTATGTTGAAACCTGGACATATTTGGCATTTTTCATCTTTGCAAATTTAAGTCCGTTTATTACACCGCCCAGGTTAATGTCTTCAATATCAGTTCCGGATGAGAAGTGTTTAACGTTAGCTGCACAGTTAACTACAGTATCGATTTTTTCATTTATAAGCTTTTCAAAGTCCTCAAAGTTAGTGATGTCCCCTTCAATGACATGCAATCTTTCATTGAATAACTCCTCATATTCATTTGAGAAGTAATAGAACAGCAAGGATTTCAATCTGTCTTCACCGCTCAATACCTTATTGCCCCTTATGAAACAGTAGACTTCACCGGTTTCATTTTCAAGAATTTCACGAACCACATGTATTCCTAAAAATCCTGTTGCACCAGTGAGCAGAATATTGCCTAAACTATCCTGAATTTCGCCGTCAAGTATGCTTTCAAGGGTGTTTTTCTTGAGCAGGTCATTGATTTGAGAATAGTCATATGACAATTCCTCTTTTTTCTCCATTGTTTCATCAGACAGGATAAACTCTGACAGTGCCCTTGGAGTAGGATTTGAGAAGACATCACCATAGCTTAAATTATAGTTTCTATTTAAAGCCTCCATAGTGATTTTAGTAACCAGGAGAGATGTTCCACCGATTTCAAAGAAATTATCAGTGACACTTACTTCATCAAGTCCTAATATTTCTGCAAATAGGTTTGCAAAGAATGCTTCAATGTCGTTTTCAGGAGCAACATACTCAGTGATTAAAACAGGTTCAGGCAAGTTTCTTAAGTCAGTTTTGCCGTTTGCTGTTTGAGGCATTTCATCAAGTTCCATGTAGACTGTAGGAACCATGTAATATACCAGTTTTTCAGCAAGAGATGCCTTTAACTCATCAATATCAATGGAATATCCGTTTTCTTCACGGTTCTCATCTTTGTATTCATCCTGAACTGTGAAATATGCACAAAGATGGTCGTTGCCTTTGATTTTTTTAACAACAACAGCAACGGATTTGATTCCAGGGAATTTTGAAAGACCGACTTCAATTTCACCTATTTCAATTCTTAAACCTCTAAGCTTGATTTGGTTGTCCATTCTTCCGAATACATAATAGTCCCCGTCTTCAGTGACTTTAACAAAATCTCCGGAATGATAGAATCTGACCCCATTAATAACCTCATATGCTTCGGCATTATTCTTAGGACGGTTGAGATATTCTCTTGAAACACCTTTTCCTGCAATGAACAGTTCCCCAATGACATTTGGAGGCAGAGGATTGGAATCGAAATCCATAACCATCTCATGCACATTGAACAGTTCCTTACCAATATGGATATCTGAACTTTCAAGCAATTGACCGTTACAATAGACTGTTGTTTCAGTTGGCCCGTACATGTTAAAGATTTTTCCATTGGAATTTTCGCTAAGCAATTCATACAATCTGGCGGAGAACGGTTCTCCCGCATGAATGTAGACTTTAAATCCATACATTGTTTCCTGCATAGCTTCAATTTCCAGATATTGCAGAATACGTGAAGGTGTAGCAACATAGACATTTGCTCCTGACCTGTGGATTAAATCCATCATTTCAATTGGATCCTTGTATTCCGTATCATTGGCAAACACCATTGGAACTCCGTTCAATAGAGAACCCATCAGTTCTTGCTGGAACACATCAAAGGCCACAGTTGTAGTGGACAATACTTTATAATCCTCTTTTTCAAGATTGTGAACAAGTTCATATGTACAGACATTTCTAGGGTCCGGATAAACAAAGTTTGCAATGTTTCCATGCTCCAATATTACTCCTTTTGGAAGTCCTGTGGAACCTGAAGTGTAAATAAGATAAGCCATGTTATTTGCATGGACATCAGGGTCAGGGTTTGAAGTGTCCTCTTCCTCAAGCAATTCATTGACATCCAACAAATTATCAGAATACTGTGACAAGTCTATACCCTTTTTCTCAATTACATCATCCACAATGATGAATTTTGATTCACTGTCAGTTAGAACGTGCTCAATCCTTTCAGAAGGATATTCTGAATCAACAGGAATGAATGCTGCACCTGACTTTAGGATACCGAATGCGGATGCCATCACATTACTGTTTCTGTTTAATATGAACATTATCCTATCTTCAGGACCTACACCTCTTTTAATAAGGCTATGGGCAATTCTATTAGCTTTTTCATTTAATGCCTCATAGGTGAACTCTCCATCTTCCGCATATAAAATGACCCTGTCAGGATGCATTTCAACCTGATTTTCAAATATCTTATTTAACCTGTCTTCAGGAATCTCATCATATTCGAAATCATCGACACCCCAATCATCATTTTCAATGATTGAAATGTCCTTCATCAATGTGTCCCCGTTGAATGTCATGAATTTGTTTAAAACGATTCTGATGCAGTCAAGGAAAGTGTTAATCAATGTTTCAGAGTATAACTGATCGTTGTATTCACAGAATATCCTGTATTGACCATCCACTTCAACCACATTTATGTTAATCTTGAACTTAAGTCCTTCATAGTCAATGGATTGCCTTTCAACTTTCATTCCACCAATTTCAATGTCCTCGATGATTTTTCCATGATATGCATACAATATTTCTGGAGCGATGTCGAACTTATTTGAAATTTCTGTTAGAGGATATGATGAATAAGCCAATACATTCAGCCATTCTTCATTAATGTATTCAAGATATTCATTAAGATTTGAATCAGAATTTAATTTCAATGCCAATGGCAATGTTTTAACCATCATGGCCAATGTTTTCTGCTGATTTAGATTGAATCTTCCATTGGTGATTGTTGCAATCAATATATCTCTGTTGTAAACGAATTTATTTAAAACAAATGATGTTGCAGCAAGGAATAGATTATTCTGACTGAGGTTTGATTTCGCACAGAATTCATCAATAGCTTCCTTATTTAGGAAAATGTCCTCCATTGCGGCATTGCCCTTGGATTCATCGCCGTTGATATCCTGGGCAATCAATGTTGCATCATCAAATTCCTGAATCTTATGGGAGAAGAATAATTCCGCTTCCTTATACAATGAAGATTTTTCTGTTTTAATTTCATTTAATGAATACTCGAATCCGTCAAGTTCTTCCAGCTCATAATCCTTTCCATCGTAGATTTTTGAGATTTCATCAAATAAGATGTTTAAGGAAGTCCCATCCACAATAATGTGGTGGAAATCAGCAAGCAACATGGAGTTTCCGACTATCTTAAATCTGAATAATGGTCCTTCCTCAAGTTTGAACGGCTTTACAAATTCATCAATATCAACTTCATCCACAACTTCAATCAGGTCATCGACTTTTAGGCTGTCTCTTCTTTGCTGGTAAACCTCACCATTTTCCATTACTATTATAGTTTTTAGATAAGGATGATTATCGATAGCTGTTATGATTGCTGATTTGAGTTTATCCACATCAATGCCTTCACTGAATTCCATTTTCTTTGGAAGATTGTATGCAGTATTATCAGGATCCTTGATGCAGTCAAAGTAAACTCCAAGCTGATTTGAAGTCAATGGATAGAATTCCTGAACGTCAGATGCTTCATCATCGACTATTTTAATTTCAGATGCAATTCTTTCGATTGTTTTATATTTTAATATTTCTGTAACATTCAGCTGTGCCTTCATGTTATTATAAATTGCCGAAGTCAGCTTGATTACGGAAAGGGAAGTCAGACCGATGTTGAACAAATCAGTGTTTACACCGAATTCATCAACTCCCAAAATATCAGATACCATATCGAAAAGCTCTTTTTCAATATCAGTTCTTGGTTTTATGAATTCGTCAACATCAATTTCTGGATCAGGCAAATTTTTAAAGTCAGTTTTACCATTAGGAGTTTTAGGGAATGATTCAAGCTGTGTGAAATATGATGGAACCATATATTCAGGCAGAGAATCAATCAGGTATTGTTTCATGTCTTCCATGTCTATATCACGGGATGCTGTGAAATAAGCGCATAAATGTTCCACATTGTTGAGTTTTTTAACAAGAACCTTTGAAAGGGAGACATTTTCATAATTTGCAATTGCACCCTCAATTTCAGACAACTCTATCCTTAATCCCCTGAGTTTGATTTGAGTATCATTACGTCCAGAAACATACAATTCGCCATTGGAGTCCTTCTTACCCAAATCGCCAGTATTATAGTATGGAATATCATTTAATGTGAAAAAGACCTCTTGAGTTTGTTCAGGGTTGTTCAGGTATCCCCTTGCAATTCCGGCCCCTCCTACATAAATTTCACCGGTTACATAAGCAGGCAGCTGATTTCCATCGATATCCATTATCTTATCAACTACATTCAGCATCTCCCAACCGGCAGTAACCTCATTGGAATCTATTAACTTATAATGTGAAGCAATTGTCACTTCTGTTGGTCCATATGAATTATAGATGTCTGCATTTGTGTATTTTGATAATCTGTCATACAATACTGGAGGGAATCCTTCACCACCGACAATAATCACTTTACAATTTCCGACAACATCCTGAATTTCTTCAAGCTGCAGGTATTCGAGCAGTCTGGTTGGTGTGGAACCGAATCCTTCTGCATCAGTTGCCTTGAACAGACTTACCAATTCTAAAGGATCGACCGCCTGTTCATCATTAGCAAATACCACAGGCAATCCATTTAGAATTGTACCGAATATTTCTCTTAAAAATACAATAAATGACACTGTAGAAATTGATATGAACTTATTGCACTGGTGATTCAATTCATAAATCGGAACATTCTCCTCAACATTTGCAACATAGTTTGTAATTCCCCTGTGAGTAATCATAACTCCTTTCGGCTTTCCGGTTGAACCTGAAGTGTAAATCAGGAAACATAAATTGTCCGGAGTCAAATCAACATCAGGATTTGAATCATCATCTTCAAGAAGCAAATCATCAACATCTACTCTGTTTTCACCATCATAGTCTATTTCTGAAGAGGTTATTACAAATTTGGAATCACTATCCTCCAGAATCTGGTCAATTCTGTTTTTCGGATAATTCGGATCAATTGGAATGAATGCCGCTCCCGCTTTGACAATACCCAAAACAGATGCAATCAAATCACTGTTTCTTCTCATCATGAACATTACTCTATCCTCGATGCCGACTCCCCTTTTGATTAAAGCATTAGCAATCCTATTTGCTTTCTTGTTTAACTCATCATAAGTGAGCTCAGCATCCTCAGCATAAAGTATTGTCTTTTGAGGATTTTCAGCCACAATATTTTCAAATACCTTATTTACAATTCCTTCGTTTGCAAGATTAATTTCAAAGCATTCATCCAGTTCAATTTCACGTCTGATAGAAATATCCGTAAGCAATTCGTCAGGAGAACTGAACCTGTCCAATAGAACATCCATTGAATCCAAAAAGGTTTCCATTAATTCTTTTGAGTAGAAGGATTCATCGTAACTGATGTTGATATTTCCGCTTTCAAAATTGAACACCAATTTGTAATCCTTTGCATCATATTCATCCACTACGAACAACACTTCGCTTTCAAAGTTCAATTTTTTGTTGTTCAGGAGAGGATAATTTTTATATTCCCTGAAATATTTTTTGAAGTCATCCATGTATTGGCGGACGGACATATCTGTATTAAAGTGATAACCTGCAGCAATACGGTCATATGCAATTAAGATATCCTTTGAAAATGAAAATTTGGTCAAGTTATATAAAAATGTTGCAAGCAAGAACTTTTCCTTTGACAGATGATATTCGCTAGACAAATACTTTAATTTTTCAATGTCAATTGGTTTGGATATTCTTACGAAATTTACTTTATCTCCACTAACATCCGGAGAAATTGTGGTTGGATTGTCAAATGAATTAATTAAATTATTGTAATAATTTTCCGCCTTGAAAAATTCGACTTCATTTACATTGTATTGGCCGCATTTTTTAGTGGAATCATCCATTACCTGCCTTAACAAATCTTTCAAACCGTCTGCAATGAATTCAATTTCCCGTTTAGTGAAACAGGATTTATCATACTCTATAAATATGGATTGCAAACCATTTTTATCAGAATAATTCTTATTTATTCTAAAGTGCAGCGGAAATTTAATGTCCTTTTGGAAACTTAAGAATTTTGAATCATAATCTGTGGAATTGGATACGATTGAAAACATTGAAACACAATCAGGATCGATGCCCATGTTTCTCAAATCTGTTGTGTATTCACTGAATTGCAATTTTGCATGACCCAATCCTTCCTTTAAAACACTTTTTGAATAGGCAAGCAGTTCATCGAATGTCAAATCCTCATCATAGGTCAACCTTAGAGGAATTGTATTAACGAACATTCCTAACGCATCATCTTGATTGAAGTATCTTCCGTGAACGGAAGTGTTCAAAACTATATCCTTAAATGAGTTATTATCTTTTTTAGATTTAGAAAAGTATAAAAAATTAAGTGCAAGTGAGATAATGAATGGGGAATACTCAAAATCAGGAATTTGATCTAAAAGGAGCTCGAAAAATCCAAATTCAGAATCGTCAAATGAATACCAATCCTGAGAATAATCTTTTAACGCATCTAACCAGTATTCCTTATCAGCTTTTGCATCATCAGAATTGAGATAATCCAATTCATCTTCAACATATGATTCATATGAATAATCAATTGGAACATAATCCACATTATCTTTTATACAATCAATATATCTGTCAATTTCACGGGGAACAATTGAATAAAGTGATGTCCCATCCAGTAAAATATGTTGCACGACCCCAATAAGCACAGTAGATACGTCTGTCTTTAAGACAGCCCATTTATATAATGGAGAGTCAAAAACATCTTCAAAGGGACTATCCAAATAATCTTTTATGAATTCATCAAGGTTTTCATCTGAAACCTCAAATGAATCAACAACCACATCACTATCTGCAAAATATTGTTTAAATTCACCACCTTCATCATATTTAATTTGCAAATTCAAATATTCATTAGAAATACATTCTATAGCAGATTTTACATTTTCAAAATCATCCAAATCATAATCCTTTCTAAATGCAAGATAAAAAGAATCATTTTGAGGATTTTCTATCTCGGAAAACAACAACATTTTCTGAGCTGAAGACAAGTTAAACAAATCCATATCATTCACCAAACAATAATTTTAATTCATCAAAACATTCATTTACCATTAAATTATCATAATTAATCCACCTTCATCCACATTGCAATTCAATGGACGACATTCTTAGATTAAAGATAAACTTGCTTTAAAGCACATACTTAAATCAGAAAGATTATTCAATCTTCAAGATTTTATCAAAACCAGACATTCTAAATATTTCATTTATGACCTCATTTACATTTTTAATAACAAATGGAATGCCCTCGGCTTTTAGTTTCTTTTGTGTTGCCATTAAAACCCTAAGTCCTGCACTTGAAATATATTCCAAGTTAGCAAAATCCAAAATTAATGAGTTAAAATTACCCATTTCATCATTAATTTCATTACTTAGGTCTTGGGAAGTTATCGTATCAATACGACCTTCAACAGATAATGTCAATTCTTTTTCATTAAAACTTTTTGTAATATTCATAGTATCATCCTAATATTAAATTATTTATTAATATCTTTTCATTATCTATTAAATATTATGCAATTAAGCCATTTTCGTTATTTTATTGAACCACCCCACCTAAGAGGGTGGGATTCCTGAATTTTTTCACTTAATAATGGTTAATTTAAGTATTTTTTCAGGCTATCCTCGTTGAACCAGCGGTTTAGAATATTAATTGCTGCGTTTATCTCCCTATCAAGTGTTTTTCCGCATTTTGGACATTTCCAGTTGCGTTTTTTGACTTTTAACTTTTTGTTTATGTGTTCGCAGTGGTGGCATTTTCTGCTTGTGTTGTGTGGTTTTACGAATTGTACGCCGTCTGCTTCTGGTTTGTAGAGTTGGAATTTGTCTTTTAGTCTTTTTATGAATTGCGATAGAGGAAATATCATGTTTTGCTCTCCTCCGATTAAGATCTTGATAGTAGAGTAGTTTTCTTCAAAGATTATGGTATCATATTTTTTGACTAGTTTGTAGGTTAGTTTTTCAATGTAGTTATTTAATTGGTTTGTTCTTTTGTTGTACCATTTTTGTAGTCTTTTTTGTAGTTTTTTCCATCGCCTGCTCATGTTTCTGCATTTGGACATTAATTTATT
>ONSJ01000020.1 GCA_900320515.1 uncultured Methanobrevibacter sp. | reverse complement strand
TACAGTATTTGAAGATAATCAAGGATTCTTTAGTGGTGCAATATACCTTTATGGTAATAATAACCTAATATACGATTCAGTGTTTAGAAATAATGTTGCGGAGTATGTTGGGGGAGCGTTATATTGCTATGGAAGTAACAATACGGTTAACAAATCCACTTTCAATAAGAACAAATGTTATGATTCTTATGGGGGATCAACCCGTGGTGGTGCAATTAACTGGGAAGGACCTGACGGTCTGATTATAGACTCAGTATTCAACGAAAACTCCGCCGTTAATGGTGGAGCAGTTAGTTGGCTTGCAAACGACGGTAAAATCGAAAACTCAACATTCTATAAAAACTCCGCTGATGATGGTGGGGCAGTCTACTGGTCAGGTGAAGATGGTTCAATTGCTGATTCAAGATTCAACGAAAACACTGCAAAAAGAAGCGGTGCAGTCTATGTTCTTTCAAATTTGAATATAGACAACTGTGAATTCAATAAGAATCATGCAGATTATCAGGCTGGAGCATTATCCATTGCTGATAATGTCACTGTTAACAATTCAAAGTTCAATAATAATTATGCTTCAAGAAGTGCAGGTGCAATCTTTGTTTCAGGATGCAATAACACTATCGAAGGCTCTTCATTTAAAGAGAATGATGCAGCTAACGGTGGAGCAATAAACGTTGATTTAACAAACGACTGTTCATGTGAAAACTGTAAGAATATAATTCATGATTCAACATTCACTAACAACACTGCTGAAGAAGGCGGTGCTGTTTGGGTGTATGATAACTGTGAAATTACAGATTCCACATTCAAAGAGAATTCTGCACAAAAGGATGCCGGTGCCGTTTATTATGGTATCTATTCAAAAGGAAGCATTATGAATTCAGCATTCGACAATAACAGAGCCACATACGGTGGTGCTGTTTATACATATGAGAACAATGGTGTAATCTCTGATTCCACATTTGAAAATAATAATGCTGAATACGGTGGTGCCGTTTACTGGAGCGGAAGCAACGGTAAATTGTTGAATTCCAAATTCCTAAAAAATAATGCAGTATCTGAAAGTGGTGCAGTACATTCCCCTGCATGGAATTTATTAATCAATAATTCCTTTTTTAAAGAGAATAAGGCTGCAAGTGCAGGTGCTGTTGCAGTATATGGAGTCAATAATGTTATCAATAATTCCAGATTTGATGACAATGATGTAAACGATGCTGGAGGTGCTGTGATGATTAGAAATCATAATGCAGTTATTTCTGATTCATCATTCACTAAAAATGATGCTCAAGGTGAAGGCGGTGCAATTGCCTGGTATGCAGATAACGGAAAATTGTATAACGCCTCATTCAGTGAAAACTATGGAGGCATTGGTGGTGCTGTTCGTATAAGTGGCAGTAATCATGTGATTAATAAAACCACTTTCACAGATAACGATGCATTCTTCGCTGGAGGAGCAATTTCATTAAATTACGCAAGCGCATATATCGACGATTCAAAATTCATACATAATCATGCATATCAGGGTGGAGCAGTATACTGGCATTATGAAGGTAATGCTTTATCAGTTTTAAATAACTCCTACTTTGAGGATAACTCTGCAGGTTATGGTGGTGGTGCAATTTCTTGCGAATATGAGTATGGAAATCACGCTGTTAAGATTATTGATAATACAAAATTCATCAACAACAATGCTACTAACTATGGTGGTGCCGTAGCAGCATTGGAAACTGAAATAAGAAATTCAATATTTGAGGGAAATGAAGCAAATATCGGTGGTGCAATATACTCCTATGATTCAAATATATCAGATTCCACATTCGAAAACAATAATGCGAATTATGGAAATGATATCTACGGTCATTATTATTCATTAATAAACAGTAATGTTCCGCAAGAGAATCAGGTCAGAGTCACTCCTAGTGAGATAGTTAGAATTACCGGCGATATCCCTCAGGCATATTCAGTAAGGTCAACAAATACCTCATACATTGCAATATGTGCCGAAAGGTTTGCATATTACCCTAATGTAGGGGCTCTTGACTATACATTAAGAGGTTTAATCAACGTCATAACAGGTGAGGATATTTCAGATTATCTCAAGATTCTAGCATATACCTACTTCAATTCAACAGATGATCTTTATCCTCATGAAGGGGATAATTTCATTGATGAATACGGTTATCCGACTACACGTCCGAACTACTACAGTGAAGCGGTCCATGTATTCTCCGACTTTGACTTCAGGAACAGCAATCATCCTGTGGTCAAAAAGGTTTTGGAGTTATACGACAGCGGATTCAGGGTATCCAATAAGGATGTGAAAGAAGTTGATGGAGGTTATATTCAGTATAACTTCACTTCACTGATTTCTCCATGTTCACAGACTATGTTTTTATTCAAAACACAGTTTGCAATACCGAGCATGTCTATTAATAAGACATCCCTGACTCCTAAAGTGGAAGTTGGAATGCCTGCATTTTTCATCATTAATGTTACCAATAACGGTACCTGTGATTTGAATAATGTCAATGTTTCCGAAATCAACTCTGAAGGAATACAATATCAGACTTTCGATGATTCAAACGGTTTGTGGAGATTCATCGGAACTATGGAACATCCGAAATGGCAATATGCCGGAACATTGGCTCCTGGTGAGCATGCGGAACTTCTGGTAGTCTATATGACTTTAAGAGAAGGGTCATATACAAATGTGGTTGTTGTCGACAACAAAGTCACCAAGGGTAGCGACGAAGACAAGGTGCAGATTTATCATCCTGGACTTATGGCCGAAAAGATTACTTTAACTCCAAAAGTTCCAGTAGGTAATTTGACAAGCTTCCTGATTCGTGTTGCAAATATTGGTGACATTGATCTCGGAGATGTTTATGTCCAGGAATTAAATTACGATGGTTTGGTTTATGATCATTTCACATCCGTATCAGACAGATGGGACTTTGATGGTAAAAACAAATGGACTTACAAGGGTATTATGGCTCCCGGTGAAAAATCCCAATTCACAGTATTCTTTAAGACTGTTAAAGCAGGTAATTTCACCAACATTATTGGTGCAGGGTCTAATTTGACTAATGAAACCACTGCTGAGAATGTAACTGAAGCATTTGATAATAAAACCGATAATTTCAATAGTACTCCTGAAGTCAATGAAAGTAAAATAGTTCCTGAAAACAGCACTGTTTACAAACCTAATACAGATAATGAAAATAAAACAGATGCAATTGATGTGTCTAAAGACTTAAAAGAAACTGATGCCAATTTTAAAAGAGCGACTGGTAATCCAATCTTTGCATTGCTGGCTGTTCTTTTGGCTGTAAGTGTATTAAGATTTAGAAAATTTAAAAAATAAATAGAAGTTTTTTAACTTCTATTCTTTTCTTTTTTTTTAAAAGTTGATTTTTTAAACTTGTTTTTTGTGACCGTTCTGATATTTTTTTGGTTTTCCTTTGTTCTTCATTTTTTTAGAATGATGATTGATTTAGTTCTGATAGGATATCAAGTATTGTAATATATTTTTCAAGAAGCAGTGAGAATTACTTCGGAGGAGAAATCAAACATTGAAAAGGGAAACGCAGAGGTTATTGATGAATACATTTGGGAATTGGACGGTGCAGATTTGTTTAATGTAAAACTGTAATGCCTTATCGCCAAGGTGTATGATGCAAGGGAAACCGTAAAATCATGGTTTGAAGATTGATTCAATTTTTCATATCTTTTTTTATTTTTTGATTAGGAAATCAATTTTGATATTAGTTTGTAATCTCATCTATTTTTTAAATTTTCATTTCAGCGAATATTCTATGTAATCTATTTTATACTTTATTTGAATGGTATGTTTATTTTTTTAATTGCTTTTTATATGATCTTCAAGTACAATTATTTTTTTAATAATTTAATATTTTGTTATTTTGTTCATTTATTTATATTTTTCACGGCTCTGTCAAAAAGTTAGTTGATTGAATTTTCTTTCAATTTTTTTCTATTTTTTTCTATGGATTTTGTTTTTTCCAGTTAACTTTTGGAAATGTTTAAATACTTGGTAGGGTTGTATAATTATGTTATTTTTTACACTTGAGATGTTACTTGGGTATTTTTCAAAATAAGGAATAAATAATTATTTATAGGTGGAAAAACTTATTATATATTATGCAAACTCGAAAACAAGCTTCTTCATTTAGTAATATGTCTGATGAACAACTTATATTTTTCGGTTTTGATGATTTAAGTTCAATGATTGAACACGAAGCACCATCGGATAAATCAATTTTTGAAAGTAGTAATGGTGTTTTTGGATATAATGAACCTTTTTGTAAGCATTGTTATTCTCGTAAAGTTGTTAAAACTGGTTATAATACTCGTGAGATTTATACAAAGGGTGGTGAAAAAAATATTGTTAAAGTTCAGAGGTATTACTGCAAAAAATGCGGTACGTATTCTCAAACTGAATTTGTAGACGATTATAATGCTTATTCTCATTTTTACAAAGATACATTAATTAAATCCAATAAATCTAAAGAATTAGAGAATGTTTCACTTAGAAACATTTCAGGATTTCATAAAATATTCAACAACATCAGTATTTCTCATGAAACTGTTCGTAAATCATTAATTTTAACTGATAATCTATATTGCACAAATACTAATTTAGAATTATCTGGATATTATAGTTATGATGTCCAATGGATTAGTGTAGAACGTACATGGTATTATAGACATGTATTGTTCGATTTAATCCATAAAATTCCTGTTGCAGAGTTATTAAGTGATAATGAAAAAGATGAAACGACAGAAAAATTCATAAAAGAAAATATTCCCTCACACAAAAGAACAGCAATAATAACAGATTTAAAAAAGAGTTATGATCATATAATGGATAAATTAGGATTTATACATCAAAAATGTATATTTCACCTAAGATTAAACATAAATGAAAAAATAAAAACTTATCTAAATGAAACTAAAAGAAAATATAAATCAGAATACAAAAAACAGCACCCCAATGCTTCTAATTATAAAATTAAAAAATATGCAGAAGAAAAAATTAAAGACAAAGAAAAAGAAATAAAAGAATATAAAGAATTATTTTTCCAATTATTTGAACAACAAACATATTACAATGCAATAAACTATATACAACTATTAAAACAAGAAATAGTAACTTTCCAATTGTTTTAAAAGAATACTTGATTAACAACTTTTTTCCAAACTACAAAAAATACTTAAATTACCTTAAAAAAGAATATTATAACAAATTAGAAAAAACAAACAATAGATTAGAAAATTACAATGGAATAACCTTATCAAAATCAGAAAAGAAAAAATTCAGAACATTAACTGGAGTATTTAACCAAATACTCCACAGAATAAATAATTGGATAGAAAATCGAAAAAATCAACTAACTTTTTGACAGAGCCTTTTTCACTATCAAAAATTTTAAATAATACTCAATATTAATATATTTATACGCAATAGTTATTTGAAAAGTGTAGTTATTGTTGTAAAATGAATATTTTTTAAAAAATATTTATTTAAATAAAAATCAATTAATAAAAATTTGATTTACATATAATTTAAATAATATATATGTGATTTATTGGGTTAGATCAAATCTTAAAGTAAATATAAAAAAATCAAATGTTCGCAGAATTTGGCTGAAAATGATTGGTATTTTTCGGTTTAGTGCTGTTGATAATGGTGCATGATTGGTCAGTGACCAGTCCTGTTTCGCTATTGATGGGCATGCTGATAATTGGGAATATTATTTATTAAGATGTTTAAATTAACTGGAAATAAATTTAATTTATATTATTAAATTATTGAATTTGATTAGTTTATATTTGATTTGACTCTCTTTTGAGGGAAAAAATGAAATTTAATAAACTATTTAAAATTTTATTGGTATTGATTGTATTATTAGTATGTTTGAATGCTGTTGCTGCTTCAGATGAAATGGATTCATTTGGGGTTGGAGCAGAAGATGGTAATTTGGCTGTAGAAAATAATGACATTTCCAATGCTTTAAAATCTTCAGATGAGGATGTTTTAGGTGATGGAAATAATTGGTATGTAGATGCAGGTGCTACGACTGGGGGAGACGGTTCACAATCCAGTCCTTACTCTGATTTACAAAGCGCATTATCTAATTGTAATGATGGTGACGTTATTCACATAATGCCTGGAACATATAAAGGAACCTCTAATACAGGTTTGACAATCGGCGTTAACAATTTGGCAATCGTTGCTGATGACGGAACACCTATTTTTGATGGTGAAAACACTCGTCAGATCTTTAAGATTACAGGAAACAATGTTGTTTTAAAAGGATTGCAGTTGACCAAAGGTAAAACCACTAATGGTGGTGCATTATATCTTGATGGGGACAATATTTGTGTGGATAAATGTACAATAAATTCCAATAATGCCAACGCTGGCAGAGGTGGTGGAATTTATATTGCAGCCCATGATGGTATTTCAATCATAAATTCAAAGATTAATGGAAATAAAGCCACTTATTTCGCCGCCGGAATCTATAATGCTGGTTCACATACATTAATTGCAAATTGTAGTTTTTATGACTCAATTGCACGTAATGCTGGTGGAATTTATTCAGACAAAAAAATAAGAATTGTTAATTCAACTGTATCTTCAGCAAGAAATAATATTGTAGACACATATGGTGGTGGAATTTATCTTCAGGGTGCAGGTGCTTCAGGTTCATTGATTGATAATGTTACATTCTCATCCTGTTATTCTGACCAGGGTGGAGCAATGGCATTGAAGGACTGTGACAATATCACTGTCAACAATTGTGAAATTTCAACTTGTATAGCTAAAACCTCTTTAAACACTGCAAATAATGGTGATGGTGCAGGAATTTGGATGAACGGAAAAAATAACGTTATCAACAATACTCGTGTGCATGATAATCATGCACCAGGTTATGGTGTTGTGTATGTTCATGATTCCTCAGAAAACACTATAATTAATAATTGTTTATTCTATAGGAATACTGCAGATTATGATGGTTCAGCAATATACTCTATTGCTAGCAATGTAATAATAAATAATTCAGAGTTCGTTAAAAATCATTGTTCCAGATATGGTGGTGCAATATGTATCAAATATGGTGAGAATGATTCAGTCCTAAACTCTAAATTTGATGGTAATTATGCGGAAAAAGGTGGAGCTATTTATCTTGGACCAGGTGCCTATTGTAAAGATCCGAAAGTGGATAACTGTACCTTTGTAAACAATGGGGTATTTCCTAAACCTCCATTTGATAGGAACATGACTAAAGGTGGGGCAATCTTTTCATTAGCTAAAAATCCTACCATAATCAACTCCAATTTCACTCATAATGTAGGACTTATGGGTGGAGCAATAGTGTTTGAGAATGGACACAATACCCTTGAAAATGATACTTTTGTAGGAAATATCGCTGAAAGATACGGTGGTGGAGCAATCTCCAGTACTAGGCAAGGCGATACCATAAACAACTGTACATTCATCAACAATCAGGCTAAAGGATATGGTGGTGCTATCGGTGCTGATTATCCGACAATAACAAATTCTAAATTCATTGGAAACACTGCTTTCCATGGTGGAGCAATTTGTACTATTGTTGCAAATGTTTCTAATTCAGAATTTTATGACAATACTGCTTCTGATGGTTGGTATATAGTAGCTGCTAATGAGTTAATTGAAAAAAATATCATTCATCCAGAACAAAATTCCATTTCATTGTACCATTCCAAGTATATGAACATGACATATGATCCAAAAAATGGAATAACATATGTAGATGGTTATACTGCATTTTGTGTTGAGGAAGATGCAGATTCTCCTAGGTATGGAGTAATGTTTGAAGATTTAAGGTTTTTACAAAACTCCCTATCTGAAGAATATGTCGGTGAATATCTGAAAATACTAATGTTTAAATATTGGAATGAATCATCCGATTATGCAGACTTTAGAGATTTAATAAATGTTTTCACTGACCATGATTTCAAAAACAGTAACAATGCAATAGTTAATGATGTGGTTGCATTATATGATTCAGGATATAGGATTACTAATGACACATTAAGGTTTAATGATGATGGAACTGTTGAATTGTTTAACTTTGGTGAGATTATTGTCCCTTCATCCACTCAAAATGTATTTGTCTTCAATATAAATAAAACAAACTTAACAGTTAAAAAAGAGGTTTTAACAAATCCGGTAGTAATCGGAAAACAGGTTGACTTCAATATCACTGTTAAAAACACAGGTGAATGCAATCTTACCTCAGTATGGATAAACGAAACAGGATTCAGCAAAGGATTGGCATATGATTCATTCAGATCCCCATTTAATTGGAATTATGATTCAAGCAAAAAACTTTGGATACTGAACCAAACATTAGGTATTGGCAAAATTGCATATATTATACTTACATTCAATGTAACTGACTCAGGAATTATGCAGAACAACGTTTCTGTAGGCTTTTCCAATCACACTTTCGCAAACGACACGGTTGATTTTCCGGTCTATATTCCAAATATGACTGTAGAAAAAATCTCTTTGACTCCTGAAGTGACAGTTGGCATGCCTGCGTATTTCATGATTCGCATAACTAATACTGGGGAATGCGAATTAAGCAATATTAATGTTACTGAAATGAATTCCGAAGGTTTGGCTTATCAAAATTTCATTGATTCAACTGGTAAATGGATTTTTATCGGTTCAATGGAACATCCAAAATGGCAATATAATGGCACTTTGCCTGTAGGCAGGTCTGCTGAACTTATGGTGGTCTATAACACTTTAAGGGGAGGTACATTCACTAATGTGGTTGCTGTCGACAATAACCAGACCACAGGTAGCGGTAAAAACGACACAGTTATTCATGAACCTATGATAAAAGTGGAAAAAATTACCTTGACTCCTAAGGTTCCTGTCGGGGATTTGACAAGCTTCAGGATTAGGGTTACAAATATTGGAGATTGTGATTTGGAAGAGGTTTATGTAAAAGAGCTTAAATTTGATGGTTTGATTTATGACCATTTCACATCAGTATCCAACAGATGGACTTTTGATGGAAAAGATACATGGACTTATAATGGCATTTTGGCTGAAGGTGAAAGATCCCAGTTTATTGTATTCTTTAAAACCATAACTGTAGGTAACTTCACTAATATTGTTGTTGCAGGAAGCAATTCGACCAATGAAACAACTGCCAAAAATGTTACTGAAACATTTGAAAACAAAACCGATGATAACAATACCAATAATTCAGATAAATCAAATAACACAGATAAATCAAATAATTCAGATAAATCAAATAACATAAATGGGAAAAACAATTCAAACACTACATCTAATGTGCCTAAAGATTCAAATAAAACTGATGTTAGCATAAAAAGGGCAACAGGTAATCCTCTGTTTGCATTATTGGCTGTTCTTTTAATGCTTAGTGTATCAAGAATTAGAAAATTTAAAAAATAAATAGAAGTTTTATTTAACTTCTAACTTTTTTTCTTTTTTTGAATATTTAATTTAAAAGCTTGCTTTTGATGAAATATTAATATATTCATAACATATTGGGAATCTGGGTTTTAATAATTCTACAAATTTTTTGCATTGATTTGTGGCAATAGGATAATGTTGCAAAAAATGTGATAATATCTTGATTAGGCAATAGATTTATATATGTCATTTGCCAAAATAATATTTAGGTATAACTAAATTTTTGTGAGGTAAAATCATGAGTGATATGGCTGAAGCTAGAAGGCATATGCATGAAAGGCAAGAGCTGGAAAAGAAAAAGAGCAAATCCAAGACTCGAAAAGTGAAAAATTTCTTTTTCGGGTGCTGTAAAAATAAATAATGTTGAATTTATTTTTTTAATTTTCCATTTTTTTTATTAGCTATTTTTAGAAAAATTTTAATTATTTTGAAAACATAATATCTATTATGTCAAATTCAGTTTTTGTTCCGGGCCACATTACCGGTTTTTTCACTATTGAAGACCACGATATCACTCTTAAGAAAGGCTCATGCGGTGCAGGATTTTTAATGTCTCGGGGTGTCAGGACAACCATATCAGATTCAGATGAGTTGGAAATTGATGTCAATCAGGGCGATTCCACAGTAATCGATGAGGTTTTAAAGATTATGGAAATCGACACTGATTTTAAGGTAACTCAGGATATCCAGCTGCCTATTGGAGCGGGTTTTGGAACATCAGCCGCATCGGCTTTAAGTCTCACTCTTGCCTTAAACGAATTTTTGGACCTGGGATATTCAACCGATTTGTGCGGACAGATTGCACACATGGCTGAAGTCAACTTGGGTGCAGGCCTGGGCGATGTCATTGCACAAACCGGCTATGGTTTGGTTTTAAGGGTTGAGCCGGGGGCTCCCGGAATCGGCAAGATCAAGTCATTCGAGCATGATGTCTTCATTGCCTGGAAAACCTTCGGCGGGATTGAAACTTCAAGCATCATCCGAAATCCCCACCGCCATCAGGTAATATCTGATGCTGGTCTCAAGTACCTTGAGTACTTTGAGGAAAAGCCGAGCTTGAAAAATTTTCTCGACTTTTCAAACAGGTTTTCCAATGAGACAAAACTGATGTCAGATGAAGTGAAAAATCTAGTTGATTATTTTAATTCCAGACCTGATATTTTAGGTAGTTCAATGGGTATGCTTGGAAATACGGTATTTGCATTTGCGCAAAATGAAGATGTCTTCAAAAATGAGGAAGTTGAAAACTTGCATATAGATAAACTCAACAATGTTGGGATAGTTTATGATTAAGTTAAGTTATGATGTGAAGAAATATCGCCGTGACCTTTTGGAATTGGTTGAAGCGGACGATATTATTATAGAATTGGGATGCCATGTGGGAGGCACAACAAAACTGATTTCACCCGGCTGCAAAGTTATTGCAGTTGACAATTCTCCTGAGGCAATCGATGAGATGAAAAACATCGAAAATGTGAATTTCATTCCCGGAGATGTTCGGCTGCATGAGATTATCGCCGAAGTTTATAAGATTACTCAATCATGTGATGTATTGGCAATAGATTTGGGTGGAGGATATCATCCGGATACTGTTTTCAAGGTATTCTATATATGGTCAAGCACATTCAAACCGAAACATACTGCAATAAGGAACCGTGGACTTTTGGAGTTCTTTAATTCGGCAAGTGCCTGTGATGAGGATTACCGTACAAGCACAGGTTATCTTGAAAGCTATCATGATTCGGGCATTCCACCATTGATAAAGGAATTCGACTTGTGGACACCAAAACTCAAAAGATAGTTAAGTATAAATAGTATGGTTTTTTCAAAGCAATTTTTCAGGGTGAAAACAATCGTATAATTCTCTAATAACAAATTATATAAATGATTAATGCTAAATTAAGAATTAGGATAAATTAAGGAGGTATTAATATGGCAAAACCTATTGGGGATACTCCTATTTTATATGGTAAAGAAGCTGAAGATTTTTTAAATAGATTAGACAGGCCATTAACTAAAAAAGAAAAAGAATTGCAGAAAAAAAGAAGGGCACAACGCTTTGTTCCGTTTTAATTCTTTTTTCTTTTTAATATCTGTTAAGATCAAAATACAGAAAAAATTTTTTTGTTGGACCTCTTAGAATTATGAAATCAAATGTGATTATCTTTTTTTTTCATAATCTTATTCTAGTCATCATCACAGTAAAAATCACTTAATTCATGTTTACTACTTAATAGTAATTGTCTTTAATTTATTTAATTTTGATAAATCTTTCTATTCATCCTTTAATTATATATCTGTTTCTCATTATCCATCCAAATATTGTTTTAGCCTTGTTATTTTTTATTCAGACATAAATATTGATTTTAATACGTTATATGTTTACAATAATTGAAATTTTTTTCCAATCATTAAAATTAATGTCTAAATGTGTACAATTACTATTATATACCATAATCACTAAAAATATAATTCATAAGTAAAAAGGTTGTAAAAAATGATAGGTAAAAAAATCCGTTTAGAAAGAATCATAAATAGAAATACTGGTAGAACTGTAATAGCACCTATGGATCATGGTGTGTCAAGCGGACCAATTCCTGGAATCATCGATATGGATGAAACTGTTGAAGAAATCTCCCAAGGAGGAGCAGATGCTATTCTAATGCACAAGGGAATTGTAAAACAAGGTCACCGTGGTTACGGTAAGGATATAGGTCTTATCGTACACCTCTCAGCAAGTACCTCACTTGCACCGGACCCAAACGATAAGGTTACCGTAACAAGTGTCGAAAAGGCAATTCAGCTAGGTGCAGATGCAGTATCCATTCACGTAAACCTCGGTTCAGAAACCGAAAGCCAGATGCTTCAGGAATTAGGTGTCATTGCCGAAACCTGTGACTACTGGGGAATGCCTCTTCTTGCAATGATGTACCCAAGAGGTCAGAAAGTTGAAAACGAGCATGATGTGGAATTCGTAAAGCATGCGGCACGTGTAGGATCCGAACTTGGAGTTGACATTGTAAAAACCAACTATACCGGAGACCCTGATTCATTCAAGGAAGTTGTCGAAGGAGCAATCGTGCCTGTAGTCATTGCCGGCGGTCCGAAAATAGACACCGATGAGGAACTATTGCAGATGGTAAAGGATTCCCTTGAAGTTGGCGGAGCAGGAGTTGCGTTCGGACGTAACCTCTTCCAGGCTGAAAATCCTGGAAAAATCACCCGTGCAATTTCAGAGATAGTCCATCATGATGCTGAAGTTGACGAAGCCATGAAATTCTTGGACTAGGTGGAATAATGCAAAACAAGTTCGCTTGGATATCAACACCTGATGAAGTGTGGGATGACAAAAAGGAAATGATTACCACAGCATTGGAATCAGGAATTGACCATGTGCTCGATTTGGATGACATTGAAAACATCAGAAAATTGGGAAACGTGAAGATAATCTCCAACAGCGATGATGCCGACATATATCTGGTCGGAATAAACGGTGAAGGAGACGGATTCATAGATTTGAATGAGGACTTTAAGGATTCAGTTGATATTGCAAATGCAAAAAAAGCAAAAAGCGAAGGAAAAACAGTATGTGCCTATATAGTAATCACAGATAAGGCACATGAGCAATTGGCAGTAAGGCTTGGTGAAATAGTAGACTATATCATTCTTGTTGGAACAGACTGGACAATCATCCCTCTTGAAAACATCATTGCAGACCTGCAGAAGGTTGATGTTGAAATCATTGCCGCAGTCCGTGACCTTGATGGTGCCCGTGTGGCACTCGAAACACTTGAGCACGGAACTGATGGCGTGATATTTGAAGCCAATGAATTTAACCAAATCAAGAAAATCGCCCAGGAGGTTGTCGAAGCGTCACAGGCAAAATATGAACTCAAGATTGCAACTGTTACCAATGTAAAGCCATTGGGATCAGGTGACCGTGTATGCGTTGATACAACCGACATGATGAAGCCGGGCGAAGGAATGCTCATAGGCTCCTATTCAAAATCAATGTTTCTGGTTCACTCAGAAAGTCTGGAAAGCGAATATGTTGCATCACGTCCATTCAGGGTAAATGCAGGGCCTGTCCAGGCTTATGTTATGGTTCCGGGAAACAAGACAAGATACCTCTCCGAACTGGTGGCCGGAGATGAAGTGCTGATTGTCAATACCGAAGGCGAAACCAGAACAGCCTATGTCGGAAGAAGCAAAATCGAAAGAAGGCCATTGATTCTAATTGAAGCGGAATATGAAGGCCAAATCATCAGAACTCTTCTTCAAAATGCCGAAACTATTAGAATCGTCGATGAAAACGACAATCCTTTGTCAGTGGCTGACGTGAAACCGGGCGACAAGGTAAAGGTTTACATCGAGTCTAATGCACGCCACTTCGGAATAGCGATTGATGAGACAATTATCGAACAATAGGTGTTTTGATGTCACAGATAAGAGCGTTTCTTGCAATTGATTTGGATGATGATTTAAAGCCTAAGATAAACAAAATCATCAGGGAATTCAAAAAAACTGATGCTAGAATAAAATATGTGGAATTGGCAAACCTTCATTTGACCTTAAAATTCTTTGGTGATATTGATACTGAGGGTTTAGGATTGCTTGAGGAGGCAATAGCTAATGTTGTCTCTCAGTTCGATTCCTTTAAGATAAGGATTGCAGGCTGCGGAGCCTTTCCAAACAATAAGCGCATAAAGGTGATTTGGGTTGGAATCGATGAGGATTCCATAATCAAAGACCTTCATGATAAGCTGGATAAGGAATTTGTGCGCCTGGGCTTTGATAAGGACAAGAGGTTCTCAACACACCTCACCATCGGACGCATGAAATCAGCAAAAGGCAAGGATAAAGTCAAATCAACAATAGAAGAGTTCAGTGATGTTGAAATCGGAGAAATGGAAGTTGACCGTATTGTTCTTAAGAAATCAACCTTGACACCTGCCGGACCGATATATGAGGATTTGAAAATATTTGAATTATGATTACCATGGATTATGAAGCTATACTAAAAGATATTAAGCCAACTGAATCTGAAAAGGAGCATATTGACAGCGTATCTTATAAGATAATGAAGTTCCTGCAGAATGCATGTGATGAAAAGGGAATTGATGCCACCATAAATTTGGTGGGTTCTGTCGCTAAAAATACTGCACTTAAAGGAAAGTCAGACATTGATATTTTTATAGCTTTTCCATTGGATACCGATAAGAAAGATTTAAAGCGACATGGTCTTGATTTGGCACATGAATGCTGTGTTGAGTTTGGAATCACTCCTCAGCATCATTATGCATCACATCCGTATGTGACAACATTTCTTGAAGGATGTGAAGTCGATATTGTGCCATGCTATGCAATCGAAGATGGTGACCAGTTGAAATCGGCGGTGGATAGGACAATTCTGCACACTCGCTATATCAAGGGTAAGTTAAGCGAAAATCAGCAGGATGAGGTTCTCTTATTGAAAAGGTTCATGGCAATGACCGGCACATACGGTTCCGAATTTAAGGTTGGCGGATTTGCAGGTTATTTGTGCGAATTGCTAATACTTCATTATGATGATTTTGAAAAAACATTAAAGGCAGCCATCAATTGGAAATTTGGTCATGAAATTGATATTGAAGAATATGGCACTGCAGGGGATTTCAAAGATCCTTTAATCGTCATTGACCCTACTGATAAGAAACGTAATGTTGGTGCTGCTTTAAGATTAGATAAGATGGCCGAATTTATCCAGTCAGCACGTAATTATATATTTTCTGATAACAAAAAAGATTATTTTTATCCATTGAATAAAGATTTAAATAAGGAAGATGTTCTAAAAGAATTTGAAACAAGAAACAGTGATTTGATTGCATTCAAATTCAAAATTCCGGACATTCCTTTAGACACGCTCCATCCTCAGCTTAGGAAGACCTGCCAGGCATTGGAAAGGAAATTGAATAGTGAGGAATTCAATGTATTTAAGGCAGACTATTGGAGTGATGAAATAGATTATTGTGTTATCATTTTAGAGATGGCTTCATCAAACTTAAATAATGTTAAGGTAAATGTTGGCCCTAAAGTGTTTATTACACAGGCCTGTGAGAATTTCGCTGCCAAATATGGCCGTGAAAACTGCTATATTCAAGATGACTTTTTAGTCCATATGCAAAAAAGGGAATTTGTTAATGCTGTCGACATGATCAGATATATTTTAACAAATGAGCATATAGGATTGATAAAAGTTGGAAAAAATCTTAAAAAGAGCATTATTAACACCTATGAGTTCATTGACATTGATGAGGTTGATTTGGAATTTTTGGATGATTTCCTCAATCCCGGTCAATACATTTCAAGGTGAATAAATGGAAAAGACTGAAAAAATCGATTTGATTGTAAACCATCCGAAAAAGGCAATAAATAAGTTGGCCTTACCTATCATCATTTCAAACTTATTTATGATGCTTAATAATATTATTGATGGTGTTTGGGTAGCGGGATTAGGTCCTGATGCTCTTGCAGCTGTCGGTTTTGTAACTCCACTATTTCTGGCGATGGTCGGCTTTGCAAACGGTTTGGGAGCAGGTTCCAACAGCCTGATTGCAAGATATATCGGAGCCGAAGACTATCAGAATGCCGGAAACAGCGCAATCCACTCGATAATGTTAAGCATAATCGTTACGGTTATCGCCACAGTATTCATGCTGATAGTCCTGAAGCCCCTTCTTCTGACTATGGGAGCCGGAGACATCATAGATGAGACAATGACATATGGTAGCATTGTCATTGGAGGAATCTTTTCGATATTTTTGCCTGCGATGATGGCCGCTGTCTTCAGGTCACAGGGCGAAATCAGACGTGCATCATATCCTCTGCTTTTCACAGCAGTCATAAACATGATTTTGGATCCGATATTCATTTATTACTTCAATTTGGGAGTTGGAGGTGCAGCAGTTGCCACTGTATTGTCAGGTACACTTCCAATGTTTTTGATGATGTATTGGATGTTTTACAAAAGGGATAGCTTTTTAGAAGTTAAGATGAGCGAGTACAAGAGGGATTTCGGGATATATAAGGACATACTGGTTGTAGGTATTCCTGCAAGTCTGGAACAGTTCATCCTGTCATTCGTTTCAATCCTGATGAATTACTGGCTGACAATGCTTTCAGGAACAATTGCCGTTGCCGCATACAGCGCAACCTGGAGACTGGTTGCAATGGGAATTGCACCGTTGATAGGTATTGGAATGGCTGCATTGACAGTGGGCGGCGCCGCCTATGGGGCACGCAATTTGGCTAACTTTAAGACAGCCCTTAATTATGGCGTGAAGCTGGGACTGATATCTTCCGTAATAATATGCGTATTCCTGTTTGTATTTGCAGAGCCATTATCATACATATTTTCCTATTCTGCAAATGCTGCAATATTGTCCGCTAGGGTTGTAGAATGTCTGCATATATTATGTTTCTTTATTTTATTGATGCCATTCGGTATACTGGCGGGAAATCTTTTCCAATCAATGGGCAAAGGAACAATATCACTTGCCCTGACATTTTTAAGGGCATTCGTTTTAGAGGTTCTCTTTGCCGGATTGTTTGCATTCATATTCAATATGGCAGATATCGGCATTTATATTGGAATGGTGGTGGGAATGTCTATAGGATGCATTTTCAATTATATCTACATTAACCATTATTTAAACAAACATAAGGATTACTTCACTGCTTGAAGGTGATTTGATGAGTGAAAAAACATATATCTATGAATATGACCAAAAAGAATTGGATGAATTGTCAGACATTGAGTTGAAGGCACTTAAGAAAGCCTCAAGGCTTAACGACAAAATGCTTGATCTCAAGTTTCTGATTGATGAAATAGACTATGACTGGAAGGAATACATTGACTTTTTAGAGGATGAAAAGATTTCAAGGGTTTGTGAATTCAGGGGAGGCCAATGCATTGATTTTGATGATGAGCTTAGAAATGCGATTGTCAATACCCTAAAGAAATCGCTTAACGACACCAACAAGTCAATAAATTACAATCATAAAAAAATCGCCCTCAACCGTGTGATTGACGGATAATTTTTAGAAACTTTTATTATATTCAATTTTTATAATATAAATTATGTCCGAGATTAAAAAACTCACAGCCGATGTTGATGTCGAAGAATATTACAAGAACTATGTGGACTTTGAAAAATTCTCTAAACTGTGCATTGAAGAGCAGGAGATGCTTGGATATAACTGGAGCTATCCTCCTTTTGACTTTGATGTTGATGAGTTATGGAACTCCTTCAATAAACTCAAAATCGTTGCATTCAAAATAGAATTTTCCGAAGAGGAACTGGAACACACTTTTTCTGAAATTGAACTGAATAATATTTTGAAGAGATTTGAAAGGTTCAAGGCCAGGCTGATGAATGAAATCTATGTCCTAGAGAATCAGGATTCACAGGGACTGTTTTTAGGCAAATGCAATCTATGCATGAAATGCACAAGGGAATTCGGCATGCAATGCAAGATGCCCTTTAAGATGCGTTACCCTCTGGAGGCATTGGGGGCTGATGTCGACCGGACTGTGGAGGATATTTTCGGATTAAAGATACAATATGCTCATGACGGTAAGCTACCTGAATATTTGATGTTTCTAGGCGGCTTGCTTTATGAAAGGAAATAGGGTGAAATCATGAAAGTAAGTGTAATAGGCGGAACAGGACCACAAGGACTGGGAATTGCAGAAAGATTGGCCATTGCCGGTGTTAATGTAATTGTCGGTTCAAGAAAAGAAGAAAAGGCACTCGATGTAGTTGCAAAAGCAAAAGAAGAATTGGCAGATTATGACTTATCTAACATGGTAGGTATGGCAAACGAAGATGCTGCCCGTGAAGGTGACGTGCTGATTTTGACAGTTCCTTTAGCTGCCCAAAAACCGACTGTTGAAGGCATCAAAGAGTTCTGTAAAGACAAGATTGTCATGGATGCTACAGTGCCACTGGAAACTGCAATTGGCGGAAAGCCATTCAGGTTCATTGACCTTATGGAAGGATCAGCTGCTGAAAGAACCGCTTCCATTCTGGATGGAACCGGCGCTAAAGTAATCTGTGCATTTTGTAACATCTCAAATTCACACCTTGCAAACATTCCTGATGAAATTGACTGTGACTGTTTGATTGCAGGTGATGATGCAGATGCAAAAGCGACAGCTGCTGAAATCATTGACAAAATACCTGGAATCAAGACAATTGACTGTGGAATTCTTGAAAAGGCAAGAATCATCGAAAAGATCACTCCACTGCTGATCGGTTTAAACATCAAATACAAATCACATTATGGCGGTTTAAGAATTACAGGAATTCCTGCACTTGACAAAGACTGATTTGATTAATATGGATTCATTTGAGGCATTGATTGGAAGAAATATCTATGAAGTCACCTTAAATGAATCAAAAACTTTTTTTATAGCTCCTATTAAGTATTCAACCAAAGTTTGCGGCAGACGATATCCTTCAGACAAGTTCAAAATAGCCGATTTGGATTATTTTGACCTGATTTCATTTTCAAAGCTCTTTGAAAAGGAATCGATACTGATAGTTTGGTATGATGAAACAGGTCTCATTACCGATTTGGAGATATATCACCTAAGCAATGATTTTGATATCCTTTTTGAAGATTACTGCATCATCAAAAATGCCATCGACAATGGCGACGCCCACATCTTAAGGGAAGGGGACACAAGATTTTTGGGGGCTTCACGATTGGACGAAAAAGTGCTCCAACCAAAAAGCGACAAATTGGCAAATAAGCGTGAATTTGTTTTAAAAAAGAAATATCTGCAAAAAATCATCAATGAAATACAAATTAAAACAAATTAGTTTATATAGTATTCTTAACAAATATTTGTATATATTGAATGATTTTGGAGTTGGGGTGTTTGTTGAATAAAAAAATTGTTATTATAATTATTCTGGCAAGTCTATTTGCCCTCTCAACAGTTTATGCGCAAGATAATGTAACTTGTGATAATGATGTTGCTAATTATGATGATAATGAAAACATATCAGAAGTCGAACCTCCAAAAAGTTTCGCAGAATTGAATCAACTGATTTATAATAGCACCGACACCCATATATACCTGTTTCATAGTTATGCATATGATGAAAGTACCGATTCCGGTTTTAAAGATGGGATTGTCATTAACAGGCCGGTAAACATAGTTGGTAATGGAAATAAAATTGACGCCTGCAACAGTGCAAGAATATTCAATGTTACCTCCAGTGATGTCTTTATAAGTGGAATCACATTTCTTAACGGAAAAGCCGTAAATGGAGGTGCAATCACCGGAGACACCTATGGGGCAATAAGATGCACATTTATAGGAAATCATGCAGACAACTACGGCGGCGCCATGTATAATGGTTATGCCGAAAGTTGTGTGTTTAAAAATAATGATGCATTCTATGGCGCTGCAATTTATAACGGATCAGCAGTGAAATCCAGCTTTGAGTCCAACAATGCAACATATGGTGGTGCAATATATGATACCTATGCCTCCGATTCAACATTCACAAACAATGTTGCTCTCATAAGTTCAGGGGCAATGGAGGGAAGTTCCGCAAACAACTGTACATTCACCAGAAATTCCGCAAAGTCATATGGTGCAGCATCAAAGGCCATCCTATTGAATTGCCAGTTCATCAACAACTTCGCCTCAACCATTGGAGGGGCAATTGGGGGCAGCGGATGTTCAGCTGACAACTGTACTTTTGTAAACAATTACGCTACAAATGAGGGAGGAGCTGTCTACATGGCATATGTCAGCAATTCCGAGTTCAGGGACAATCATGCAAACTATGGGGGAGCCATTTCAGGAAACGTCAATTCAGTTGTAAATTCAAAGTTCATCAACAATTATGCTAATGAGATGGGTGGAGCATTGGCCAATGTTTATGCCGTGGACTGCGAATTCAGAAGAAACCACGCTCACGAAGGCGGTGCGATGTATGGAAGCTCTGCCAAAAACTGTACTTTCATAAGTAATTATGCAACTGAAACAAGCGGTGCAATAAAAGGATATGCTGAAGACTGTTTATTCATTGACAACAGTGCATACAGGGCAGGAGCCATTGAAGGGGATTCAAAAAATTCAAGATTTGAAGAAAACCATGCGGTAACCGGTGGAGCAATGTATGCAAACTCTGCTGAAAACTGTTTCTTCCTCAAAAACTATGCCGATGAGGGCGGTGCAATCTATGGAGGTTCAGCAGTGCTGTGCACATTTGTTGAAAATCGTGCAAATACTGGAGGAGCAATGTACAGCGGCTCTGCAGTAAGTTCAAATTTCACAAGAAATGTGGCCAACATCTCAGGAGGAGCCCATTACAGGACATCCATCGTAAACTGCCACCTTTATGACAATCTGCCAAAATATCTATTGGAAGTTTCAAATTTTGAAGCTATTTATGGTTTTGGCGGCGAGATTAAAGTACAGTTATCCGATTCTCAAAATTACATCAACAATATAAAGACATTAGTGAAGATATATGACATGAACAATAATGTGGTCTTCGTTTCAAACTGTTTGAGCGGAGGAACCTGTTTTGTCGATTTGGATTTGGGCGAGTTTACCCTTGTTGTGAGCGTTGAGGACAATAACTACAATGTCGATCCGGTCACCAGATATATCAATATCAAAAAGGCCACCTCCTTTTATGTGGTCAGCGTAACTGCAACTTACGGAATAAATAATCCTTTAATCATTAACCTTCATGATTCCGACGGCTCCATACTCAGAAACGCTCCGGTCAAAGTGAATATCAATGGCGCATTAAAAACATACTGGACAAACAGTAACGGTCAGGTATTGGTGCCTACTACAGGATTATCTCCTAGGTCATATAATGTTTTGGTAAACTATGATGGTGACAATAAATATTTCAAGGCTTCTTCTTCCGCCACAATCACTGTCAAAAAGGCAAAACCAAACATGATTGTATCCAACATGAAATATTATGCAAAAGAAAAGACCAAGAAGTTCTACATGGTTTTAAAAGATAATCTTTTCAGGGTTATGAAAAATACCAAGGTCACATTAAAGGTTAAGGGGAAAACCTATACTGCAAAAACCAATTCAAAAGGAAGAGCCACTTTTAAAATTACCAAATTAAAAAAGAAAGGTAAATATACTGCAACTGTCAAATATGCGGGCAACAATTTTTATACAGCTTTATCCAAGTCCGCTAAAATCACAGTTAAGAGATAATTTTTAAAGGCATATTATGAAAAAAGTTAGGATTACCATTTTGAAGACAACCCTTCAGGAAGATCTTGCAAGGGAATACGGAGTTGACGGTTTTACAACATGCCCTTTAATGAAGGAAGGCGAGGTATACTATGCAGATTATGCAAAGCCTGACGGATTCTGTGATGAGGCATGGAAAGCGATATATCAGTATGTCTTTGCCTTGGCGCATGGAGTTCAGGAGATATGGTATTACTCCGATTGGATTAAAACTCCAGGTGTTGCAATCGTGTCATGCAATGACGGCCTCAGGCCGGTAATCATGAAACTTGAGGCAACTGACATTGAATCAAAAGGCGATTAGTTAACTAAAATTTTGTTTTGAAATTGCCATAATTTTATATAATATTAAATTTAACTTTATTATGATGAAAAAATTGAAGTTTTTATTTATTTTATCAATATTATTTTTAACCATTGGAGCAGTATACGCTATCGATGAGAATTCAACCGATATTGTCCAGGCAGATAGTGAAGATGAATTGAAATCAATCAATACTACGGTTCAGGAAATTTCAAGCTTCGATAATGGCAATCCAAATCTATTGGGAATTTCTGAAGATAATTCAAGCAGTAATGATTCATCAAAAAAGGATCTAACCGTTAAAACCGATTCCAATTATGTTGTGCAGGGAAAAGATTATGATATGTATCTGACTGACTCAATCGGAAATGGGGTAGTCGGAAAAACAGTAATCATAAACCTTAACGGAAAGGATTACAAAAAAACCACAGGTCAAAACGGCAAGTTCGCCATCAATATAAACATGGCCAAGTCAAATGTGGATTTGAAAGTCTCATATAATGGCGATGCAGGATACAATGCATTTTCCAAAACGATCAACGTAGTAATTTTAAAGGCGGTTTCAATCGAGATTGGAAATTCAAGGCTTCTTACCAACGGATATCTTAGAGTCTATCTGCATGGCCCGCAAAATGCAATTTCCAATAAAATGATTACAATAAGAGTTGGAAATAAGGTTTTTAAAATGAAAACAAATAAGGAGGGTTTTGTTGTCTTTAAGCCTAATGTCAGCCCCAAAACATATAAGATCACTGTATCATATGTTGGCATTGAGCAATCCAAAATGGTCAAATGCATTAAGGGCAATGTCATAAATCCTTTAAAGAAGAAGGTTCCAACCAAAGGCGGCGTTCCTGATGTTGATTTGATGCCTAAAAACTTTGTGATGGGAGATGGTGACGCTCAATATATTCTAAGAAAATCAGATTATCGTGAAGTCATGAAAAGGGACAGCTATGGTCTGTATCTATATGGCAAATTGTCAAAATATACCTTTTTCAAAACAAAGCTTTCCCCAAAGACTTATCACATTCTCAAGCGTGAAAAATGGAATGTTATTGAAAGGAAGATATATACCAAAGTCGTTAAGAAGAATAAGTATAACTACTGGCCAAAAACGGTTACAGTGTCCCTTAAGGGAAAATCATATACCTATTCTGAAGTTCGTGATGTTCAAAATACCGAATATACATGCGGACCCACATCCGCCAGTGTCTGCTCCCAGGTTCTGAAGAATTTCCATTCAGAAAAATACTTCCAGAAAAAGGGACATGTGACCAGTGGAATTAATATTCCAGTTCTTAAAAGGATTATAGAAAGAAATCATTGCAGTGTGAAATATTTCTATGGCGATTCCTTTAAAAAGACAATGAAGAAATTGAAAAAGGGTTGTGCACTGATAGTATTTCTTCGAAACCATTATATATCCGTTATAGATGTAAGTCCCAATGGCAAGAAGGTTCTGGTGAGCAATTCATATGGAAGCTACAATGACGGATGCAGACATATTCCGACAAACTGGGTATCCGTTAAAAAGTTGAAATCCAAGTTTGCGGGAGTTGGCCTGGTCGTTAAGCCAAAATATAAATTATCAAAAAATGTCAAAAAGCAATTGAAGAACTATTATTCCAGCATGGGCGGAAAATGGAATAGGCAAAATGTCCATGAAAGAATTCCAGATATTGGCCGTTAAATGCTGTTGAATTCATTCTGGGCATTTTCATAAAAATGGGCCAGTTCCCTGCCGTTGACAAATATATGGGAAACGGTTATGGAAACGCTCATTTCAAAGTTACTGTTGACTTTTCCCCATGTTATCAGAGGCTGGATTGCATTTCCTGAAGCGACACAGTTGGTGATCATGTCAAAGTCAACCCATGGAATGCAGGAGAAGTTTGCAATGTTTGTCAAGTCCCTCTTTTCCATCTCAATGAAGAATCCCTCTTTTTTGCCGGACAGTATGTCTGAAGACAACTCCCTGACATAGTCATGCCAGGCCATGATATCGTCAAATTCCTGCGGCACTTTGACTCTCATTTCCTTATAGATTTCGTTTCCCTCATCCATTATTGGAGATATTCCGTCAAGATAGTCATATTCAACAACTTTTCCGTCTATTATTCTTCTTTTAAGCTCAGGAACTGAATTGACTGCATTCATGAGGCATCCCATGCTCATTATGAAAAATGACTTGTCGTTTTCATGGCACCAGTTCCACATCTTTTCCACATTGACCCTTGCAGACATCGCATAGCGTGCTGATAATAAATCTATAAAGGGATTTTCATCCAAATTAAATTCAATTTCTCTCATTTTTTAACCTAAATTCTTATTAATAGTTAGTTTTTTATATGTTTTCGATAATAAATATTAATGTTATAAATCATAGATGGTTTTGTTATAATGAAAGTAGTAATTGTAGGTGGAGGAGCTGGAGGAATATCCACAGCTTCAAATATTCGTAAACTCGACAAAGACATAGAAATAACAGTTCTCACAAGAGACAACAAGGTGGCATACTCTCCATGCGCCATTCCTTACGTATTGTCAGGAACAATAGAATCATTTGATGACATTGTCATGAGAACTCCCGAAGACTATAAGGAAAAAAATATAGAAGTAATCACTGAAGTCGAAGTGACCGCAGTCGATTCCGACAAGAAAACAGTGACTTACGAAAAGAATGGCAAAGATACAGTTTTAAAATACGACAAACTGGTTTTGGCAACCGGCGGAAATCCTTTTGTGCCTCCAATGCAGGGGGTTGAACTGGACGGAGTATTCAGAATCAGAAATATCGATGATGGTATTAGGGTTCAAAAAGCTATGGAAACCGCCAAAAGCGCTATAGTCACCGGTGCCGGTTTAATCGGTATTGAAATTGCATTTGCCCTAAAGAAAAAAGGATTGAATGTTATATTAAGTGAAATGCTTCCTCAAATCGTGCCAAGATCACTTGACAAGGACATGTCAGACATTCTGGTGAAATATCTGGAACAGGAAGGAATAAAGGTGGTTTTAGGAAAACCTATAACCAAACTGATTGGTGACGGCAAGGTTGAAAAGGCATGCTTCGGCGATGAGGAATTATATGATGCCGACATGGTAATCATGGCTACCGGAGTGAGGGCCGAACTGGATCTTGCAAGAATGGCCGGATGTGAAATCGGAAGATGGGCAATACTTGTAAATGACAGGATGGAAACTTCAGTTGAAGATGTTTATGCTGTAGGGGACTGTGTTGAGTCAAAAGACCTGATTTTAGGTTCAAATACCATTTCACAATTGGGTACCACTGCAGTTCGTGAATCAAAAACTCTGGCCCGTACAATATGTAATAAAAAATCAAAATTCAATCCTGTATTGAACTCTATGGTTTCAAAGGTCGGAAAACTGGAATTCGGTGCTGTCGGATACACCACCAGTTTCGCACAGCAAAACCGTATCAGACCTGTTGTACAGAAAGTGCAGGCACTTACAAGAGCACGCTACTATCCTAATGCAAAACCAATGGATATCAAAGTTATTTGTGATGGAAACGGAACCATTATAGGCTGTCAAATCATAGCGGAAGAAAGGGTGGCTGAAAGAATCGATACAATGACTCTGGCCATTACAGAAGGCTTGACCTGCTTTGATTTAAGCAATATGGAATTTGCTTATGCGCCGCCTGTATCAATGGTTACAGACCCATTAATCCTCGCTGTTGAGGAAGTCAGTAAAAAATTCAGTTAAATTAAATTATTTTGGAGATGATAATTATGCCAGAACATGGTCAAGGACATGGCCATCACGGTCATGGGGGTCAGATGACTCCGGAACAACAAATGCAAATGATGCAGCAGGAAATCAGACTGGCTAAGAACTTAAGCCAGATCAAACATAAGATTGTTGTAATGAGTGGAAAAGGAGGAGTAGGAAAATCCACCGTTGCAGCCAACATCGCCGAGACATTGCAGGCAATGGGATACAAGACAGGTATCCTGGATGCGGACATTCACGGTCCGAACGTTCCTAAGATGCTCGGTATCGAAATGCTTGAAGAGCAGTTCAACCAATATCAGTTTGATAAATTTAAAGAACTTGTTGAAGAAGGTCTTGACACCAGCTTGCCTGAAGAGGAACAGCGTGAATTCATTGAAGAGAAGAAGAAGGAATACCAGCATTCAATCTTTCCTGTTGAAACCGAAAGCGGCCTGAAAGTGATGTCAATGGCATTTCTGATTGACAGCCTGGACAGGCCAATCATCTGGAGAGGGCCTCAAAAAACCGGCGCAATTAAACAGCTGATAAGTGATGCTCACTGGGGCAAATTGGACTTTTTGGTAATCGATAACCCGCCTGGCACAGGGGATGAACCTTTGACCGTGCTTCAGTCAATTCCCGAAACCGATTTGGTATTGATGGTTACCACACCGAATGTGGTCTCACAGGAAGATGTTCTCAAGTGTGTAAAGATGGTTGAGATGATGAACATCAAAAACATTGGCCTTATCGAGAACATGGCATACTATATCTGCCCTCACTGTGATGAAAAGCTTCACATTTTCGGCGAAGGCAACGGCAAGACATTCGCTGATGAAATGGAAATCACATATCTTGGAGACCTGCCTATCAAGGAAAGCGTTGCCGAATCTCCTACCAAAGATGCAACCATTTCAGTTCTTGACCCTGAAGATGAAGTCTCAAAAAGGTTCAGGGAAATTATTGAAGATATAAAAAAAGAGTTTTTAGAGTAAGCTAGTGTTGATTATATAGCTTACACTGCTAATATTTACCAGAAATCCTAAGAAATTAGGATCTTCTTTTAATTTTTTAAAATAATCTGTTTTTTCAATGATATAATCCTTGTTTTCGGCCATCTCATTCAATGAGAAATACTGCATGCCCATGTCATATTCCCTTTTGTCCGTAAAGATGGGAACTATATAATCGCCGTCATTGCCGTATGGAATTTTTACAGGCTCATTGTCTTCAGTTGATATTATGAAGACATTATCCTTAAGGTATTCCTTCATGTCCTCTTCTATTTTCAGGACTGCTTCATGATTTCCGTTTTCACCCTGCATATATGCCAGGTTAATGTAGTTTTTAAGTTCTGGGTGACTTATTTCTTCAATTTTCATTGTCTTATATTATATTTTTTTTAATATTTAAGGGCATTAGTCTTAAGATACTCATCCAAATCTTCTTTTGGTATGAATTTCAATGCTGCTGAGTTTATGCAGTATCTGGGAGACCCTCCAGGCCCATCATGAAACAGGTGCCCCAGGTGTGAGTTTGACTTTGCGCTTCTAACTTCGATGCGTGTTGTTCCGTGTGAGAAATCCCTGTGTCTTTTAATCACATCCTCTGATATCGGCCTTGAAAATGCAGGCCATCCGCATCCTGAGTCGAACTTGTCATCTGAAGAGAAGAGAACTTCACCATCCACAACATCTACATATACACCATCCTCAAAAAAGTCATCATATTTTCCACTAAATGGTGGTTCTGTTAAAGAAAGCTGTGTTATTTCATACTCTTCCCTTGATAAGTGTTCGAATTCTTCATCATCTATCAAATTTAAATCGACATGGCAATACCCCTGCGGATTCCTTTCAAGATACTTCTGATGATATCCTTCAGCAGGATAGAAACTGGCAATCGGACGGGCCTCGACAACAATCCTTTCAGGAGACACCTTCTGCTTTTCTCTTAAAAAAGTGATGACGGCATCTCTTTGTGATTCCTCCTGCCAATAGATGCCTGTTCTGTATTGAGTTCCGATGTCCGGACCTTGGCGATTTAGGGAATATGGATCAATGATTTTAAAGAAATTTTCCAGAATCTCATCCTGTGTGATGATTTTGGGATTGTATGTTGCCTTGACGGTTTCCGCATGCCCTGTCCTGCCTGTGCACACCTTCTCATAGGTCGGTGCCAAATCACGTCCGTTGGCATAGCCCACTTCGGTACTGTTCACGCCTTTCAGTCTGGAAATGAATGCCTCGACACCCCAAAAGCACCCTCCGGCCAGATAGATTACTTGCTGTTTTTCAAACATAATTAATAATATCGGTTCAAGTCATATGTTTTTTTCGACAAAAATCTTTTTAATCATAAAATTTAAATAAAATATTATATAGGAGGAAAACTCATGTTTTACAGTACTATAATGAAAATTGATTCAATTGACAGATTAAGAGATATCAGGGATGCACTGCTTGTTGAACAAGGTATCAACCCTACCCGTCAAGGTGAACAGGCCATTAAAGTGGTAGTTGAGAGAATCGATGAAATCCAGGCTACATTGGATAAATCAGCCACTAAAAACTTAAACAGAAGATAGTGATTTAAGTGATAAGACGCGTAACAACCAGCAGGCGGCTGCTCAGAAAGAGAATGTATAGGGCACCACATTCAAGGCACAGGATTTCCCAGTACAAGCGTGAAAACAAAAACCTTGCCAAACCTCATCAGGAAAAATTCAGGGAAATGAACGGTCCTAATATTAAACGTAAAAGAAGGCCAAAAAGAGAAGTCATCTCTGGTTTTAAGATGTCTTACAGATACAAGTATTATCAACAGGAAAATGTTGAAGAAAATGAGGAAGAAGAATTAGATGAGTAATTCTTCTTTTGTTATTATCTTATTTTTTGAATGGATATCCAAAATCAGGCCGCTGAAGGCATCATCATTTTTTGCAAGTTCCATAAACAGTTCATCTGACACTTCAGTAGGCTCATAATCTGCCAATTCCAGATATTCAAAACCCCTTTCGTATTCATCCAAATTTGAAAAGACAATTATCTTAAAATCATCCAAACTTCCACTAACAAGGAAGTCCTTTTCATGATCCTCACCGATTGTGGGGCATATATACATCAAAAATCACCATTTCTATCAAAATTGAAGTTCTGTGAGTGGGGATTGACTACAAAACCCTCAAAATACTCATCATTTTCGGCCAACTCCTCAATGTCATCAGGAGAAATCACCTTCAAGTCAAGCTTGTCCAGGAATAATGTGGATATCTTGGCGCTGCCGACCGCATACTCCCTCATGTCGGTGAAGATCGGAATGATGTACTCCTTGCTGGCATCGGTAATGGTGAGCCTGACATATTCCCCCGCTTCATCGACTAATGTGAAGTAGATTTCAGTCAGGTATGTGTCCTTGATATTTCTTTTTACGGGTTCAAGCTCCATTGCATCTTCGCTTTTGAGCTTTTTGGCCATATCAGCATATATCTGGATATATTCCTTAAGTTGGCTTTTGGAAGCCTTGACGTTTTTTTCCTGATAGTCCTGGTAATCTTCAAGTTTCATATTTATTCACTGCAGTCGTGTACGCTTTCAGAAAAAATAACGAAATCACATTGTGGAGCATCAATTGCAAGTCCCAGAAACTCTTCATCTTCAGAGTATGCCTGAACAATGTCATTTCCCACTGCCTTGTCGCATGCGAAATTGGCCTCTCCGGACTCTTCAACAAATGATTCAATAGCCTTTTTGGCTTCATCTTCAGATGTGTAGACAGGAATGAAGAACTCTTCTGCATCGCTTTCTTCATCTGAAATGATAAGTGCAACAACCTCCTCATCTTCGGTGTCCGCATTGTAGACGATTGTGAATTCCTCATGATAGACTGCATGATCGATTTCATGGCCCAATTCATGGAGGTTTTCCAGCAATTCCTCATCGATGTCTTCTTCGTTTTCCAAGTTATCGAGTTGCTCTTCAAGTTCAATATATTTTTCAATAAGTTCTTTAAGTTCGCTCATAATATCACAAAAAATAATTCAATAAAAATAAGTTCTTTAAAACAAATGAACATTCTCTTCCTAAACACCACTAAAGGAATACAAACGAATGCTCATTTCAACCATCACCATTGTTCATATTATAAAAAAATAGT
>ONSJ01000037.1 GCA_900320515.1 uncultured Methanobrevibacter sp. | reverse complement strand
CTGGCTGGTCACAAGCGATGAGGAAAAGGAATACTTTGACATTGACCATGAAAACCAAATGGTCAAATTAATCAACCGGATAATGGCCAAATGCACAAAAGGAAGCAAAAAATGGAAAAAAACAGAAAAATCAGACTATTAAAATGGTATCATCAACGATCCAATAAACTTGACGACTACATAGAGAAACTTTCAACAGAAATGGTCAAAAAATATGATACCATAGTATTTGAGAAAAATTACTCAAAAATTAAAATATTTGATTGGTGGCGAGCAAAACATGGTGTTTCCACTCACAAAATTCATAACTAAACTACAAAACAAATTTGCTAGGCACAAACCTCAAGCAGAAGGCGTAGTATTTACACTAGACCGTGACATTAACGCCGCCATTAATATTTTGAACCGGTGGGACTACGGGAATAGCCTAGAAAACGCCAAATAAACAAGTGGCACAAAAAAAACAAATCTAGGAATCCTCGACTTCTACAAAATCGAGGTAGTTCAATATATAAAGTATTACAATTGGATTTTTTGTAAAGTTTTAAATATTATTAACACTTAATAATTAATCATAGTGTTGATTGGATACCATGATTTATCCAATTTTAATAATTGTTTAGGGTTTAATTTTAACCCTACCTTATTAAAATACTTATTTTTAATTTAAAGTCAGTAAAAAAAGTTTTAAACTAAGTTATTTATTTTGGTATTAAATTTTTAAAAAAGTAAATTAAGAAGTTAGTTTACTCTCCAAAACTAACTCTTTCGAATTTTTCCAATGTTTTAAGTGATTTGGTTGCATCAACTCCGATTTTAGTGGTTGTACCATCACTTTCAGCTACAGGATCTAATGAGGATCCACGGACATTTGGAACAATCATGATGTCACGGTCACCTTTTACACGTGTAGCTATTGCATATTCGACATCTTCGGCATCAAATATGTTGACATCGGTATCAACCGCAACACAGTGTTTTAGTGAAGGGTGTGCAGACAATGCTGCCATGATTGCGTTCTTACCGTCACCTTCAGTCTGCTTGTTGATTGATACAACTGCATGAAGCCAGCAGCAGCCTCCTTCAGTCAGAACGACATTTTCAACTGTAGGAACAGCATTTTTAACTGCCTTGTAAATCCTTGGCTCCTGTGGGAGACCTTGCAGTAACTTGTGTTCAAATCCTGCAGGAACGATTGCATGATAGCAAGGATTTTCCTTTTTGATATGCATTTTTTCCAAGTTAATTATTGGCTGGTCACGGATGATGTCGTAAGTGTCAGTCAAGTCAACGAACGGCCCTTCGGCAACGGTTTCAGTCACTGAAATCTTACCTTCAAGAATAATGTCTGCCTGTGGAACTTCCAAATCACCGCATTTAATAAGTTCAAGCTCGCCATCCTTGAATGCGTTTGCCACTTCCATCTCATTGTAGTCGATAGGTATTGAAGTGGTGCTTGCAAGAAGTATTGCAGGGTCCATTCCGATAGCTATTGCGATTTGTAAATCTTCGCCGGCCTTTTGGGCATTTTGGAAGTAGGTGTAAAGGTTTCTTGGCACGATTCTGATGACCAGTCTTTTATCGTCAAGCACCATCATCCTGTGGATTGAAGCGTTCTGGATGCCTGTTTTAGGGTCACGTGCAAACACGACACCGGCGGTAATGTATGCTCCGCCATCTCTTTTATAATGGGTTAAAATAGGAATTTTTCCCAAATCAACATCTAAATTATCATAATCTGAAAAATCAGTGAATTTGGTAACTTCAAGCGGGTTTTCCATCGCATCAATGATTTTTTCGGTAATCTCTGACACTTCACAGTTGATTGATTTAGCAATCTTGTCACGTGTATTGCAGATTCCGGTTACAACCGGCATGTCATATCCTTTCACGTTTTTAACAATAACGGTATCCTTAGGATATTCTCTTAATACTTTAGAGATTTCATATTCGGTTGAAAGCTCATCTACAATTTCTATAATGTTTTCATCTTTAAGGTTCATGTTATCACTATAAGCTTATTTTTTTATCCTTTAATTTCTCAAGAATGTCCACCATTTCCGGATTTCTGATTGAAAATATTTCACCTGCCAATACTGCAGCATTCTTACCGTTGTTTATGCCGACAGTTGCAACAGGAACGCCCGGTGGCATATTGACTGCTGTAAGCATGTAGTCATCACCATTTTCATTGGTACAAGGAACTCCAATCACCGGTCTTGCTGTAAGGCCGACAAGGCCTCCTGTGACCTGTGAGCAGTTGGAGCTGACCCCAATGAAAACCTTGGCATTTTTCATGGATTTGACGTAATCGATGAATTTTTTGTTTGATCTGATTGGACAGACAACTTTCATGTCATATGTAATTTTAAGCCTGTCAAGAAGTTTGGTTATTTTTTTGGCGGTCAATACATCATTTTGCCTTCCAACAATGATTGCCACTTCAGCATCCTTGTTTTTACAGCCTCCATTTTCTTCATCTGCCTGAACCTTGTTTATTTCAATGTCCTTAACTTTTATGAAGTCATTCCTAATGAATGGCCTGTTAATCGGCTGAACAAGGTTTTCATTACTTTCAATGACCTTTTGAGCATAATCCTTTCTTAATTTTAAGACCTTTTGATGTATTTCATCGTCATGAAGGCCAATGAATTGTGCAGCAAGAATTGCCGCATTGTCTCCCCTGTCAATTCCAACGGTAGCGATAGGGGACGGATAGGGCATTTGAATGATTGACTGTAAAGCATCAATACCGCCTGTTTTCACATCAACTGGAACTCCAATAACAGGTCTTGGGGTATATGCAGCGATTGAACCCGGCAAATGTGCCGCTAAACCTGCAATTCCAATAAAGACTTCTATTCCAGCTTCAGTACCTTTTGTCACGATTTCACGAACAAGGTTAGGAGTTCTGTGGGCTGATGCTATTTTTAAACTGTATGGTATTTCTAATTTATCCAACATGTCCATTGCTTTATTTGCAATGGAAATATCTGATCCGCTTCCAAGAATAATCATTATCTTTGGTGTCATTTAAAAATCCCTTCTAAAAATAAATGTTAATATATTTATTTTAGGTCTAAGTATTATTAAGATTTTTGCAATATTGCTTAGGTTTCATGAAATTTACTTAGTATCATAATAATTACATATACATATATAATTGTGTTGGTTTAAAACCAACGAATATATAAATATTATGAAAAATATAATACTACATGACAAGAAAAATTCAGAATAAAGACATGATAGGTGACAAATTGATTTACACAGCAAAGACACCTAATGGATGGTCAATCGTTATCATGCCGGATAACATCCTGATTGACAATTATCATATTAATAAGGTTCACATACATCCTAATCCTAAAAATCATGTGCATAAAGTAGAAATAAGCCAACAGGATATGGAAAAAATTTTAGAAACAATTAAAGATTACTTAAATGCATCAAATAGTTTTGATGTTGAGGAGTTAATGGAGATGTTAAAGTGATTATAACTTTAGTCAAAAAGCAAACAGGGCATGAATTTATTCGTGAAATGGAAGAGACATATAAATCCATTTCAGAATTAGAAAAATTGTTTGAAAGAACAAACAACATGAAAATGTATGTTGATTTAGAAAATTGGAGATATTATAGGGATAACTTGGATGAAGAAATAGAATTAACCGAAAGTTTGGTTACAAATAAATTATCTTTATCAGATTTGGATTTTATCATTTTAAATACCATTAAACATGAAAAGCCTAGAAGCATCCGTGATTTGGCCAATAAAATCAATAAAGATGTAAGTAATGTACAGCCTAAAGTTAAAAGATTAGAAGAAGAGGGATTTATTAAATTCGAGATTGGAGCAAAGAATAGCAAAATCCCTTACTTAACATTTGATGAAATTAAATTGGAGATTTAGATTATCATCGAAAGATTAATCCTGTTCCTTTTTGTATCTACATCCAAGACTTTAACGTCGACAATGTCCCCTACGCTGACAATATCTAGTGGATGTTTAACGAATTTATCCGCCGCTAGTTGGGAAATGTGAACCAACCCGTCCTGATGAACTCCTATATCGACAAATGCTCCGAAATCAACAATGTTCCTGACAGTTCCCTGCATTATCATATCTTTTTCCAAATCATCAATTGATAACACGTTTTTTCTAAGCATCGGCTTTGGCATGTCTTCACGGGGGTCACGGCCAGGCTTTTTAAGCTCCCTAACAATATCTTTAAGCGTTTCAACACCGATGTCTAACTCATCAGAGAGTTCTTTCATGTTGATATTGTCCAGTTTCAATGATTTATCTCCGATGTCATTGACAGAGTAATTTAACTTGTCTAACAGTTTATAGGTTGCATCATATGATTCCGGATGTATTGTGGTGTTGTCCAGCGGATAATCGGGATTGTCAATTTTAATAAAACCGGCACATTGTTCAAAGGTTTTTTTACCTAGTTTCTTAACGTTCATAAGTTCTTTTCTTGAATTGAAACTGCCGTTTTCTTCACGATAGCTAATAATGTTTTTGGCGGTCGTATTTCCAATCCCTGAAACATAATTGAGCAAACTCACTGAAGCGGTATTTAGGTCGACACCCACTTCATTTACAACCTTTTCAACAACGCCCGTCAGGGACTCTGACAATTGCTTTTGGTTCATGTCATGCTGGTACTGTCCGACGCCGATTGATTTTGGGTCGATTTTGACAAGCTCTGCAAGCGGGTCCTGCAGCCTTCTTGCAATAGAAACCGCACTTCGCTCACCCTCTGAAAAATCAGGGAATTCCTCATCTGCCAATTTGGAAGCTGAATAAACAGACGCTCCCGCCTCATTGACGATGATGTATTCGACATTTGTATTCTTGATGATTTGGGCAACAATCTCTTCAGATTCCCTTGAAGCGGTGCCGTTTCCAATGGCTATAACGTTGATGTCATATTTTTCAATTAGTCCACGAACGGTGTTGATGGATTCCTTAACCTTGTTTTGCGGTGCTGTCGGATAGATTAATGCCGTATCAAGGACTTTGCCGGTCTCATCAATAATGGCCAGTTTGCATCCGGTTTTGAATGCGGGATCCCATCCGAGAATGGTTTTGCCGACAAGCGGGGATTCCATCAGCAGTTGATTCAGGTTTTTGGCAAACACTTCAATAGATTTTTCCTCAGCCTTTTCGGTTAACATGTTTCTGATTTCACGCTCAATTGCAGGTGAAATCAATCTTTTGTATGCATCGCCGACTGCCTCTTTAATGATTGGAGTTGTATATCTGTTGTATTTTACTTTTTCAGGAACTTTGGAGATGTTTTTAAGCATGTGCCTGTTTAGATATTTCAGGATTTCGTCGCTCTCGCAGGTGATTTTTGCCCTGATGACGCCTTCCTTTTCAGCTCTGTTTATTGCCAGAATCCTGTGGGGAGGTATCCTTTTAACGTTTTCCGAATAATTGTAGTAGATATCGTATTCTGTTGAGATGTCTTTGTCCTTGGCCTTTGTTTCGATTTGGCCGGTGCGGAATGTGTTTTGACGGATTTTCTTTCTGAAGGTGGAATTATCCGATACGATTTCAGCAATTATGTCCTGTGCACCCTCTATCGCCTCTTCGGGGGTTTTCACCTCATCGGTGACATACTTTCTGGCTATGTTTTTAACGCTTTCCTTCACTTTTTGTTTTAAAATAATGTTTGCAAGTGGCTCCAGGCCCTTATCACGTGCCTTTGTTGCCCTTGTTTGCTTTTTGCTTTTGAATGGCCTGTAAATATCTTCAAGCTCGACTAAAGTTTCTGCCTTTAAAATCTTGCTTTTCAAATCATCATCAAGCTTTCCAAGCTCATTTACTCTTTTTATTACTTTTTCCTTTTTCTCTTCCAGGTTGCGCAGATATTTAAGCCTTTCATCAAATTTTCTCAGTGTTTCATCGTTGAGTGAACCTGTGACATCTTTCCTGTACCTTGCAATGAATGGTATTGTATTTCCGTCATCAATTAATTTCATTACCTTTTTTACCTGCCAGTTGGCCAGATTCAATTCCTTTTCAAGTGTCTTAACAATCATCAAATTACTACCTAAAAATCAATATTCTTTTTACATCAATATTATTGCTTATTGATTAATAATTTTTTGTTTGAATTAATAATAACATTTATAACTATTTAAATTAAAAAATTAATAATGTAGAAATTAAAAACGGTGAATTTAAATTGTATTGGTTTTTAGTAATTATTGCATTTTTGCTTGCGGGAATAAAAACCCAAAAACCTAAAAAGTACCAGAAGGTTTCTGTTATCATCCCCGCCTATAACGAAGAAGATACCGTAGCCACTGTTGTAGGAGTGGTCAAGGAGGTATCCTTTGTTGATGAAATAATCGTAGTCAATGACGGTTCATCCGACAATACCGAAGCCGAAGCGATTAAAGCTGGAGCTCGCGTGATTACCCATAGGGTCAACAAGGGTAAAGGTGAAGCATTGTTCACAGGTTATAGGAAAGCGGAATGTGATGTTATTGCTTTCATTGATGCGGATATTCATAATCTGACATCCAAAAAGGTTGAGGCAATGATAATGCCTATCCTTGAAGGCAAAACCGATATTACCAAAACCAAATTCGCACGTGCTCGTGGACGTGTAACTGAGCTTACCGCAAAACCGCTTTTAAACTTTTTCTTCCCTGAAATTACTTTTGAACAACCTTTGAGCGGTCAGTTTGCAGCACGTAAGGAAGTATTGAAACGCATAAATTTTGAAAAGGACTATGGTGTCGATGTAGGTATCGTTATTGACGCTGACGTATTGGGAATTTCGATAACTGAAGTGGATATTGGTGCAATCGAGCATGACATGTCCCCGCTTGGGGATTTGAACTTAATGGCTAATGAAGTAGTAAGGACAATCATGAGCCGGGCAAATAAGTATGGCCGTGTTATAATGATTGATGAAATCGGTCATTTTATCCGTATGTCAATTGTTGGTTTGTCTCTGGTTATTCTAGGATTGTTTACAATATTTTTCGTAAGCTTTGTTCCATTGGTTATAGGTATAATGATTGGCGTAATAGGCATTATAATTTCAATCTATTACATTGTCAAGGTTATTGTAAAGTCAATCGTCATGTTTAAAAAGACTCCTAAGGGCAATCTTGTAAAGTCGTTTATTAAAATTCACTTTCCGCTTATTATTTCAATCATATTATTGCTTCTGATGATTTCAACCTTTATTGGAGCTGCACATTTTGAAAATGGTGTTTTGTCAATCGAGCCTAATTCAAGAAACTTGATTATTTATGCCGATGATTCACCAAGGGGAAATTCAATTTCCGTAAGGGGTCCTTATACTGTTGATATAGCTATTGAAGATGAATTGGATATAATACGCATGCCCGGTGATGCAATGGCGACTTTGGGTGTAAAGGAAAATGACACGATACGGGTAGATGATACCGTTTATACAATCATGAATGCAAGAGACGGTGAACCTAATATCTTGAGATTACCTAAAGAGGCTAAAAACTTTTTAAATCTTGAGGAAGGAAATGTAATTCAAAATACCCGATTAAAGCAAGTATTTGAAGGAACTTTAGTGACTCATAGTTATGAAAACGAGAATGCAACGCTTTACGAGCATTATACCATTTCTTCAAGAGATGTTCCTTCATCTACATATGAGATCTTTTTGGATAATTCCTCAATTGCCTATTCAACCGGAATATTTAAAAAGAACTCAATATATGAGGTTAAGATAGATGATTTCGTCACTTCCTTTAATTTCAAGAAGAACAGCAATGTCACATTCAATTATGAAAATCATACGGTTGAGATATTGTTTAAGGATACGAATACAACATCCATAAAGCAAGTTCCTCGTCAGAGTCAAGGAAATTTCCTGAATTTGAATCTTTAAAAAAATAAGTTAAAAATCTAGAAAATTATTCTAGATTTCTTTTTCATAAGCTTTTACAGCTTCTTCAACATCATCATAAAGTCCAAGTGCAGCGAGAGCACCGACTTTACCCTGTTCGCCTGTAACTGCAATCAATGGAATGTTCAATTCCTTTGCAACGGATTCAGCAGTTTCAACATCCATCATTCCAGATTTTGTGGCAATGGAATACTCTCTTAATTTTTCCGGAATGTCTAAACCTTCCAGAATGGCAATTGCTGTTTTATCGGATAATGTGTCTCTTTTAAGAATTTCAATTACATTGTCGATTAACTCTTGCTTTTTGTCGCTTTCAACAGCGAAGGTAAGAGCAATTGAAACGCAATTTTGAGTTTTATGAGGATTATGCGGATACAGTTGAACAATTATATGGTCCAAGTATTCAAAGCCCATTTCTGCAAGTTCAACTCCCAAATTATGAGCCATTGTCCATGTAGCGCCGGCATCTTTTGTATCGGTATCATCAACGCCAATAACCACTTTTTCAAGTTTAGGTGTCACAACTGTGGCTTTGCCCGCTTTTGAGCCTCCTCCAACTTGAATAAGCTCAACATATTTTACTCCTTCGCCCATTCCTCTGCACATTCCGGCTCCGACTCCGGCTCCTGCAAGGCCTGCGTGTGTAACTTTAACCTCATCGCCGTCAACAACAATCTCATCAATTCCTGCAGCATTGAAACTTGCCTTCAGGTCAAGTGGAGCCTTACCGACATGGCATTTGTAAACGTGCTTGTTTCCGTCACGGTAAGCGGAGTCGATAAGCTCTGAATTGTTTCTGTACTGATGCAGTAACCAATGGGATCCTGAAATGCATGGATGGTACTCCACTAGTTCCACATTGTCCCCATCTACCATAGTCAATACTTTTTCATATGGGGCTATCCATGGGTCATTAAACTTTTCTCTTAATTCGTTAGGCTTTAGTATTTCCATCCAATCACTAGATTTCTTTTAATCTGTCGCACATTTTGATGGCTGCTTCAACTGCACTTTTTGCATTTTTGACACGTCTGTGTGCGTCCATTCTGGTCATTCCAGGTCCGGTAATTCCTAATGCTACAGGAGTGTCATATTCAAGTGCTAAGTCAGCAATTTTACGAGAAGCGTGTTGTGCTACGATTTGATCGTGGTCAGTTGCACCTTCAATTACAGCACCAAGGGTAATGATTGCATCGTATTCCCCTTTCTGCAATAATTTTTTGATTACAAGAGGCATATCGAATACGCCTGGAACTGCAACCACTTTAGTAATTTCACAGCCTCTGTTTTTTGCTTCTGCCTGAGCGAGTTCTAACATCATTTGTGTAATATCATAGTTGAATTCAGCAACTACTGCTGCTATTTCATATCTTGCCATTTTATCAATCCCTCTTTAATTATCCGGCACCACCGAATATGATGAGTAAAAATCCTGCTACCCCACTTACTACCATAATGAATATGATAAAAAGTGCTGCCATTTGCATTTTGGTTAATTTTTTGAAATTCATATTTATTATATCTCCTTTATAAGTTATTTATAACTTCACCGGTCAATTCATCGGTTGTAGCTGAACCGCCCAAATCACCGGTTAAAGTATTAGCATCATTCAGTACTTTTAGTATTGAAGCCTCGAATTTGTCGGCTTCGCTATTTTCACCTAAATATCTAAGCATCATTATTGCCGAAAGCATCATAGCTATTGGATTTGCTTTGTTCTGGCCTGCAATATCTGGCGCTGAACCGTGAACAGGTTCAAACAATGCTCCATTCTCTCCGATATTTGCGGATGGAATCAAGCCAAGTCCTCCGACGAGGCCCGCCCCTTCATCGGATAAGATGTCTCCGAAAAGATTGGTTGTTACAATAACTTCAAAGCTTTCAGGTTGTGTAATAAGATACATTGCAGTTGCATCCACGTAAAAGTCCTCAGTTGCAATGTCGGGATAATCCTTTGCAACTTCATAGAAAATCTCGCGAAACAAACCATCGGTTTTTTTGAGCACATTGGCCTTATGAACTGCAGTCACTTTAGTCTTGCCATTGTCCTTTGCATATTTGAATGCATAGTCAATGATGCGTCTTTCCGCTTCTCTTGTGATAATGCGCCTTGCTATTGCCCCTTCATCGGTAAATGATTCCTCATCGGCAATGTACATTCCTTCTGTATTTTCACGCACAATCATAAAGTCAATGTTGTCAAATAATGAGTTAGTATTAGGATAAGCTTTAACGGGTCTTAGATTAGCGAACATTTTCATTTCCTGGCGTATCTTAACGATTACGTCAGCTGCGGTTTCGCCAGCTGCTCCAAAAAGGCATGCATCAGCTTCTCTAATGATGTCTAAAGTCTCTTCTGGCAGTGCAGTGCCTGTCTTTTCAAGGCATTCGTCTCCCGCATCACCATAGACATATTCAAAGTCAATATCCAATGCATCCAAAACATCCAATGTTGCTTTCATAACCTCTTTGCCGATTCCATCACCTGGAACGACTGCAATAGTATATTTATCTTTTGTTTTTGAGGTATTCAATCAAACCACCCTGATTTAAAATTTCTAACATGAATGGAGGTAATTTTTTAAATGTGATTTTTTCACCATCTGAAGCAGTAATGGTTCCTTCATCCATATCCACTTCAATTTCATCTCCATTTTCTATAATTTCTGTAATTCCAGGAGCTTCAAGAAGGGGAACTCCTACATTAGTAGCATTTCTATAAAAGATTCTGGCAAATGATTCGGCAATCACGGCTGACACGCCAACACCCTTGAGTGCAATTGGGGCGTGTTCCCTTGAAGATCCGCATCCGAAATTTGTTCCGGCTACTATAAAGTCTCCTTTTTTGCATTTCTTATTAAAGTCAGCATCGAGTCCTTCCATACAATGCTGTGATAATCTTTCTTCATCAGTATAAATTAAGTATCTTCCAGGAACGATAATGTCTGTGTCGATATCATTTCCAAATTTCCAAGCTGTTCCTTTCATATGATCACTCCGGTGCAACGATTCTTCCTTCAATTGCTGAAGCCGCAGCAACAGCAGCAGAGGATAAATAAACTTTTCCGTCAGGACTTCCCTGCCTTCCCTTAAAGTTTCTGTTGGATGTGGAAAGGCTTACTTCATCAGGTCCTATAATTCCGGTATGGCCTCCAAGACATGGGCCACAGCATGGAGCAGATACGAGAGCTCCAGCATCAACGAATATTCTGATTAATCCTTCGTCCAAAGCTTTTGAGTAAACTTCCTTGGATGCAGGTATGACCAACATCCTGGTGCCGTTAGCTATCTTATTGCCTTTTAAAATCTTTGCAGCATCCCTCAAATCGCTGATTCGGCCATTTGTGCATGAACCTAAGAATACCTGATCGATTTCTACATCCACCTCACCAATCGGCTTTACGTTATCCACATTGTGAGGGCAAGCAATCTGAGGCTCCAAATCATTGACATCCACATCAATTATATTGAGAGAAGATGAGTCCAAATCAGTTTTAAACACTTTGTAGGGTTTATCAGAACGTTTTTCAACATAACTGATAGTTTTTTCGTCCGGTTCCACCAAACCTGTTTTTCCACCCATTTCAATTGCCATATTGCATAGGACCATTCTATCTGAAACGCTCATGTCTGATATTGTCTCTCCTGCAAATTCACAGGCCTTGTAAGTGGATCCATCAGCGCCCATTTCACCGATAATATGTGGTAATGTTAAATCTATTGGTTTCAGGCACCTTGAACCATAAATTACCTTCAGCAAATACCATGGCCATATCGGTTGAACCGATGCCTGTTGCAAATGCGCCCAGTGCACCATGAGTGCAGGTATGGGAATCGGCACCTACAATAACGTCTCCAGGCACTACATGACCTTTTTCAGGTAAGATTTGATGGCAGACACCTGCATTAACATCATAAAAATGCTCAATATCATGCTTTTTAACGAATTCTCTCATTAAAATATGATTATTGGCGGAATCTATTGAATCTGCCGGCACTTGATGGTCAAATGGGATAACAATTTTTGAGGAATCCCAGACCTTTTCAGCGCCAATCTTTTCAAAAGACTCAACAGAAAGAGGCCCTGTTAAATCGTGGGTCATTGCTATATCAATATTTGCTATAATAATATCTCCAGCTTCTACACTCTCTTTTCCTGAAGCTCTAGCTAATATTTTTTCGGACATTGTTGGCATTATTTCTAACCTCTTAGTAATGATAATTATTTATATTTATCAAAATATATAAACTCTTTTTAATATTTATATATAATGTTTAACAAAATATAAATTATGAGCAACTCATTTTTTAAAAGATTCAAAAAAGAAGAAGAACCTCAAATAATTGAGGAAGAAACTCCTGTTTGGGAAGATAGGATTTTTTGGGTTTCAACATTACAAAAGATAGCATTTCCTGTCCTCAACAATCTATCAAAAGGATCACTTAGAAAAACAATGCCTTTTGAATCAAACACTTCTGAAGGACAGAAGTTTTCTTATCTTGAAGCTTTTGCTCGTGTTTTTAATGGTATCGCTCCTTGGTTGGAATTGGGGCCTGATATTTCTGAAGAAGGTAAAGTTCGTGAGAGGTATATTCGTTTGACTTTACAGGCCATTAAAAATGCTGTCAGTACAAATAGCAATGATTATATCTTTATTGTAGAACCTAAACAATCTTTAGTTGATGTTGCTTTATTTGCTCAAGGATTACTCAGAGCTAAAAATCAAATTTGGCTTAATTTACCTATGGATGTTCAAGCCAGAATAATCCGCGAATTCAAAAATACAAGAATTATAGCACCTTTTGAAAATCATTGGTTATTGTACACCTCAATGATTGAAGCCGCTCTTTTAGAATTCACCGGTGAATGTGATATGGAGAGGTTGACTTATGCTGTTGCCAAGTTCAGGGACGAATTGTATGTTGGCGATGCAATCTACTCTAACGGTGCGGATTTTGAAGTGGGTTATTTTAACAGTTTAGTTATTCATCCTATGCTCAATGATATCTTGCGCGTAATGAGAAAGTATAGCCTTCGAGATGGGGAATTTTTGGATGTGCAGTTAATGAGATCTTCCAGATTGGCTTCCCAGCTTGAAAGAATCATTTCTCCAGAAGGAACATATCCTCTTTGGGGCAGAGCGTTATCTTATCGTTGCGGCATTTTCCACTTGCTTTCACAGGCTGCCTTATTAAAAATTTTACCAAGAAATATCTCACAGGCACAGGTCAGATGTGCACTTACAAAAGTTATTCAAAGGCAATTTGAAGGCAATCAAAACTTTAACTCTGAAGGATGGTTGATTTGTGGATTGAATGGGTCTCAAATGGAAATCTGTGAAGATAACATTGATACAGGCAGTCTTTATGCGTGCTGTACAATATTTTTACCATTAGGTTTAAAAGCCAATGATGTATTTTGGGAATCACCATCTGAAGAATGGAGTAGTCAAAAAGCATGGAATGGCCATCAAATACAACCAGACCAATCAATTAATTTTTAATTCAATTCGTATAAGTTCCCGTAATTATATAATTTAATTTCGTTTGGAACTTCTTTTATTATATTTTTTGTATCAAATATTATAGGATTATTCATATTTTTTGATATTAAATCATAATCCAGGTTTTTGAATTCATTATGATCGCATAGCACTAAAATCAGATTCGCATCTTTTGTCGCTTCGTCCAAACTGACAAAATCAGGATTGGTGATGTGAGGGTCGTGGATAGCTATCTCATAATTGGTGCTTAATTTGGCAATGATTTCATAAGCAGGACTTTCCCTGTCGTCTCCGGTATTGCCTTTATATGAAACGCCCAATATTGCTATCTTACCATTTGGAATTATTTTTTTAGCATTTTCAACGACAAAATCGGGCATGGAGTTATTGGTGTCACGTGCCAATTTAATGATTTTTGCCTGCTCTGGTGCCTTTGCATAAATAAAGTAAGGGTCTATTGCAAGGCAATGCCCTCCAACACCCGGACCTGGTGAGTGCAGGTTAACTCTTGGATGTTTGTTTGCCATTTCAATAACGTCAAGTGCATTTACACCAATTTCAGCACATATTTTAGCAAGCTCATTTGCAAGGGCAATGTTGACATCCCTGAATGTATTTTCCATGCATTTTGATAACTCGGCGGTTTTTGCTTCTGTCAGCATCAGGTCCCCTTCAACAAATTGTCCATAAACTTCACAGGCCTTTTTGGCACATTCAGGTGTGACTCCACCGATTATTCGGTCATTGTGTATCAGTTCATCAATGATTCTTCCGGGAAGCACCCTTTCCGGACAATGTGCAAGGAACAAATCTTTGCCAATTGTGAAGCCTGCCTTTTCAAAGATAGGCTTTATTGTCTCATCTGTTGACATGGGAGCAATTGTGGATTCAATAATGACAGTATTTCCTTTTTCAAGGTAAGGCAGAATTGATTCACATGCTGTTATTACATAGCTCAAATCGCAGCTGTAGTTTTCAACTATGTATGGTGTTGGCACGGTAATTATGAAAGCGTCGGCTTTTTGTGGAGTTAGGCTTGCTTTGTACACTTTTAGTTCAACAGCTTTTTTGATGATGTCGGATATTCCAGGCTCTTCGATGTGGATAATTCCCTTATTCAGATTTTTTATCATTTCTTCTGATATGTCGACGCCTACCACTTCACAGTGGTTACGAGCGAATAATGCGGCTGTTGGTAGTCCAATGTAGCCTTGACCAATAATACATACTTTCATAATTTCCAACTCCATTATTAATTAAATATTACTTCAAACATATATAAAAACTAATATTAAATTTTTAAGTGATAATTATGAAAATTCTAATAACAGGTTCTAGCGGAATGTTGGGCCATGATTTGATTAATGTTTTGGAAAATCATGAATTAATTTTGACAAATTCTAAAACATTGGACATTACAGATAAAAATCATACAATCGAATTTGTTTGCGATGCAAAGCCGGACATTGTTATCAATGCCGCCGCATATACCGATGTCGACGGTTGCGAGGAAAACCGTGATCTTGCATATGCCGTCAATGGTGACGGTGTTAGAAACTTGGCTCTGGCATGCAGGGAAATTGACTGTCCGCTTGTTCATATAAGCACTGATTACGTATTTGATGGAAGTGCCACAGAACCTATTGCTGAAGATGGGGAAATAGGCCCAATCAGCATTTATGGTAAGAGCAAACTCGAAGGAGAACTGGCCATACAGGAAATTTTGGACAAATATTTCATCATAAGGACCGCATGGCTATATGGAATCAACGGCAAGAATTTCCCAAAGACAATGCTTGAATTGGCAAAAAGCCATTCGGAAATAACTGTCGTTTATGATGAGGTCGGAACACCGACATACACTCCAGATTTGGCATTTGGGATTTCTGAGCTAATCGAAACGGATTATTACGGAATATACCATTTGACAAATTCCGGAAGCTGTTCATGGTGTGAGTTTGCAAGATACATTTTTGAGGTTGCACAAAAGGACGTTAATGTGATTCCTGTGACTGCATCCGAGTTTGCAAGGCCCGCTCCAAGGCCAAGCTATTCCGTTTTGGAAAATAAGAATTGGATTGAAAAAGGATTCAAGCCGCTTAGAAGTTATAAGGAAGCAATCAAAGAATATATTGAGTTGATTAGATGAATAAAAAATTAGTTTTTATCATTGCAATAATCATTGCCTTATTCAGCATTTCAGTTGTAAGCGCAGGATTTTTTGATTTCCTGAATTTCGGCAATGACAAGGCGAGCGATGTAAAAGTTGTTGAGGATGGACAGTACTGTACAGTCGATGAGGTTTCAGCCTACATCAAGGAGTTTCATAAGCTTCCAAGCAACTATATAACAAAAAAGGAAGCTCAAAATCTTGGATGGCATGGAGGGCGCTGAAAGGATAGTATACAATACCGGTGACTATAAGGTTTATTACACTAATGACCACTACAATACATTCAAAGAGGTTTAAAATGCAGTTGGACGGTAATCTGATTAAAAAGGAAGGGCATGACTATTTGAAGGAAGCTTTGAATTTGCCTGATTACTATGGAAAAAATCTTGATGCATTATATGACTGTCTCACAGAAATCGAATGTGAAATTGAACTGGTCAATGCCGGGGAAGTTGATGGTGATATCATCGACACTTTTCGCGATGCTGCCGATGAAAATCAGTTTTTAACCATTAAAATCATTTATTAATTTTTATTTTTATTTAATTCGGTTTAGCTGTGCTTTTAGATTTGATTTAATAGCATTTAATGTTTTTTGGGTAAAAAACATAATAGTAATATATTTATATAGTCGAAGATAAAATTTTAAACATATCTGAATATTTTAATTAAAAATTACAGTTTTTACGAATAATTGTTTTGAATAAAATAAGTTTATCAGATATTTTTTTCAAAAATTAAGATTCATACAGGAGTTTGTTTAAGGAAGATATTTATGTTCGAGTTTAAATATTTGCCCAAAAAATCTATGTTTTTAGTTTTGTGTGTGCTGCTGGTGTGCAGTATGCCGGCCTGCTCAGCATGTACTGCAGTATATGTAGGTCAGGATGTCAGTGCCGACGGTTCAATAATTGTTGCAAGATCAAATGACTATCAGGAGGTTTTTGGAAATCATATCACGGTGACTCCAAGGGTGGAGAACGAACCCAGTCGGTTAATGCCTGTAAGTCTTGATGGAAAGGTTAAAACTGAAATTCCGGCAACAACTTATCACTACACTGCGACACCATATATGAACAGTACAGTAGTGCGTAATGATGGTCTCATTGATTCGGCTACATGCACAAACGAATACGGTGTAGCTATGACCATGTCCGTTACAGCCTTTTCAAACAATGCTTCAATGCAAGCAGATCCGTTTGTGGAAGATGGTATTTGTGAAGATGCTGCATCAGACCTTGTGATTTGTCAGAGCAAAACGGCTAGAGAAGGTGTAGAAACCCTTTTGGGAATCGTTGACAAGTACGGCAGCTGCGACTCCGATATTGCCATAATTGCTGATCAGAACGAGGTATGGTATATTGAGATATATACCGGACATCAGTATGCTGCAGTGAAATTGCCGAGTGATAAAGTGTCAGTCTTTGGTAATGAGTTTTCCTTAGAGTACTTATCTGACTATGAAGATAATATTACATCTAAAGATTTAATTTCTCTTGCAGAAGAAAATGGCTTTGCTGTGCATGGTAAGAATAATGAGATCAACTTGTTAGATACATATTCCGGAAAACAGACTACTACTGATTACTCTCATATGAGAACATGGATTGGGCACCATATTCTGGCACCTTCAAAGTTCAACTCACACTACATTCAGAATGACAAGTATCCGCTCTGTTTTTCACCGGATGAGAAGGTTTCACTAGAAAATGTCAGTCAAATTTATCGCAATCGATACGAGGGAACACAATTTTCTCCTGATGAGACACGTAGAGTTGATATGAGGGTGATTGGAAGTGATACAACATTAAGTGCCCATATGATACAGATATTCCCAAATCTTCCGGCGGAAATGTCATGTGTCAGTTGGGTCAGCTGCGGTCCGCCAGTTTATGGAGTGTATGTACCAGTATCCAATGACTGCATAAATGTCAGTGAGGCTTATGGAGCTAATCAACCTGCAAATGAAAGTGGAGTATTTGATACAGATAATTACCCGTATTATGTCTTTAAAGATCTTTGCACTCGATGTGTGGGACCGGAAAACTATAAAATCTACGGTCAGCCTGTTCAAGCGTACTGGCATGAAGCGGAAAGCAACATGTTCTCCGGAATGAGCAAGGTAATCGAACATGCACAGAAAATCAAGGATAATAACTCCAGGGCAAGTTATATCACTTCATACTGCAATGATATGCAGACCAAAGCATTCAAAGACGGCAAGCAGATGCTGAACGATGTTGTTTGGACACAAAGCTATAATAGTAATACCTTTAAAATACAACGCAATCCCGAAACCCATCAAATGACCGGCGAAAAGGTAGTAATTCCACCAATGGAAGTAAAACTTAATGCATCAGAATATGGAAATGTTCCTTAAATGCCTAGTGCAACTAATAGAAGTTCAATTATCGTATGTATTTCTGAAATGCGGTAATTGAATTCATAATACATTAAGAATCTCATTTCCTTCTTTTTTCTTTTTTTAAGAGTTCATGACTATTATTGAATATATAATTTTTTTGTTAAATTATTTATTTATAGCATGTTAAATATAATATAAATTAATAATATAATTTGGGAGAGAATCGTATGAAAGGTATAGTGCTTGCAGGTGGTTCCGGAACTCGTCTTTATCCTATTACAAAGGCGGTTTCCAAGCAATTGTTACCACTTTATGATAAACCAATGATTTATTATCCTATTTCTGTCTTAATGCTTGCAGGAATTAAAGAAATATTGATTATATCTACTCCTAGAGATTTACCAATGTATAAAGATTTGCTCGGCGACGGATCCGGCTTGGGAATAAAATTCGAATATGAGGTTCAGGAAAATCCCAACGGTCTTGCAGAAGCGTTCATCATAGGTGAAGAGTTTATTGGAAACGATAATGTTGCACTCATTTTAGGGGACAACATATTTCATGGCCACAGGTTCACCGAAATACTTGAAAGGGCAACTAACATTGAGGAAGGAGCAGTTATATTCGGTTATTACACCAACAATCCCGAAGCATTTGGCGTAGTGGAATTTGATGATGAATGGAACGTACTGTCAATTGAAGAAAAACCAGAAAAACCAAAATCTAATTATATCGTACCCGGTCTGTATTTCTATGACAATGATGTAATTGAAATAGCCAAAAACGTAAAGCCTTCAGACAGGGGAGAGGTTGAAATCACCTCTGTCAACGAGGAATATCTAAATCGTGGAAAGCTGAAAGTAGAGCTTTTAGGTAGAGGTATGGCCTGGCTTGATACAGGAACTCATGAAGGACTTCTTGAAGCGGCAAACTTCATAGAAACAGTTCAGAAAAGACAAAGCTTATACATTGCATGCCTTGAAGAGATTGCATATCTTAAAGGATATATTGGTGAAGAAGAATTATTGAAAACTGCTGAAGAACTTAAAAAAACCGATTATGGAGAATATTTATTTAATTTAGCTAAAAGATGATTATTATGGGAAAATTTAAATTCACAGAAACTGGTATTGAAGACATGTTTGTGGTGGAGCCTACTGTCTTTGAAGACAACAGGGGATACTTTATGGAAACCTTCCATGAAAATGATTTTAAACAAGCAGGTCATGACTTGACTTTCGTTCAGGACAATCAGTCAAAATCCTCAAAAGGTGTTCTTAGAGGCCTTCATTTACAGTTGAACTATCCGCAGGGGAAATTGGTCCGTGTTATTAAAGGTGAAGTCTTTGATGTTGGAGTGGATTTAAGGGGAGATTCACCGACTTATGGAAAATGGTATGGTGAAATACTGTCCGAAGAGAATAAAAAGCAGATATACATTCCTCCCAAATTTGCCCATGGGTTTTTGGTATTGTCAGATGAAGCGGAATTCGTTTACAAATGCACAGAATTCTATCACGGCGAAGATGAAAGCGGAATAAAATGGGATGATGAGGACATTGGCATTGACTGGCCACTGGATGGAATCGATGAGATAATATTATCAGATAAGGATAAAGAATTGAAAAGCTTTAAAGAGGCTAAAATTAAATATTAGTGATTATTATGGCAAATATTTTAGTTACAGGTGGAGCAGGTTTTATTGGAAGTAATTTTGTAAGATATATGGTTAACAAATACTCAGATTACCATATCATAAATTTGGATGCATTAACCTATTGCGGAAACCTTGAAAACCTGAAAGATATTGAAGACAAGGACAATTACACCTTTGTTAAAGGTGATATCAGAGACAAGGACGTTGTGGATGATTTAGTTAAAGAATGTGATTATGTTATCAATTTTGCAGCTGAAAGTCACGTTGACAGAAGCATTACAGACCCTGAGATATTTATTAAGTCAAATGTACTGGGTACACAGGTTCTTTTGAATGCTGCAAATGAATACGGCGTTGATAAATACATCCAAATTTCAACTGATGAGGTTTACGGTACCTTAGGCAAGACAGGATACTTTACAGAAACCACTCCTCTACAGCCTAACAGTCCTTATTCAGCTTCCAAAGCCGGCGGAGATTTGATTACAAGAGCATACTTTGAAACCTTTGATTTGCCTATAAATATAACCAGATGTTCAAACAATTATGGGCCTTATCAGTTTCCGGAAAAGTTAATCCCTTTGATGATTTCAAACACTCTTGAAGATAAGAAATTGCCTGTTTACGGTGACGGGAAAAACATCAGGGACTGGCTGCATGTGCATGACCACTGTACAGCCATCGATCTGGTTCTGCATGAAGGAAAGCTTGGTGAAGTATACAATATTGGCGGAAACAACGAAAAGGAAAATATCTACATCGTTAAGCTGATACTTGAAACCTTAGGCAAGGACGAGTCATTGATTGAATTCGTCACTGACCGTTTAGGGCATGATAGACGTTATGCAATAGATTCAAGCAAAATCCAAAATGAATTGGGCTGGAGTCCGGATTATACTTTTGAAGTAGGTATTAAAGAGACAATCCAATGGTATCTGGACAATCAGGATTGGACAAATCAGGTTAAAAGCGGCCAATATCAGGAGTATTATGAAAAAATGTATGCCAACAGATAGTGATTTTACACTTGAAACATACCTCTTTTTTTTATAATATTCATTTTTTTCTTAATTTTATTTAAATAATTTAATATTTTTAGTTGATATTATCAATAATTTTTCAGAATGTAATCTAAAAATTTCATTGAAATATGGATAATTTTATATATTAATTTTAATATAATAATCATGTTAGATTATTTATTTTGGGGAAATGGTGATTTTAATGTTGGAGCAATATTTGCCTTTTGTAGCGTTAATTATTTTTGGAAATATTGAAAATTTAGTGCTATCTTCACAAGGCGTTGTAGCAGGTGTGAATCCAATTAAATTAGCTATTGCAAGTTTTATTTGTGTAGGATTATGGTTATCAATTGGAACTTTTGGGACACAGATGCTTATAGATTATGTTAGTTTTATCGAATTCATTGGTGGATTAGCTATTTTCATTTTAGGAGCCCAAGCGATGATTACTTCAATTAGAGGTGAATAGAATGGATCCTGAAATAATGCACTTCTTACCTTTAATAGTCTTTGGAAACATTGAAAACTTGATTTTAGCCGCTCAGGGTGTTGCTGCACACGTTGATCCTTTGGGTTTGGCCATTTTGAGTTTTATTGCCGTCCTTATGTGGTTTTTAGTTGGAACATTCGGTACAAAAGTAGCAATGAAATATGCTAGGGTTATCAATTTCATCGGTGGTTTAGCTATTTTCATTTTAGGTGTACAGGCAATGGCAGGGGCAATTCCAGGAATGCTTTCATTTTTACATTAGATTTTCATGTCTTATCTAAAGCATAAACTGTATGGTTTGATGTTTAGCTTATTCAAACATACAGATGTTGAAAAAAACAGAATTTCTTTTATAATTGATTCTCGAGAATCATTTAAAGGCAATTTGGATTATATTAAAAAGGAATTTGAAAAAAGGGGAAATTTCGACTTCCATTTCTTTTACAAGGACAAATTGTCTTTCAGCAGTTTCAAAAAGCTGGCAAGCTCCAAATACATATTTTTAAACGATAACTTTTTCCCGCTGGCTTTCATGAAATTCGGAGATGAGAATACAATTGTACAATTATGGCACGCTCCGGGAGCTTCAAAAAAGTTCGGAGGCTCTGTTGATATTGAAAGCAGAGAAATATTAAGTAAAATTTCTGAAAATACGGATTATCTGATAGTTACCTCTGAAAACATCATAGGATATTATAGTGAAGCTTTTCAAATGCCTGAGTCCAAAATCAAGGCATTGGGACTTCCAAGAATGGATTATTACTTTGAAAACCGTGATTTGGATAAACTGAAAAAGGATTTCTGTCAGAAATATGGAATATCACAGGATAAGAAAATAATTCTCTATGCTCCAACCTTTAGAGATGAGGAAAAATATAATAATGTTTTCAGCTATCTTGATTTGGAAGACTTTAACGAAAGATTGGGAAACGACTATGTTTTGGCATTGAGGCTCCATCCAAAGATAAAGAACTTTTATAAGGATGACATATCTTCAAAGGGAAAATATATTGATGTAAGCGGATATGAATCAGAACAGGAGTTGATGCTGATTAGCGATGTCTTGATAACAGACTATTCATCAATAATGATTGAATACTCAATTTTAAATAAACCTACCGTATTTTTCACTTATGATTTGGATGAATATCTGGCCAATGAACGTGGATTTTACTATGATTTCAAAACTACCGTTCCGGGCCACATCGTTTACACATCCGATGAGTTGATCGGCGTAATTGAAAATGATGAATTCGATAAAAGCAAAATATCGGAATTTGTAAAGACTCAATTTGATGAAATAGATGGTAACTCATCCAAGCGTATTGTAAATTTTCTTTTAAATAATGAGGGATAAAATGGATAATTTTGATGTTAGTGTTATCGTTCCAGTCTATAACTGCGAAGGGTATATAGGTACCACACTTGATTCAATAATCAATCAGGATTTCAGAAGTTTTGAATTGATTGTCATAGATGACGGGTCAACCGATGACAGCCTTGAGATTATCAATCAGAAATTGTCCAAATCATCAATTTCCTACAATGTCATACACCAGGAAAATTCAGGAGTAAGCAGCGCAAGAAATCGTGGAATTGATGGGGCAAAGGGCAAATATTTGGTTTTCATTGATGCAGATGATTATGTAACAGGAAATCACTTGTCCGAATTATACAATGGCAAAACCGACTTTAGCATGATTCAATTCGTTAAAAAGGATGGAGATAAATTATCCACACCCCATCATTTTGCCTCCGAACTGATGTTTTGCGATGAACTTATAAAAAAGGAACTGAATATGGAAATGCCGTTCAACTTCTGGCAATTGATGTACAAAGCCAGCATAATCAATGACAATAACATAAGGTTCAATCCCAGCCTGGTTTATGGTGAGGACATCGATTTTGCACTTAGGGCCTTACTTTATGGAGAGGAGGTTGCAATAAGCAATGAAGCCACCTACTATTACATCCAGCACTCCGAATCCGCCATCAATACAACCGAGTTCAGGCGTTTTGAGGTTATAGCTATCTTTGAGGATTTGGCTGAATTTTATAAAAGCCAGGGAAGGGATGACCTGGCCAACTTGATTATTACCTCAAGAATTCCGAAGGCAATATTCGGAAACATGAACTACTTCTTCTACAACGGGTATGATTTTGATGAGGTACTCGGCAAAATGAAGGAGCTTGATTTGCTCACTAAATTATCCAAATATGAAGGGGACGGCAAGTTCAAATCCAAAATTAAATTATTCTTATTAAGTCCAAAATTATATTATAAAACATGGAAAAGATTAAAAAATTCGATTGATTAGCATGAGGGTTTCTGTAGTAACACCAAATTATAACGGGAAAAAATTTTTAAAGGCTTTCTTTGAATCCTTAAACAATGATTCGGAGCTTATCGGAGAGGTCATCATAGTCGATAATGCATCAACAGATGGAAGCAAGGAATATATTGAGGGCAGTACTTTCAATTTCCCAGTAAGGCTTATTGAAAACACGGAAAATGTCGGATTTTCACCGGCTGTCAATCAGGGAATCGAAAAAGCCCAATATGAATATATATTTTCCTTAAATAACGACACTGAAGTAAAAAAGGGATCCATCAAGGCTTTAGTTGATTTGATGTCTTCCGATGATAATATTTTTTCTCTTCAGGCCAAGATGCTTCAATACAACAACAAGGAATTGATTGATGATGCGGGGGATGAATATAACCTGCTTGCCTGGACTAAAAAGACAGGCGAGAACCACAGCTCAGGGGAGTACACAGAGGTTTGTGAAATATTTTCAGCCTGTGCAGGTGCGGCCATGTATAGGAAATCCCTGCTTCTGGAGCTTGGAATGTTTGACGATAACTTTTTTGCTTATATGGAGGATGTTGATTTGGCAATCAGGTCAAGGGTATATGGCTATAAAAACCTGCTTTGTCCCGATGCCGTAGTATACCACATAGGCTCCGCCACATCCGGAAGCAGATACAATGAATTCAAGGTTCGCCTGGCAGCAAGAAATAATGTTTGGGTTGTATATAAGAACCTGCCCATCCCATTGAAAATCGTAAATTTCATATTCCTGTTTTTCGGATTCTTAATTAAGTATCTGTTCTTTAAAAAAAAGGGATTCGGTTCAACTTACATGTCAGGCATTAGGGAGGGCCTGTCAAGTAGAAGCAAAATTGACAAAGTCAAGTTCAAATCGAAAAATACGAAAAATTATTTTAAAATCGAATACAGATTAATAATCAATACATTTAAATTTTTAAAAAAATAGCTAGTGAGTCTTATGGATCTTTCGGTTGTAATCGTAAACTATCAAACCTTTGAGCTAACAAAGAACACCATCAATTCCATTTTGGAATATGACTATCCATTTTCATATGAGATATTTGTAGTGGATAATGCATCCAGCGATGATAGCCTGGACCGTCTAAGGGATTATTTTAAGGACAAGGTCAAATTTATAGCTTCAAAAGAAAACAACGGTTTTGCAGCCGGAAACAATCAGGCATTGAGACAGGCCAGCGGCAGATATCAGCTGCTTTTAAACTCCGACACTGTCGTATGGGAAAACACTTTAGAAGACATTTACGGCTATATGGAAGAGCATGAAGATGTTGGCGCATGCGGATGCAGGGTTCTTCTGGAGGATGGCGAACTTGATAAGGCCTGCAAAAGGTCCTTTCCAAACGTTAAAAATTCATTCATAAGATTATTCCACATTCCAACAAACAGTGAGGATGATGACTACAACCTGACCGACCTGCCGGATGATGAGGTTTATGAAATAGACTGCCTTACCGGAGCGTTCATGTTCATAAGAAAGGATGCCCTTGACCAGATAGGATTGCTTGATGAGACATTTTTCATGTATGGCGAGGATATTGACCTTTGCTACCGCATTAAGCAGGGCGGATGGAAGATAATTTACTACGGAAAATCAAGAATCACCCATCTTAAAGGTGCAAGCAGCAAAAAACAGAAATCCAAGTTAATCTATGAATTTTACCGTGCAATGTACATCTATTATAAAAAACACCATGCCGGTGAATCATCATTCATCGTGAATTGGGTTGTTTATTTAGGAATAGCACTTTTATGTCTTTTAAAATTATTTTTAAATATATTTAAAAAGAAAAATTAATTATATATTAAAACCATAATATATAATGAAACTAGTTTTTTAGGTAGTTAACATGATAAAGGAAAATCAAAAGGCATTGAATATTTTATTGGTTCTGATAGATGTTTTGGTCATATCTGTTTCCCTTTTATGCTCTATTTGGTTAAGGTTTAAAACCACTTTATTCGGCCCAATTGGTGGTCATTTGGGCTTTTCCAGCTATCTTTTATTTTTAATATTGGCTGTTATTCCAGTTTATCTGATATTATACTTCGCATTTGGTTTGTATAAGCCGCGCAGAACGTATAAGAACATATTTTCAGAAGCTACCCAGATAATTAAGGTAAACATCTTGGCATTCTTTGCTTTAGTCTCAATTTTGTTTATCATAAACCAGCCGGATTTTTCAAGAATCATGCTATTCTTGATGGCGATTATCGCAACATTCTTTGGAATAATTGAAAGGTTCACTATTAGAAGTGTTTTAAAGAATTTGAGAGTCAACAACAAGAATTTAAAGCATATTCTAATTGTTGGAGACAATGATTTGGCATACACATTTGCCCGCAAAATCCGTGAAAATCCATACCTGGGATTTGTTGTCAGCGGATTATTGGGAAGGGAAGAGCATGTCGGCAAGGAAGTGGAAGGCAGCAGAATCATCGGTTCATTCAATCAGCTGGACCATGTTCTTGAAAACAATAGATATGACAGGGTCGTTTTGGCCATTCCTTTGAAATACTATTATAAAATTAATGAACTAGTGGAGAGCTGTGAGAAAGTCGGAATTAAAGCGGAAATCATTCCGGATTATATCAGATATTTCCCGGCACAGCCGTCAGTAGACATGATAGAGGACATTCCGATTATCAATATCCGTTATGTTCCCCTTGACGATAACTTTAATAAGTTTTTGAAATATACTTCAGATTATGTCATATCCATAATAGCAATTATTATAACATCACCTATAATGTTTGTTACGGCTATAGCTATTAAATTGACATCTCCAGGTCCAATCATCTTCAAGCAAGAGAGAATGGGCTATAACGGTAAGATTTTTGAGATGTATAAGTTCAGAAGCATGAAGGTTCAAGACCCGAGCGAAGAGAAATCCGAATGGACCACACCGGATGATCCAAGGAAAACCAAGGTTGGAGATTTTATTAGAAGAACCAGTATTGATGAATTGCCGCAATTTTTCAATGTCCTGAAAGGCGACATGAGCGTTGTCGGACCTAGACCTGAAAGACCTTATTTTGTAGACCAGTTTAAGGAATCAATTCCAAAATATATGGTTAAACACCAAGTAAAACCTGGACTGACAGGTTGGGCTCAAATTCATGGCTGCCGTGGTGATACTTCAATCAATAAACGTATTGAATATGATATCGAGTACGTAGAAAACTGGCATATGGGTTTGGACTTAGCTATAATGATTAAAACGGCTTTAAAGAAAAATCATAATGCATATTAGCACTTGTGCATTTGCACAGGTGTGCACTTGAGTGATATTTATATTAAATTTTTTATTAATAATGTTATTGAGATTAGTTTTCAAATGCTCTCTCTCTAACTTTATATACACTATCAATATAAAATTATAATTAACTTTTCTATGAGGGGTTTGGTATGCAAGAAAATATTTTACAAGAATACGAAAAAGTTAAAGATAAACTTTCCGAACAAGAATTTCTAGAAGAAATGGAAAGAATGAAATCAAGTAATGAAGATGTAGACTTTATTGATGATTTTAGTGCTGCACAACTTGTAGTTCAAAATCATTTAGGTATTGACACAAGCATTTTTGATAATAAAGAAGAAGAGGCATCATCCAGGATGTCTGATGAACTTAAGGAAAGATTTGATAAAGTAAAATATCAGATTTCTGAAGACGAATTCTTTGAAAGAATAGAAAAATTCAGAGAACAGGAAATTGAAAATCCATTCATGACCGATACAAGTTTGGCGGATATGGTTGTTGGTGAACTGGTTACAGAAGAGCCTGAAATGGTTTCTGAAAAACCTGAATTTGCCATCGATACAATTGACAAACTCGAAGCCAATAGCCGTGATGTTACAGTTGCAGGCAGAGTAATATCAATTTCAAATCCAAGATCATTTAAAACACGCAAAGGTCAAAACGGTCAAGTTCAAAATGTTGAGCTAAAGGACAATACAGGCGTAATAAGAGCGGTTTTCTGGACTCAAAACATTAGATTGCTTAAGGAGGTCAAGGAAGGAGACATCATCCAAATCAAAAATGTAGATATTAAGGAAGGATACTCCGGGCTTGAAGCAAACTTGAGGCCAAGGTCAGTTCTTGTTCATTTGGAGGAAGATTCATCAAAATACCCTGCCTATGAAGAGGAAATCACAAAAATTGCCGATATTGAACCTGAAACCAAAGTCAATATCATTGCAAGAATCATTAGAATTCCAACCATTAGAAGTTATGAAAAGAATGGAAAAGAAGGAAAAGTTGCATCTCTTGAATTACAGGATGATTCAGGACAAATCTCTTATACATTATGGAATAAAAATGTTGAATTGATTGAAGATTTAAAATTGGAGGATGGAGACACAGTCAAAATTCTTCAGGCACAGGCACGCGAAAGGCCAAACCGTGACGGTGAAAATGAAATCTCATTAACACATTGGGATGGAAGAATCATTAAAGGGGATTATGACGTTCCCGAAATTCAACAGGAATTCTTGCCAATCGGTGACTTAAGCGAACAGAGGGATGTTTCAATCATCGGTGTTGTTTCAAGACTCCAGGATATCAGAGTCTTTACAAGGAAAACCGATAATACCGAAGGTAAATTAAGAAACTTTGATGTCAGAGATTCAACCGGTGAGATAAGAGTGACCGTTTGGGGCGATGACACCAATATTGCGATTAATAAGGGTGATTTCATTAAAGTCATCGGCGGTGATGTTCGCTTTGACGAATACACTCAAAGCCAATACTCAATGAACACCAATTTCAACACTCAAATTACTGTCAATCCTGAAAACTTGCCTATAGAAAAATTAGATGAATTGGATGGAATCAGAAATGAATTACATCCTGTTTCAATTGGACAAATCCAATTTGACTATGATGAGGATGGCGTTGAGATAGACATTATCGGAAGAATATTGTCATTAGAAGATCCAAGAGAATTCCAAAGGGACGATTCCACCGTAGGAATTGTTCGCTCAGCACTCTTTGCCGATGAATCCGGTAAGGTAAGATTATCCTTCTGGAATGAAAAGGCTGAAGGAGATTATGCAGTTGGTGAAGCATACAGAATTGAAAATGCAAGAACCAGACTTGGCATGTACAGTGTTGATTTAAACATTGGAGGAGGTTCCAGAATCATTAGATTGTCAGAAGAACAAGCATCCGCAATGTTTATTCCAGAACTTGCCACATTGGAAAAGGCGATTTATGATTATAAGAAAATTGAAGACTTGGATGAAGATGAAGAAGATACCGTCATCGTCGGAAGAGTAATCGAATTGAATGAAATACGTAACTTTGACAGGGACAACGGTGATACAGGATCCGTTAGAAATATTGAAATTGCAGATGATACCGGTTCTATTAGAGTGGTGTTATGGGACAAGGATGCTAATATGGATTTGGAAATGGGCCAACCTCTCAAATTGCAAAATCCTCGCTTATCACTAGATATGGATAACCGTCTTCAAGCTACCGTATCCGGCGGAACAACTGTCCTGGAACCTAGTGAAAAAGAATTGGAAGAGTTGCCATCTCAAGACGAGTTAATGGAATCAATATTTGTTGCAAAATCAATTGAATCATTAACAGAAGACGATACTAATGTTCATATTACCGCTACAATAAAAGAGGTATTCCCTGATAAGATCTTACTTAAAAAATGCCCAAACTGTCGTGAAAGTGTAGAAGAGTCTGAAGACGAATACATTTGTGACAATTGTGGCCATACCTTTGATGAACCTAAATACACTCTTATGATTCCAACAAGAGTGGAAGATGATACAGGTGAGATTTCAGTTACTTTCTTTGGTAATTTAGCAGAAGAACTTATTGATATGAGTCAGGAGGAAGTTGTTTCACTTATAGAAGATGAAGCATTAGGTATTGAAGATAAAATTGAAGATTTAGTTAACATGACAATTGAAATTATTGCTAATGTTAGTTTTAATGAATATTCTGAAGAATATAGGTTAAACCCTAAAAAACTTTTGAAAAAATATTATTAGAAAATAAATTTAAGGAATGATAATTATGGTCGAATTAAGTGATTTACCAGGTGTTGGAGAAAAAACAGCAGAAAAATTAAAAGATGCAGGTTTCGCTGATATGATGAGATTAGCTACAGCTACTCCTAAGGAATTATCAGTAAAAGCCGAAATCGGTGAAGGTGTTGCAGAAAAAGTTATTGAAGCTGCTCGTAGAGCTGAAAACATAACTTTTGAAACAGCATTGGAAGTAGATGAAAGAAGAAAAGATGTTGGACACATTACTGTTGGAAGCCAAGAATTCAATGATTTAATAGGCGGTGGAATCGAAACCCAATCCATCACTGAAGTTTTCGGTGAATTCGGATCTGGTAAAAGTCAAATTTCCCATGAATTGGCAGTTACTGTTCAATTGCCAGAAGAACTCGGCGGTCTAGATGGTGAATGTGTATTCGTTGATACTGAAAACACTTTCCGTCCAGAAAGGATTAGACAAATCGCTGAAGGTTTTGAATTAGACAATGAAGAAGTTTTAAGCAGAATTCATGTTGCACGTGCATTCAACTCAGCTCACCAAATTTTGATGGTCGATAAAATTAATGAGCTTATCCAAAGTGGCGCTAATGTAAGACTTGTCATTGTTGATTCATTAATGGCTCACTTCAGGGCCGAATATGTTGGAAGGGAATCTTTGGCCGTAAGGCAACAAAAGTTAAACCAGCATTTACATTCACTTCAACAAATTGCTAACACTTACAATGTTGCAGTATTCCTAACTAACCAAGTTCAAGCTAAACCTGATTCCTTCTTCGGAAGTCCTACCAAAGCTATTGGTGGACACGTTTTAGGACACGCTTCCACCTACAGAATCTGGCTCAAAAAAGGTTTAGCCGGTAAAAGAATTGCACGTTTAGTGGATTCCCCTCATTTGCCTGAAGGTGAATGCGTATTTAAAATTACTAGCGAAGGTATCGTTAGCTAATTTTATTTTTCTTTTTTTTCGTAACTTTTTTATACTCTTTTTTACCAATATTATCTTATGAATCAAATTGAAGTTACTATTTTATCAATCATCATAATGATTGGACTTGGATATTTCCTTAAAAGAATCGATTTTTTAAGTGAAAAGGACATTGATCCATTCAATAAAATAGTAATGTACATTTTACTGCCCTGCATGATTTTTCATGCATTATACTCTGCAGATTTATCCTTAATTTCCCAACTGGGAATTTTACCATTTGTTATTTTGGCTTCATCATTTGTGACCGGCATCGTCGCATATTTCATTTTAAGGCGGTTGAATTTGGATGACATTACATTATGGAGTGTTTTAGTCACTGTAATGATTGCCAATACCGGATTTATGGGTTATCCCGTTACTTTAGGAATATTTGCTCAGGAAGGTTTTTTAAGGGCGATTTTTTGTGATATTGCCACATCATTCATCTTTTTAATATTGTCATTTGTTTTGATATTGAAATTTGGAGGAACCGTCAAAACAGCAGTTAGAAAAATCGCATTTTTCCCGCCATTGTGGGCAGTTGTTTTAGGTTTGATTTTTAATCTGGTGAATATCCCGATAGGTCCTGTAATAGACAATACCGTTAATTATCTGGGACAGGGAGCAATTCCTTTAATCATGATTGCATTGGGCTTGTCAATAGACTTTTCAGCAATCAGAAGAAGCAAATCAATGATAATATTCACATCAATAATGAAATTGGCATTTTTCCCATTGGTCGCTTTCGTTGTAGCATCCCAGCTGGGCCTGATAGATCTTCAGTTTAAGATTTCCATTGTCGAAGCCGCCATGCCTTCAGGAATGATGTCATTGCTTCTGGCAATAACATACAAACTTGACTATGAAATGACTTCAGACTGCATATTAATCAACACTGTAATCTCTTTGATTACACTTCCAATAATAATCATGATTTTATAATAAAAAATTGAAAATTTATCTTAACCTAAATTTTTTATTTCATCAAAAAATAAAAATCATGCTTTATTTGGATTAATATCATATAAAAAACTTTGATTTAAAGTTTAAAGCTATTTTTAAAGAGATTTCAGTTTCTAATATATAAACTTTACTCCAAGAGTTTTATGAATAGCTTTATATATGTGTATTTACTACATTAATATATCTAATACTATGTAAAAATTTTTACAACTGTTTTTAAATTGCAATTTTTTATATATATTAGATATTTTTCACGACTTGTACAAGGTGAATTAATATGGCAGAAGAAAAAATAGATAATAACGAAGAATTAAGGATAGGTGTTTACGTCTGTCACTGTGGTGTAAACATTGGTGGAGTAGTCGACTGTCCTGAAGTAGCAGAATATGCAAAGACACTTCCTAACGTTGTCTACGCAACTGACTACAAATACATGTGTTCCGACCCTGGACAAGCTATGATCCAAGAGGACATCAAAGAGAAAAACTTAAACAGAATTGTTGTAGCAGCATGTTCCCCTCGTCTTCACGAACCTACTTTCCGTAGATGTGTAGAAGAAGCTGGATTAAACAAGTTCTTATTTGAATTTGCTAACTTAAGGGAACAAGACTCCTGGGTACACATGGACTTACCAGAAGAAGCTACCAGCAAAGCTAAAGACTTAACACGTATGGCTGTTGCTAAAGCAAGATTACTCGAACCATTAGAAGCTACTAAAGTAGATGTAAACAACACCGCTTTAGTTATCGGTGGTGGAGTAGCTGGTATCCAAACCGCATTAGACTTAGGTGACATGGGCTTCAAAACCTACATGGTAGAAAGAAACCCAACCATCGGTGGACGTATGGGACAATTAGATAAAACCTTCCCTACTCTCGACTGTTCAATGTGTATTTTAGCACCTAAGATGGTAGACGCTTTCAAACACGAAAACATCGAATTAATTTCCTACGCAGAAGTAACTGAAGTTGACGGATACATCGGAAACTTCAACGTAAAAGTTGAGAAAAAACCAAGATATGTGGACGAATCATTATGTACTGGATGTGGATCCTGTCAAGAAGCTTGTCCTATCGAAATACCTAACTACTACGACGAAGGTGTCGGTATGGTAAAAGCAGCATACATCCCATTCCCTCAAGCTGTACCATTATGTGCAACCATCGATAAAGACTACTGTATCGAATGTAACTTATGTGTACAAGCATGTGGACCAGAAGCTATCGACCACAACCAACAACCTGAAGAAATTGAATTAGAAGTTGGTACTATTGTTGCTGCAATCGGTTACGACCCATTCGACCCATCCGGAATCTACCAATACGGATACGGCCGTTTCTCAAACGTAATCACTGCTATGGAAATTGAAAGGATGATTAACGCATCCGGTCCTACCGGAGGACACGTTGTAAAACCTTCCGACGGTATCGAACCTAAACGTGTAGCATTTATCCACTGTGTCGGTTCCAGAGATGAACAAATCGGTAAACCATACTGTTCCAGAGTATGTTGTATGTACTCCATGAAAAACGCTCAATTATGTATTGACCACGAACCTGATACCGAA
>ONSJ01000035.1 GCA_900320515.1 uncultured Methanobrevibacter sp. | reverse complement strand
ATAAAAAAAATATAAAATAAATGGGTTATTAAATCCATAGGAGTAATTATATATGAGATGTGTTGGTACAGTAGTACGCGGAATAAGAACACCGATTATCAAAAAGGACGATGATTTGGCCTCCATCGTCGTTGATTCACTGATGGCCGCAAAGGAAAGCGAAGGATTCGAATTCGGTGACAAGGACATTGTTGCAATCACAGAAGCGGTTGTTGGAATTTCAGAAGGAAATTATGTCACCGTGGATGACGTTGCAAAGGACCTCGAGAAAAAGTTCCCGTCCAAAAACATCGGAGTCGTCAATCCGATTTTAAGCAGAAACCGATTTTCTATCATCCTCAAGGGTATCGCAAGGGGAATGGACAAAATCACATTGCTGTCATCATTCCCGTCAGATGAGGTTGGAAACGGAATAATGGATGAAAACATCCTTGACAAAAGCGAATATGACCTTGCAAGCGTCATTTCAGAAGAGGAATACAGAAAAACTTTCGGATCATGGATTCATCCCTTCACCGGAATAAACATGGTCGACTTCTACCGTGATTTGATTGAAAGCGAGGACTGTGAAGTCGAATTTGTATTCTCAAACGACATCAGGACAATCCTTGACTACACAAATGATGTCCTGACCTGTGACATCCACACAAGGGAAAAGAGCACAGCATTGCTTAAAGGCGAAGGCGCAAACGTCTACGGGCTTTACCAGGTGCTGACAGAACCTGTCGACGGTTCAGGCTGCAATCCAGACTACGGACTTTTAGGTTCAAACAAGGCAACCGAGGAAAAGCTGAAGCTCTTCCCTAAAACCGGTCAGGCACTGGTTGAAGAGGTCCAGAGAAGGCTTATTGAACTTACCGGAAAGCAGATTGAAGTCATGGTCTACGGTGACGGAGCGTTCAAGGACCCTGTCGGAAAGATCTGGGAACTGGCAGATCCGGTCGTTTCACCAGCACATACCAGTGGACTCGTGGGATATCCGAATGAAATCAAGCTCAAATACGTATCCGACAACAAGTTCGCAGACCTTAAAGGTGATGAGCTCAAAGAGGCAATTGTCGATGAAATCAGGAAAAAGGCCGAAAACCTCATGGGACAGATGATTACCGAAGGAACCACACCTAGAGTATTGACTGATTTGATCGGTTCACTTTGTGATTTGACAAGCGGTTCCGGAGACAAGGGAACACCTGTTGTCTTCATCCAGGGATACTTCGATAATTTAGCAAACGACTAAATTATCCCAACCCTTCTTTTTTTTAATTGGATTTGAAATTATAATTTAACTGATTTTTAGTGATGCTTTTGGGTTTAAAATAAGTATATCTGCCCAATCAAGTGATTTTGAAAAAAAAGAGAAAATGTGAGGATTGAAAATCCTCTAAAATTTTGTGTTTTATCTGTATCTTTTAACATAGCATTTAGCTGTGTTTTTAAGTGTTTTTCCGTTTGCTTTTACCTTGTAGGTAAAGGTTGCTTTGTATTTTTTACCTTTCTTAAGTTTTTTGGTAACTTTTTTAGGTACTTTGAATGTTGCAATTCCTTTCTTATTGGTTTTTGCCTTGTATGTTTTACCCTTAAATTTCATGTAAACTCTTTTCTTCTTAAGGACTTTTTTGCCTTTGAGTTTAACTTTGATTTTAAGATATTTAGATTTCTTTTTAGCTTTTGTTGTCTTTTTAGCTTTACTTTTAGATTTCTTATTAAGTTTCACTAACTTTTTAAGAGGTTTCACAACAGATTTAACAGTCACTGTATTTTTAGTGGTAAATCCTTTGTATGTTATAGTAATAGTGTGTTTTTTAACTTTTAAACTTAATTTAAGGGTAGCATAACCATTTGCATCTGTTTTAACAGAGTAGGTTTTACCTCCAACATTCATTTTAACAACTTCGCCTGCTCCAACGTAATTGCCGTCGTCACCAACAATTCTAACAGTATATTTGGAATTGTCAGCAAAGAAGATTTTCACGTCCTTATTGCCTGTAATCCTTGCAGCTATATTTAAATTATTCAATTTATATTCGCCAGTTACCGGATTAATAATGACAATAGCATGATTTCCGACAGATAATTTATTGTTTAATCTCAAGACACCATTTGAATCGGTTTGGACAGTGTATGTGTTTGTATCCACCTTAACGGTTACCTTTTCATTTGCAAGTGGGAATCCTTCTGCATCAAATAATGTTGCGGTGTAATCCAAGCCACTATTATAACCTCTGGTCATGTCAGAAGAAATAATTGAAGCATTGTTCTTGACGACAGCTGACTTATTGACTGAACTGTAATTACCGTCACCGCTGTAGACAACAGTAACAGTATTATTACCCGGTTTTAAGCCTGTAACGTTGACAACTGCACTGCCGTTGGTCACGTTAACGACTTGTATCACTTGGCCATTTACATAGAGAGTTACATTTCCAGTGGCATCCGCAGGTAATCTCACGGTTATTGAAGGTGTGCTGCCAGTTATGTTTTCAAGGTCGATGTCAATAGTTGGTTCGCCTTTGGTCACGGTTATTTCACTGGAATTGACTTTGGACTTGTTAGTGTAGTAGGAGTCGCCTTCAAAAGTACCTGTGACAATGTAGGTTCCTAGTTTCAAGTTAGGGACAACAAGGTCTTCAAGACATGATTGTTTGATAGTGTAAACTACTCCCTCGTTTTGATATACAGTGTATGTAATGTTTCCATATGCATTGACAGGAGCAGTTACTCTAATGGTTGCATTTTCACCATAACCAATCACATCGTTTGATAAACTGAAGAATCCATCATCAGATTTATTGACTGTTAAAGTGGCGTTTGCATATGCTTCGGTATAATTTTCACTTTCAAACACATAAGCTTTGATTTCATAAGTGCCTGGCTTGAAGAGTGTACCGTTGAATGTGAATGTTGCTTGGTCTTCAACAGGTAAGGTCACTGATTCATCACCTATGAATACGGTGTAATAATCAGGAGCATTGGCACTTACATCCACTTTAATTTCATTGCCATAGTTAACTTCAACATCACTGACTGTAATGACAGGTGCAATCTTGTGAACTTTCACATGAACGAATGCAGTAGCTGGAAGGTAGTTTTTATCTCCGCTAGATTTTGCAACAATTAAATAATCACCAGCAGCCAATGTGAGATTTTGCAGAGTCTCATTAGTGTAGGTCTTGCCGTTCAATTCAAAGACAACATTGTTAGGTTTATTGGCGATTATGGTAACATTTAATTTCTCACCATAATTAATGTCTTTAATTGTAACGTTTAATAGCTGTTCTATTTGGTTGACAGTGAATATTTTAGTTATTTTATCAAAAGTGTAGCTGTTTGAATTACTGTCTTCTGCATTCAATACTACAGTATGGTCTCCAGCGCTAGGACGTTTTACATTGTGGGTGAACTTATTGTCAGTTACGTTTACTGAATAAGTTTTACCGTTAATGACCAAATTAGCAGTGAAGTTGAGGTTTGTACCGATATCAATAGTACCTTTAATTGTTTCATTTTGTCCGTAGTCAATGTCATAAACACTGAAATCAACATTCATTGCATCAAACACAGTATTGGTAATTTTTACATTAGGGTTATCACTATAGATGTTTCTGTAACTGCCTGCGTTATTGTCTGAAAATACACAGTTATCGACAGTTGCATTTATATTTGTTCCAATGTATAATGCACCGTTTTCTGAAAGTGTGTTGGCTGTAAATGTGGATTCAAGAACAGATATGTTTTTGTCATTAATTTTAATAACATTTTCAACAGCATTATCTGTGAATGTACAACCTGAAATAATGGATTGTTTATTATCTATTGTTTGGATCACATCACGATCCATGGTATTGGATGTGAATATTGAATCTTCAATGAGTAGATTGGAATTTCCGCTTGCATGAATAACATTTGCACCTTCAGTGTTATTGATAAATGCAGAATTAATGAGAACATTTCCACAGCCTATAACATCAATGATATTTTCCGCTAATCTGTTTTCAACAAATTCAGTTGATATGATTTTTACTGAATCTGCATTTCTTATTAAAATCATGTTTCCCGGACTGTTTGTGTTGTTCTCAAATGTTGATTCGTTAATAATGACATTGCTTGATTTAAGACTACTATAAACTATAGGAGAGTCAAGAATATTGTCATTAAATCCAGATTCAACAATGGTTAAATTTCCTTTATTGTAGATAACGGCTTTATCTGAACCGCTACTTAAAGTGTTATTGATAAATTTACATCCGTTAACAGTCACATTACCTTCATTATAAATAATTGAATCATCAGTATTAAAACCTGTGATTACAATATCTTCTAGGGTAACATCGGAATTTGGATAAATAGTAATAAAGTAATAATCTGATGAATTTGCATCAAAAACAACATCTCCAAGTGCAGTAATAGTTAATTTCTTATCTCTAATTAGAATTCCGAAATTGCCAGGACCAGTATAATTTCCTTCGTTTACATAAATGATGTCATCATCTGAAGCATCAGCGATAGCTTCACGTAATGTGTCGAATTTTTTACCAGTACTGTTGACAATGAAATTGCCTTCATAATCAGTGACTTTGAATGTGGTTGTGTTCACTGCATCATTATAGTTTTCATCACCTTCACGAACTGCAAATACAGTGTAGTTTCCTTCTCCAACACTTTCCAAGGTTTTTTCACCATAACCATCAGTAATGTTGACAGTTAAAAACTTGTTATTGAATAGAAGGTTGATGATTCCGTCTTTGCTTGCATTGATTTTTAAAACAGGTGCATCCACTAATGCCTCCCTAAGGACAATGTCTTCAACAGTAAGATTGATGTATACATTTGCCTTATGGATGATGAGCCTGTCAATTACTGCTTCACCATGATAGATGTTGCCGTTGCTGTCATAAATGATTTCATTTAATATGACGTCATAAATGCCTTTTGGCATGACTCCTACATTGTGTTCAAATATGCCTTCTGTAATGTCGACTGTTGCATCAGTATTGTTGACAAATCCAGGTAATACAAGTTGAAGATCAATGTTGAATTGAGGGTCAAGGGTACCGGTAATTATTACAGGGACACCGTATTCACCATCAGGTATGTGCAATATCACATCATAGAAATCAAATACGTTTTCACTGAATTGAATATCTCCAGCATTGTATATGTTTGCAAATTCGTCCGCAGTGTTAATTCCAAAGACGGATTCTGTAAGTTTTAAAGTTCTGTTGTTATAAATCCCTCCACCTTTACCGCTTGCGTCATTGGCAATGAATGTTGAATTATTCACAGTAGCAATATTATTGTTGTAAATAGCACCACCGTCAATTTCTGCAAATCCTCCGGTGAATGTTGAATTAAAGACTTCTAATTCATTTTCACTGTATATTGCTCCACCATATCCGTTTGCAGTGTTGTCTTCAAAAGTGGAGTTTAAAACTTGTAATGTTCCTGTACTGTAAACTGCTCCACCATTAATACCTTCATTTTCTGTGAAAACACTGTTGTTAATGTATAATGAATTTGTGCTGTATATTGCACCGCCATTTCCATAATTAATGTTTTCTGTGAAATTAGAGGAGGTAATGTCTGCAATTCCATTGTTGAATATTACGGAATTAGCATTAATGATATTGCTTGCAAATACAGTTGAATCGACGAATAATCCTCCTTCATTTAAAACAATTGCATTGTTAACTGAATTGTCGGAAAATTCACTGTTTAATATGTTCAATAAACCAGTATTGTATATTATTGCTTCGGTTTCAAAATCAGTGAATATACAGTTTTTAAATATTAAATTACCATTATTTTCAAATGCCGCATTGGTTTTTATGCTTCCATCGGTAAAGTTTATGCCTTCAAACACAACATTGTATCCTTCATTCACTGTAAAGAACCAGTTTGTACTGTTTCCATCGAAAATAACAATACGGTCTCTGAAATTTTTAAGAGTGAAGGATTTGCTGATTTCTATTTCCATATTCTCCTCAATATGGTAATTATGATTTGCATAAATAATGCCATTTTCCACAACTGCATCAATAGCATCGGTTAAGTTTTCATACACTTCATCCTCTGATATGATGAAATTCGCATTAATCATTTCAAATTTATACCCAAAGAGATATGTATTGAAGTTGTGATCATTCATTAGACCTACTGTATAGTTACCTCCCAACACTTCTTCAAAAGTGATGTAGAAATTCTGGGACCCGTTATTATACACTGTGTATAAAGGTGCTTCATCGAAGTACATTAAAACAACTGAATCAAATTGATCTAGGGTAGTACCGTTAATTGTGACTGTCTGATTGATTTTATCAATAACAACACTGTATAGTTCACCAGTACCATTGAAGACACAATATTTGCTGGTTATTTCTTCAACTTCAGGGCCTGCAAAGTAATTCATCTTACGGTTTTCCCCTTCTCCCTGGAAGTTATCTAAAAAGGTACAGAAGCCGAATGTTGCTGATGAGTCTTGTTCGAGATCAGCCTCAATATAGATTGCTCCACCTTCTTCACCTGCAATATTGCCTATAAATGTACAGTTTAATGCAATGAGGGTTGCATCCTGGTCTGAATTCATTGAACCGATACATATTGCTCCACCATAATCTTCAGCAATGTTATTGTAGAAATTACAGTTAGTCATGGTCAAGGTACCTGCAACCAGTTCAATAGCTCCACCTTCAGAGTTGTATCCATTAATTACTGTAATGTTTTCAAGTGTAATTGTAGGACCTTCGGTATTATATGGAACTGGAATAGGAGGTACTGTTTCAATCCATTCCACCTCAGTATCATATGTTAAATGCAGGAAGTAATCTTCACCTTCACAGTCAAAGATAACCTCTTCATCTTTATAAGCTCTAATTGTTATTTCTAATTCTCCTTCAATGTCAATGCCACGGAAGTCTTCTCCTTTATAGGTTCCACCTCTAACTGTAATGATACCGCCCATTAGTGAAGCTTCGTCGATTGCATCTGCTAGGGTGTCGAAATATTGGGGGTCATCGTCATCTTCATCCTCTTGGTATATGAAGTTGCCAGTTTCTTCATAGTCATCGAAAATGGAATCTTCATCACCAAGTAGGTCATTGTTTGAGGCAATAAGAAGATCATCATGGGAATTCCAATTGAAATTATTAACGTTTTCGTCATCTACTTCCTCAATTGAGGATTGGCCGAGAACATTGCTGGTAGTGCCAAGTGATGATCCGCCTTTGACATTCAAAGTGGCCTCAGCAGAACCTGATAAGTAGTTTACACGTTCCTGTGAAGTGACCTTGATTGTGTAAGTTCCAGGAGCAAATGTCTTATCCACATCAATGGACTTGCTGCCGTTGATTAATGTGATGAGTTTGTAGTCACCAATTTCTATTGTGTAGATTGATGGAACATTTGTTTCAATGTTTACAGTAATGTTTTCGTCAGATCCAACTTCCACATCCGCTACAGATATGGTTGGATTGGCCTTTTTCACTTCAAAATCGATAATGGAATATGTGGATTCGAAAGCTTCGTCATTATATAATGCTACAAGAGTGTATTTTCCTGCATCTAATTTCAATGACTCAAGTTCTTCTTTTGTATAATATACTCCATTCAATTGGTAGGTTATTGTACCAATAGCATTTGCAGGTAGTGTTTCAGTGACTTTTATGGTTTCACCATATGTGATATTGTCAACGGAAACATTCAAATCAAAGCTTGCACTTTTGACTTTGAACATTTTAGTAATGCTGTCCATATGATATGCATTTTCATTGTAATCTACAATACCGTTTAAAACAGCATGATATTTGCCCGGATTCAATATGTCTGTATTATAGGTGAATGCATTGTCTTTGATTTCTACAGTGACGTTTTCACCAGCGACTGTTAAATTAGCTGCAGCATAGATATTAGCACCAATATCCGCTGTACCGCTGATTATTGAGCTTTCACCGTATTTAACATTCAATGCTTTTAATTCAACATTTTTAACATCAAAAATGGTATCATGAGCTACGGTAAATCCATTGCTGTAAATATTTCTGTATTCACCGGTGTTATTTGCAAGAACACAACCGTCAATGAATGCTGTAACTTTAGGAGATGTTGCAATAGCTCCAATTGTTGCTTCGTTGTTCATAATGAGACTGTTGTCAATAAATAACCTGAGCTTTTCATTATTAGGGTTTTTCATTAAAATAACAGAACCCATTTTACCTTTATTGTTGTTGAAAGTACAGGTGTCGATGTTTGCGTTTGAAATTCCGTCAAGGCATATGACTCCACCATTTACATCCTTGTTGGAGTTGCTTTCAAAGTTGGATTTGTCAATATTAAAGGTTACTTCAGCATCGTTTGCATTAACATATATTACTCCACCTTCAAGTTCTGCATCTTCGCCCATCTCATTTTTGATGTCGTTTTTAATGAATTCGGATAATGAGACACTCACATATATTGAGTTATTTCCGACATATATTGCAGATCCTTTAACAGCAGTATTCTGTTCAAAGTCACATGAAGCAACTGCTGGTTCAATTTGAATTAAGTTTTTGAAGTGCAATGCTCCGCCTTCACGTGCAGTGTTATTAATGAATTTGGAAGATGTGATTGAAACATCACTATAACCTAGTGATGTGACTGCTGCAGTGCTTGCTTTTAAAGGAGCGACGTTGTTTATGAAATTACAGTTCTCAATTTCTAATGATTCCCCGTCACTGAATATAGCTGCTCCACCATTTTCGGCAAATGATGTCTTAGTAATCATATTGTTAGTAAAGTTACATGAATCCACTGTAAGATCTCCATGATTGACTATAGCTCCATAATTGGTGTTTCTGTTGCGGATTCCTTTGAATGTTATTCCGCATATGGTGACTTCAGAGGTTTCCTGAACTATAATGAAATTGCCGTCATGGCCTTGGGCATCAAAGACTGCACCTTCCAATGCAATGAGGTCTAAAGTCTTATTGGATATTACAATTCCGGTTTCACTATAAGTTCCTTTTTTAATGAAAATTGTATCTCCATCATTGGAATTTACGATAGCCTCTTTTAAAGTATCATATTCAGCATTTGTGCTCACTACAACGAAGTTGCTGTAGGTTTTGCTTACTGAAAATGTTGTGAAATTCAATGCAAGAGTGAAGTTCTCATCACTACCGCTCATACCAAGGACTGTATAATTACCTAAATCAAGGCCAGTCAATTGTACACTGCCTTTACCGTCTACAACTTCAACCTGATATTGTGTGTTTCCAATGAAAATTGTGAAAGTTTTATCCCAATTTGCATAAACATTTAAAACAGGTATTTCAGGTATTAACACATCTTTTACTTCAAGTTTCATTATTATTTTAGCTCTTTCAATAAATATTTTTGCATATGGGTAATTATCCAAATAGAATTCGTTTCCATTTATATCGGAGTAATAGTTATGTCCATAGAAATGATCATTACTGTCGGATTGTGTATCACTTCCGGACATATCGATTTCATGTGTTCCTCCGGAAAGTAATCCCATACTCATATTGAATTTATTATCTTCAATTGTAACTACATCCCCAATAATGCCATCATCTAAAAGTCCTGATAAAAAGGTATAGTTGTTATTCAAATTGGATCCCCAATCAAAAATACCATCAAAGATATATTCAACACCATAGACGCTGTCTTTTACATTTATTGTTAAGTTCAAATCAAATTCATTATCTTCTAAATTGATTTTTCTTGTGATTGATTCAGAGTATATGTTTCTGTAAGTGGTTGCAACATTGGTATCGAAAACACACTCAGTCATATTTATGAGACTGTCTGTGAGGTCAGTTATATAAATAGCCCCTCCAATTTCAGCAATATTTCCCATAAATAAAGTGTCATGGACTTCAAGGTTGCTGGCATATATTGCTCCACCTTCACCAGTAGCCACATTAGTGGTAAATTCTGAGCTGGTGACATTTAAAGTTGAGGAGGAATCTGCATTGATTGCTCCACCATTAATGCCTTGATTGGAATCGAAAGTACAATCATATATATTTGCAATAGTGTTTTTGAAAAGTGATTGACCATTTGATTCAAAAGTACATCCATAAAGTCCTAAGTTTGAATTTTCTGCCTTAATAGGAGTTCCCGGTTCATCTTCGGAATTAACAGTGTTGTTAAATATACAATCTTTAATGGTACATTCTGCAGCAGTATTGAATTTTAATGCAGCATCTATAAATTTGCCGATTACAGTTATATCTTCCATGTGAAGTTCCCCATTAGAACCAACAGAGAACAAATAATTTTGAGAATCTGATGAAAAGATGACATCTTCAGCCAATCCAGTAATATCTAATTTAGGGCTGATTGTAACTATTTTATTTACAATATCCACATTAAAATTATTACTTCCAGTCCAAGTTCCTTCTTCAACAGCAATTTCACCAGTTCCACCAAATGGAATAGCGTTTACTGCATCTTTTAAAGTTTCAAATACTGTAATATTTTCACCAATAGTCAAAACAAAATTAGGTTCTACAATTGTAAAAGTATTTCCAGGATATGAGTATCTTTTTTCCCATCCTTTCATCATGTAAACTGTATAAGTTCCAGCGTCCAAGTCCTCGAAAGTTGCAGGATTGAGATTATCGCAAAGTAACCTTTTATACTCTTCACCATTTAAATATAAAACAGTATAGTTTACATCATCTTCAACCACAGGGGTTATTGTGATTGATTTAGAAGGAGCATCAAGTTTCCAACCAATGGAACCATGTCCTTTAAATCTACAATCATTAAACTCCCAACTTCCAGATGCGCCCTCGTCTTCATCTCCAAAATCGTTTTCTTCGTAACCGTCTTCATCGTTACCCACTTTATTGCCCTCAAAATAACAAGAATTAAGTGTAACACTACCATCATCCTCACAGGAAATGGCTCCACCACTATCAGCTGCCTTGTTATTTGTGAACACACAATTGTTGGCTATAAATGAACCTCCATCGGACACACTTATGGCTCCACCATAACGGCCTCCCTCATTACCAGTCAGTACACAGTTGTTCAATGTCAATTGTCCTTCGGAAATTTCAATAGCTCCACCATCTTTTGTTGCTTTCCCTTTTGTGAAGGATATGTCATTGAATGTAATTTTACAGTTAGCATTTTCAAACCAAAACAGGTAATTAGTATTACTTCCGTCGAAAATAACCTGTTCACCATCAAACGGTCTTATTGTTATTGTCGCCGCATCTGAAAAATGAATATATATGTCCCCATCAGTTGTAGCGTCACGTTCAGTGTACGTACCGCCTTTAGCCAATATTGTTCCTTTTTGGGTATCGCTGCCTGCGATTTCATCCATAGCATCACGTAAATCAGTGTGCCATGTACCTGCCTCAACATAGTAAAAACAATCTGTGTCGGCTCTAAGCACATCATCGTTTGAAGCGGAAAGCAATTCTCCTTTTGCACTAGAAGTTGCTTTCACCTCTTTCTGATTTGATACTTCTATTGAAGTATCGCTTTCACTTATTTCTTCAACGTCATTGACACTTTCACTCTGATAAACTGGAGTGGCATTGTCTTCTTGCTCATAAGCAATAGACGTTGTTTCTATATATGTATCGCTGACTTCTCCTAGCGATGTATCATTCGCATCAGCTGCCGAAATTGCACTGGCACTCATGATCATTACAAGGGATATTATCAGCAATATTCCTATCCTTTTTTTCTTCATTTTTAAAATACCTCATATTTTAATAAAGTAATTAACAGAACGAAAGTTCGGTTAATTATATGCTTTTTAAAGAGCATACATCCTTTATTATACTATAATCTTTATTTTTAACTAATATATATGAATTACTATCTTTTGGCGAATGTAAAGTGGAAATTTTTTCTATGAATTTACATTATTGATACGATATTTATATACAAAAACTAAAATTATGATTAAAAAAAATAAATAAAATTATAATTATTTAAAATAAAATTAAATATATAGAAAAAACACAAATATTGTTCCTTTTATAGTTATATAAAATTTTTGTTGTTTTAATGAACAAAAATATGAGTTTAATTTGTATTTTCCAATATAACAGAACGCTCGTCCCCATATCTATTTTTATCATAACAGAACGTTCGTTCTCTACATCATTTAATAAGTAAAAAATATAAAATATTAAATGATGAATACAAAACAATTAATTTTAGAAACGACTTTAAAATTAATGATTGAAAAGCAAAACTCCATTATTTCAATTAGACAAATCAGTAATGCATCAGGAATTGCTATCGGTGGAATATACCATCATTTTTCAAATAAAGAAGAGATATATAATGAAATTACTGAAAGATATTTTATAAACTATTATAAATTTGATTTTGACAAACTCAGACAGATAAAGGGAAATGCAAAAGAGAAAATCCACAATGTCATGGCTGAAATTTTTAAGCAAAAAGAAACCGGAATCCCAATTGAATCTATTGATGATGAAATAGACTACAGATCCATATTGTTGGTTTTAAGTGGAAATGGATTTGCTTATGAAAATAATGAGGAGCTTAGCCAAAGTATCATAAAAGAATTAAGGGAATTTTTAACTGAAATTATCAAGGAAGGTCAAGAAAATGGGGAAATCCGACAAGACTTCTCAAGCGAAGATATTGCAGAATCATTAATTCTTATGTACATGGGAATTCAATATAGATGGGAAGTAAATTTAATTTATGATATGAGTTCAGTCTTTGAAGATAATTTTAATTTGGAATGGGAAAAGATAAGGTTCAGAGAATAATTAAAACAATGTGGTTAGATGAATACTAAAGAATTGATTCTTGAAAAAACGCTAAAATTGATATTGGAGAAAGGCACAATTGACATTTCAATTAGTGAAATTCGAAATTGTACTGGACTGACAACCGGGGGCATATATTATCATTTTTCAGATAAAAACGACATATTTGAAGAAATTTTACAAAAGTATATGGTGGATTATATTAAAATCGATTTTGATAAAATCCTCCTTGAAGGTTCATCAAAGGACAGAATCCATGATGCATTGTTTTACATTTTATATCATTACATAAACGGTGTGGAAATTGAAAGCATCAACGAAAAAATCAATTATAATAGCGTAATACTTCTTTTAACCTCAGTGGGATATGCCCATGAAAGAGTTAACCAGATAGTTTCACAAACCGGGAACGATGTTAAAATGTTTTTAACTGACCTTGTCGAAGAGGGCAAAAGGCAAAATGAAATCAGACAGGACTTCTCGACTGAAAACATTGTGGAATCATTGTATATCCTGTATATGGGAATTCAATATTATTGGTTGGTTTTCCCGGATTATGATGTTGATTTGATGTTTGAGAAAAACTTTGATATGACTTGGCAGGCTATCGAATGCCAATGAAACATAGTTATTTTCCATTTTTTTTAAAATAAAGCATTTAATTTAAAAAAAAATAGTGTTGAACCTGCTCAAAAAGAGCAAGTCCTGAAAGGATTTTAAGATTTGATGTATTTTTTCAAATCGTCGACCTTGTCGGTTTTCTCCCAAGGAAGGCCTTCGATACCGAAGTGACCGTATTTTGCGGTCTGCTTGTAGGTGGTGTCCCTCAAGCCAAGGGTCTCGATGATTCCGTCCGGGGTGAGCCTGAAGTTGTCGCGCACGATCTGTTCTAATTTAACGTCCCCGATGTCTGCGGCGGTTCCGAAGGTGTCCACCATGACGGATGTAGGTTCGGCAACACCTATTGCATAGGAGAGCTGAATTTCACATTTTTCGGCAAGTCCGCTTGCAACGATGTTTTTGGCGATGTATCTTGCCATGTAGCATGCGCTTCTGTCCACTTTGGTGCAGTCTTTTCCTGAAAATGCTCCTCCACCGTGGCGTGCGTATCCTCCGTAGGTGTCGACAATGATCTTACGTCCGGTAAGTCCTGCGTCCCCGTGAGGGCCTCCGATTTCGAACTTGCCTGTAGGATTGATGTGCTCTTTTGTATCCTCTGTAATAAGGCCTTCAGGTATGACTGCCTTGAAGAGCTTTTCGCGGATGTCTTTTTTAAGGGTTTCCTGGTCGTCGGAAACTGTCTCGTCATGCTGGGTTGACAGCACAACAGCGTCAAGTGAAACGACGTTTCCATCCTCATCATAGTTGACTGAAACCTGTGCCTTTCCGTCAGGCCTTAAATAAGGAATTTCTCCGCTTTCCCTCAATTCAGTCAATTTATTGGTAAGTTTACGGGCCAAATCAATCGGATAAGGCATGAGTGATTCTGTCTCGTTTGTTGCAAACCCGAACATCATACCCTGGTCTCCTGCACCGGTTTCCTCGTCTCCCCTGTCGACGCCCTGGTTGATGTCCTGGGACTGTGCGTGGAGCCTGTTTGCAACCTTACAGGTATTTCCGTCAAATTCGAGTTCAGGCTTGTCATAGCCGATTTCAATGATAGTATCCCTTATGATCTTTTCAATATCTTCCTTTGATAACTCGGTATTGGAGGTAATCTCACCGAATACCATACAGAAATCTGTTGTTACGCAAGTTTCACATGCAACATGGGAATTCTTGTCTCCTGCCATGTATGCATCCAATATTGCATCAGATATGATGTCAGCAACCTTGTCAGGGTGTCCCTGTGTCACTGATTCTGATGTGAATGTTCTATGTACTTTACTCATAATATCACGTGAAATAATTTTTTAAACGTTAGGATAGCTCTTAACTTAATTTAAATTTTATGTTATAAAAACGTTTTTTAAATTATAATAATACTATTTTGTACTTCCTATTTAAAAAAACTTTTTAATTGAAAACATGACATGAACCATTTGAAATCAAATATCATTTTAAATAGCATTAAAAACAAAGATATAGTCCGGAGAATTAACATGAATTATGATTATTTGATTGTCGGATCAGGCCTTTTCGGCTCAATTATAGCATATGAAATGACCAAGAAAGGAAAAAAATGTCTCGTGATAGAAAAAAGGGACCACATCGGCGGAAACGTATACACTGAAAAAACGGAAAACATCAACGTCCACAAATACGGCGCACACATCTTCCATACAAACAACAGACAAGTGTGGAACTACATAAACCAGTTTGCCGATTTTAACCGCTACACAAACTCACCTGTGGCCAACTACAGGGGCGAACTCTACAACCTGCCCTTCAACATGAACACATTCTACCAGATGTGGGGAGTGAAGACCCCGCAGGAGGCAAAGGCAAAAATCGAGGAGCAGAAGGCCGAATTCAAGATTGAAAACCCGAAAAACCTTGAAGAGCAGGCAATATCCCTTATCGGAAAGGACATCTATGAAAAGCTCGTCAAGGGATACACCGAAAAGCAGTGGGGACGCAACTGCAGGGACCTTCCGGCATTCATCATAAAGAGACTGCCCGTAAGGTACACATTCGACAACAACTACTTCAATGACCTCTACCAGGGAATACCTATCGGCGGATACACCGCAATCATCGAAAAGATGCTTGAAGACATTGAGGTCAGGCTCAACACCGACTTTTTCGACGACAGAGACAAATGGATGGGCATGGCCGACAAAATCATATTCACAGGAATGATTGACCAGTACTTCGACTACTGCTACGGAGAGCTCGAATACCGTGGGCTTGACTTTGAGTTCGAAACCCTCGATATGGAAAACTACCAGGGAAATGCCGTCATAAACTATACCGACGCTGAAACCCCTTTCACACGTATCATCGAGCACAAGCACTTCGAAGGCTCCGACTCACCAAAGACCATAATCACAAGGGAATATCCTAAAACCTGGTCAAGGGGAGAGGAGGCCTATTATCCGATGAATGACGAGAAGAACTCCAAATTGTTTGAAAAATACCAGGACCTGGCCGAAAGCGAAGGCAACGTTATCTTCGGAGGAAGGCTTGGAATGTATCAGTACTTCGACATGTGGCAGGTAATCGACGAGGCCCTCAAGCTTGCAGAAAAGCTTGATTAAATTCGCCTGATTCATTTTTAAGAATTACAAAGTGACTGCAATTTTACAAACTGAAAGCAATTTAATGAAATGACTTCAACAAGGATTATATACTTTCAAATATAATATTTACCTAATCTGTGTTAATTTGAATGAAATTCCTTAAAGATATAGAAAAAAACAAATTCACAAGAAAGAGGTAAATAATATGAGAGATTATAGTATTGAAGAAGCAATTGAAATAATTAACAAATGCGATGAATCAGTCTTACCTGATTCAAAACATTTTAATCTACGAAATATCCAAAGAATATCGGATTTAGGTTTAATATTTGAAACATTTCTTTATGAACCTTTGATGGGTATTTTAAAACAAGATTATAATAAATTTAGATTATACTTCGAACATTTAACAAAACCAAGTAAAGATTTATCATTAGTCATTGGCATAAATGATAATAGAACAATCAAATTCATAACAGTCATGGAAACTTTCAGATCAAAAAGGGTGAAATAAATGGTAACTAAATTAGCATATGACTATGACAGACAAGGAGATTCATTATTCATTTATAGTGTTGAAGAGTATGAATATGAAGTTTCACTTGAATTAGACAATGATGTGATTCTAGACATAGACAAAGAGGGAAATCCTGTTGCATTTGAATTCCTGAACGCATCCAAATTGTTCCATTTGGAGAAAAGTTACTTCAAAAATCTGATAAAAATTACTGTTAAATCAACCGTTACCGATGAATCCATTAAATTAACAGCAGAATTAGTCGTTCCAGTACACAATAAAACCCAAATCTTTGATATCAACAGAATTACCAGCAATTTAACCGGAATTCCAGAAACAGAAAGCGAATTGGCAACTGCTTAATTGAGACATATTCGAAGCAGGTCGGAATGTATCAGTACTTCGACATGTGGCAGGTAATCGACGAGGCCCTCAAACTTGCCGAAAAGCTTGATTAAATCAGTGAAAAAAAAGTATGAACCAATCAATGATTAGCATAAAATAAGTAAAAATAAAAGGATTTGTAAAAACAAGCTTTACCAATCCTTATTTATTAATGAATCTACTCATAGCAGAACTATTCTAAGTCGGTGCTTCCGGTTTCTGCAGCTCTTTGTTCAGCATCCTTATATGACATATAAGTTTCGAAAGCGTCGGCTCCGTCACTTTGACCGCCGTGAATAACTCCGTCAGAATCGTAATAGAAGTTGTATTCCTGACAGTAGTATAATTCTGAAGGTTCACCTGAAGCTGAAGCAGATGTCTGTTTTTAATATATAATATTTTTTTAAAAATTGTAAAATATAATAGACAATTAAGTATAATTGCGCTTAAACATTAATTGAAAGCTTTTTGAATTGTTCAATCAATAATTATGATTAAAAAATATTTAAAAAAAAATTATTCTTTTTTAGGAGTTAAATCTTCTCCATAAAATCTATAAAAATCAGCACAGAAATCGCAGATCGGATATTTGCCGTTACGGTAATAAGCCAAATCAGCCTTGTTCATGTCAAACTTCTGGCCGCAGATAAAGCAGGTTTCAATTTTTTCTTTTGCCATGTTAAAACCTTAAAAAAAAAGAAAATGGTAAGGTTAAAGCGAGTTTAACCTATATTATATTTTTGCAGGAGTAAAATCTCTTCGGTAGAGACTTTTCCACCTTGTTTGAATTTTTCGAAGATTTCTTGAGCTCTTTGTCTTTCTTCACGGTTTTTGTTACCGCCGGAAGATCCTTTGTTATCGGATTTTCTGCGTTTAGGTTTGTTGGAACCTAACTTTTTGTTGATAACATGGATGTCACTTAAGATATCTTTAAATTCTTCATGTTTTGCGGATGCATTTCTGCGTGCTTCGACAAAGTTTTTGTGTGCTTCGTCAGCTGCAGTTCTGATGTCATCGGTTTTTCTGAAGTATTTAAGCATTTCTTCGTGAGCTGCCTGAGCCTTTTCGGAAAGTTCGATAACTTTTTCATGTTCCTCTTCGGATTTTTTCCTGAGCTCGTCAGCTTCAGCCTTAACGGATTCATCTTCATGAATTTCCATTAACTGTTTTCTTAAGTCGTTGGCGTTTTTAACAAGCTGATTTTCTTTTTTGATATCGAGAACACGAGTTTCAATGATTTTATCAATCTTTTTGATTTCGTTTTCGATTTTCACTTTGTTGCGTTTACCGGAATTCCATTCAAGACTTTTGATTTTGTTGTTTGCTTCGTTACGAGCTTTCTTAGCAGCTTCAACTTCTTTGTTGATTTCATTACGCTCGTTTCTGTATTCGATAGCTTTGTTTAAGTTTTCTTTTAAGGATGCGTTTAATTCATCTCTTATTTTACGTTGTTCACGAGCGGTCTTGTTGAATTCTTCCCTTTCTTCAGCAACTTTAGCGATTTCAGCTTCTTTTTCATCTTTTTGTTTTCTTACACCTTCCATGGTGTCAGCAAGAACAAATTCAGGTTTTTCTGCAGGAGCTTCTTCTTCATCAGCATCTTCTTCTGCATCTTCAGCTTCAGCCTCTTCCTCAGCAGCATCTTCTTCTGCATCTTCAGCTTCAGCCTCTTCCTCAGCAGTTTCCTCTTCAGCAGCTTCTACTTCTTGAACTTCTTCTTCGGTTTCAGCATCGCCTTCAGCTTCTTGAGCTTCTACTTCTTCTTCTACAGTTTCTTCTTCAGCATCATCAGTGGTTAATTGATTACAGATTTCAGATAAGACTTTGCACAAGTCTTTTTCTTCTACTACAACATCAGCAATTTCCTTTACGGAGTCTTTTGCATTGAATGCAATTCCGCATCCTGCTGATTCGATCATGGAAATGTCGTTAGCGCCATCTCCAACAGCAACTACTTCATCCAAAGTAATTCCTGCTTCATCGACATGGTCTTTCAATACGTCAAGTTTGGAACCTGATACGAGAGGACCAGTCACTTCGCCAGTTAATTTACCATCTTCGACTGTGAAACTATTTGTATAAACTGTGTCAACGCCAAGTTTATCAGATACTTTATCAGCCACTACATCAAAACTACCACTAATGATAGCTACATCTACACCTTTATCTTTTAGACATTTGACAGTTTCGCAAGCTCCAGGCATTAATGGAAGATCTTCAGCAACCTTCTCGATTTCTTCAATGGAAGTTCCTTCAAGAAGTTGTACTCTGTCTTTAATGGAAGTTTCAAAGTCAATTTCCCCTTGCATAGCCTTTTCAGTGATTTCGGCTATGTCATCTTCAACATTTGCTAATTTACCTATCTCATCTATTGCTTCACCATCAATAATAACGTTATCTAAGTCAAATACTACAAGTTTAATCAATAATACCACCAATTATATTAAATCTAGCTCA
>ONSJ01000032.1 GCA_900320515.1 uncultured Methanobrevibacter sp. | reverse complement strand
AATTTTAAAAGGAATAAAAAGAAAATAGAGGATAATTTAATAGTCAAATAGAAAAAATAAGTAAAATTATCAAATTAAGGATTTATTGACAAACCCCTTTTAAATAATTAAGTAACATACCTCTGATAGATAACATTGTTCATTATATAAACAACTTCAGGATTAGGGTCCATCATCTTCTGGTATTTTACCTTTTCATACCGGCGAATTTCCACATATAAATCTATCTCTTGATGATTTCTTCAAGAGGTGCATTTTTCAATCATTTTCTCTAAGTAGCTGGATTGATTCTCATTGTTATTCCACTCTAATTTCAAAAGTAAGTGGTATATGATCGCTGAATTCTATCCATTTATCAACATCCCCAATTTGAAAAGCAGTAACCACATCCTTACCGGCATATACATAATCTATGTGATATGGTTTTTCTAAATCCCAAGATTGGTGAAATGTGGGCTGTGTTTCTTTACCTTGTTTTTCTCCAGTTAATTCATGATATGCACTGAATAATCCTTTGTTATTTAGTTTTCTGTTTAAATTTGTCTGGTCTTTAGCATTGCCTTCGCCGTCTTTTGCTTTGTGCAGGTCATTCCATATTGCATTGCTGTTGAAATCACCGCACATTACAAGATTCCCATCAAATAGGTCAGTATTTGCATCAAAATAGTCATGAATCATTTCAACATATTCATTCAGGCCTTTTTCTTTATCTTTAGCCATTGCCCAAACAGCCAATAAGTTAAAGCTATCATTTACTCTTACAGCAATGAAGTTTTTAAATTTTTCATTTAATCCTTCAATTAGCTCTAATTTAATGTTATCTTTTGCAAATATTCCCAATCCTTTCCAATTAATGTCTCCAGTCCAGAAGTAGTTTTCTCCAGCAAATTCAATATATTCTTCCATTTTAGCTCTTGCAGGATCTTCACATTCACATATGACATATATATCTGCATCTTCTTCTATGATTGAAGTGTATTTTTCTCTAAATTTACTTGCACAGTTCCATGAAACTATTTTCATTTAATCACCTTCTATTAATTTTTTCTTCATCGCTGCAAACTCCCCATCTGTCAGCAAACCTTTTTCATACATATTTACAAGTCTTTCCAGCTCATCCATCAATGAACCGCTTTCAGGTTTACTTTCTTGTGGCTCTGCTGTTGCATGTTCAAGACCCCAACCTGTCTCTTCGTATTGGGCACCACAGGCACGTTTGTTGAGAATATTAGTTATATGATTTATAAAATAAGATTTTGAGTATAAATCAAGACTATTTAAATTTATAATGATTTCCTGATTTTTTAATAATAATATTTTAAATCCATCAGGCGCCATATTTACTGATCCCATATTGAAAGCACCACTTTTGATTTTAAAAGAACGGGGAGTGAATTTTTCAGTTTTGATTATGTTTTCATAGGGTATCCTTAAATCTTCACCATTCATTGTTGCTTTTTTAAAAACTATCCCTTTATCAACAATTTGAAATGTTGTTTTTAATTTTCTCTTTTTTTCTTCTTGTTTTACCCTACTAGTTGCGGCTAAACCAATCAAACCAAAAGCTAATGTTGCAAGGCCCCTTTTTTTACCACTTGAAGTCCCTATTTGTAATTGTTTATTTGGAAAAATAGCTTCACATTTTATGCCTTCAAAAACATTGTTTTCAGCCAACATTTCCTCAATATAATCTTCTTTTGTTTTATTATCAAAAAATCCCATATGAATATGTTTATATCCTACTGATAATATAACTTGTGGATTAAATGTGGTCTTTGATATAACCGAAGAGGAATATGTAGAGACTTGAAAAAAATCATTGACAAACAGGATGACCTCCTCCACCAAGATGCAAGATTCTCTCAGCAGGAACCTTATACTGCCCAATTATTCCTGCAATACCACCAGTACTTTGAAAAAGATAATCCGGCTTTTTCCATGAGCGTTCTCAAGGACAGCCAATGATATTTTTCATGGCAAACTTAATATACCATTAGAACCATCTAATCATTATGACAACCGAAATCACCAAAATATTAAACGGATTCAAAAAATTCAGCGAAAATCCATATTCAGATGCAATCAAGTTTTTAAAAGACTACATTGAAGTCGAGCCGACGGATGAAGCCAATTTCGAGCTTGGAAAGGCACTGTTTTTAAACGAGGAATACGATGAATCAATAAAGTACCTGAAACTCTCCGCCAATCCGAAATCGGATGCCTATATCGGACTTGACTACTACAGAATGAGGAATTTCCCCAATGCAGTCAGGCACTTCAACGAGTTTTTAAAAGACTATGAAAACGAAACGATCCTTTCGTACCTGATGCTTTCATATGAAAAGCTCAAAGACTGGAGAAATGCGGCCATAACAGGCGAGAAGCTTCTTGAAATCCGCCCGGAAAACAGGTCGGTGAAATTGCGAATGGTCGACTACCACTACAGCCTCAGGGAATACGAGAAATCCCTCACATACATCAATGAGCTTGAAAGCAGAAAACTCAGATGCAAAAAGGGACTGGTCCTTTTTCGCCTCAAACAATATGATGAGGCCATCAAAACGCTTGAATCCCTAAAGACTGCGGAGGCATACGCTCTTATGGCAAAATCATACCTGAAGCTGAACAAGCATGCAAAGGCGGTTTCATGCGCATTCAAATCCTACAAATCAAGCAAGGACCCCGAAATCATTTTGGAATTTTCAGACATGTATCTTGACAGCGACTATAAAAGGGCAATCCATATCCTGAAAAGGCTGTTGGATGAAAATCCCAGTGACGAAAGGGTTCTTGAAAGGATTTGCAGGGCATATATAGGAAACTTCGAAGCGGGAATTGCCATAACATATGCCGAAGACCTTCTTCGAGTCAACGAAAGCAACGTCACCGCATACGTCACTCTGGCAGAGGCATATCAGTATCTGGACAACGGGATGAAATCCCTGGAATACATTGAAAAGGGCCTCGAACTGGACAGCGAATCGGTTGAGCTGTGGGTCATGAAGGCATGGACGCTTTACCCGTTTGACTTTGAAGGCTTCAGGAAATCCCTCGAAAGGGCAATTGCACTTGATCCCAACAACACCGAAAACCATCTTACACTAATCAGGGAATGCGTATGGGAAAGGAAGATGGACAATGCCCAAAAATATTACGACAGGCTTATGCTCTACAACCCGACATTCTCCAAGACTTTCGACGAGCTGACAAAGGACATCATAGACTGCCTGAACAACACCAACTATTTGGCCTGGTGCCCATACTGCGGCATATGATCGGAGAATGAATCTGCCGGCTAAAACTTCCGTTATCTTTAAAAATATTCTTCAGGATCATATTCATCATAATCCGAAGACAGCTCCATTTTATTCAGGTCCAGCTTGTATTCCCTTCTGTTTTTGCCCACATTAAAATAGACCTTCACCCTTATCCTGCCGGTGAGCATAATGTCGGAAAAGGAGTTTGCAAGATGGGTTTCATATCCTCCCTGGCATCCGTGAAACTCATGGCCGACGCTTTCAATGAGCCTTTTGAAGCGGGGATTTAAAAGCAACTTGTCATGGTTGTGCCGGCTATAGAAGTCATGGAATGCATGGTACGGGCTGTAATAGTTCGAATCCTTGATGAAAATCATCACATGGGTGCTTTTGACGTATTCATTTTCCTGTATGAAATGGAAATAGTAGACTTCAAAGCCCAATTCCTTTCGGATATAGAATCCGTTGAAGTCCCTGGCTTTCATGTATTGCCTGATTTTAGCTTTCAGCTGCAGTTTTTGGGGTGATGTTGCACACACATGGTCTGCGATATATTCCAGGGTCTCTTCACTGGCTTCAAAATAGGTTTCAGAAACCTCACCGTAATCAAGAAAATCATCCGGCTCATCATAGCTGCCAGGTACGAAATCATCATCATAGCTCTGTTGCGGCATGCCATAGGGAGACTGTGATGTGGAGGTCTCCTGCGGAGTGTCATTCGTATCATCGGCATGATTCCACTTGAAGTGGGCTCCGCAATGTGAGCAGTACGGGTCTCCCTCCATCACTATTGACCCGCAGTTGGGGCATGTCGGCATATATAATCACTCCTAAATTAAAAAAATTATCAATTCCTTTTCTCCGTCGTTTGACGGTTGGACATTTTATCCATATTAATACATCACAGCCATTATTTTAAATTCTTAACTATTGTTTCCCCAGTTTCAGTCAATCTGTACAGTCGACCTTTACGTGCTTCTTCATTAATGCATTCTGCAACACCATTTTCCTTTAGTTCACGAAGAACCTTAGATATGTGATTAGGCCTAATTCCAGCATCAGCCGCTATACTTGTTGGTGTCTTTACATCATCTTCCAGTGCTTTTACTGTTTTTACTCTGTAAGAACTGATGTTTACGTATGCATAAGTTTTTAAGGTTTCGTCATCGATAGTAACATCCCCATTTTTATTCACATTATAATAACTTAATTAAAATATTTAAACCTATCTATATTTTGAAATCTTTAAAAAGTTTATGTTATTTGCAAACACCATGACACTTCCATAGCATTAGATGGAATTTATGTGAATGTAAACCATATCCTTATACAAAAACTTGCAGAATATTTGGCCTCAAAATCAAATAATGTTAAGACAATTTTTCCCTAGCCGGATGAAACAATCCAATATATACTGAACGCCATGATTTGACAATTTCTGAAAAGGCACCGCCAACAGCACTTGACAGAAGCATTGAGGGAACCATGAAAAATTTAGCAATTATCATATTGCAGAACTCAAGCATCGTATCATGCCATGTTTTCCATTGGCTTGACTGGATTATCGTGCCAGCAACTGCAATGTGATGTTTATGATTATAATAAGAAGTTTGAGAAATTAAAAAAAAAGTTTTGATGGAGCATTAAGCTCCATTATTTTTTTATTAAATCCAGTTTTGAGTAATTTTTAACAGATTATCCGAAATTATCTGTAATGCTCTTCAGAACTTACCGGATTTCCATTGGCATCATAGTATTTTTCATATATGACGCCATCATCTCCTTTATATGAATAGATTTGATCGCCATTCGCTGATTGGCTCCAATCACCTGAATCTCTAATATATCTTCCTGCCTGGCGTGAATATGTATAGCTTTCATCAGATGAACTGCTTTCAACTTTGGCTTTGGCCGCTTTTTCTTTGATTTTTAAGTTCTGTGTTGTGTTGTTTCCCGTATAATTTTCATTTCCTCCATAAGTGACATTAACTTTATATTTACCTTTCTTTAAATTCAAATCAAGTTTTGCCTTACCTTTTGAATCAGTCTTTAGCACATCGTCTACAACCACTTTGCCATTCTTGTCAGTGATTGTGACATTCACTATCTCCTTTGATATTGGAGTCTTGTTTAAATCTTTCAGTTCAATAGACAGTTTAGCGTCCTTTTTATACTGTTCCTTATCGCTTGTGATTTTAATTTTTGTCGGTTCTTTTGCATGGGTTGGATTAAATAGTGCAAATCCAATTGCCGCTGCACAAACAACAATTACTACAAGCAATATTATAATAATATTTCTGTTTTCCATAGCATCACCTTTAAATCCAAACTATATATTGAGTTATGTCAATCATAAGTATATAACAATTCCCACACAAAATTCCAACTTCATATACATCTCCCAATCCTTCAGTTCAAACACATCTCCAGAAGGTGCAACTGATATAATAGGCACCGTCTCGTGTTCCATATTTGTCAAGATTATTTGATTCCGTTAGATGCCTATTGTCTTTGATTTACTTTATTTCTCTAATTGGATTTAAAAACATTATCACAATAGCGGGTAGAAGAATGATAATTATTGCAACCAGAATATAATTATATTTTTGTTTTCCATTTTCCTAACTCCCTATGGATGATGTGCCGCCTTCAATACATATGCATAACGTTCAAGACATTATATCCTGTACATTGCTTCTTTTTGACTTTAACGGTCTTATAAACAGGTTTTTTCTTGTATAATGTGACTTTCAGCTTAACGGGATAAAGCCAATCATTGTACTGAGGACTGTAATGCATCTTGTTCTTGTATTTCTTGACTATCTTGATCTTATAGGCATAACCGTTATAGTTTACCTTATCGACAATCTTCCAGACCATCCTTGAGCAGCACTCTATATCCCATATCTTGATGCGGTGCTTTATTTCCTTGACAATACTATATCTCTTGCCGGTTGACTCCTTGAACTTATAAGTTGCCTTTTTGATTTTCTTATAATGGCTGAATACTTTCTTGTTTACCTTAACTGTCTTGTAGACAGGTTGCCTTTCTTTTATTATCTCATTTCCATGAAGCAGCACATGGCAGACAATTAGACCATCACGATTGACGTTTTTTGCCCCCAAATTCAAACCGCAGCTCCATTCATCATCTATCACTTTCTGGCCGTTTTTATAGGTGTAGGTTATTTCATGGTAGCTTCTTTCATTATCCAGGTTCTTGATTTCAATATGGGTCAGACCGATGTCCTTGACAAATGTTTCACCGGGGTTGACTTCAAAAGGAGTGTAGATTCTGTTGTACTCATCCATTTGAGGCCTGTGGTCCACCACCTTATCATACTCATTGTTTGTTGCCACAAGAACAATATCCTGTGAGAGCTCGGCATCATCATTCTTTTGGCACAGCTTTTCATCAGATGAGCTTTCATCACCCAAAACATCTACAATGTCATCTTCAGCTGAAACCGCCGAAACACATACAATAAACATTAGGAAAAAGCCCAGTATTAAAAAGTAACTTCCATATCTCATTGTTTTTCCTCCGCAATATTTTAAAGATATACAATATTATATCATTCGCCAATAATATAAGTTATGTATATTATGTTGATTTGTTATGTGCATTAGCATCCTTATCATGAATATAAAGATTTGCCCATTAAATCTCGCCATGAATAACTCACTAATAATAGACAATAACAATTTCACAAACAAGTGGAATTTAAACAACTCAATTTTCTTAATTTTGATGATTCATCATTAGATTCCTAAAATCAAATTAAGATTTTATGACGTAATTTTAAGATGCCTCTTATAAAATTGACCATACCTCATATTAACTGTGGTTTAAAAGTGCCATAGAATCCAAAATATTATTTGTTGACAGCCCAATATTATACAATATGAGAAAAGTTAACGATAATCCTGATTGGAAACTTCCAAAAACACGAAGAACCGATTTTACTAAAGAAGAAATGTTGGATATCATCGATTTTTATCTGCAGTATAAACCGATGCTTGATGAATATGTATCCAATCGGGAACATTATCCAGAATTTGATCCTGGTGATTTTACAAAGTTATTATTTATGTATGAAATGTTTGACGTTGATTATGCCGATAGTATGGCAGAAATGAAAGAAAAATATGGTAAAAAATACGTTAAGGATTTATCCGAGGAAAAATTGGATTTTTTGGAAATAATAACTGTTTTTACATTTATTCAAAGGGCTGAACGCCATGCTGGCGGAGGATGGTACGAAGATTGTATAGTTGATGACACATATTACAATTTGCTTTCGAGGTTAGAAGAAATAAAAAATGAATTAGAGATAAAATAACCATAAAGAATGTTTATGATTGGTTTATCACCCGTTAATCCACTCTAATTTCAAGTGCATATGATTGCTGAAATCTATCAATTTATCAATACCACCAATTGAAAAGCACTAACCACATCTTTATTTTAGTTCAGAACCACAATTAGGCCATTCTTTGAATCATTTAAGTATAATTTACATGTCCTTTATTATTATAATTACTTCCACTTAATAATGCACAACAATATTAAAAATTAATATATTGAAATTTTTCCTCCATTAAATTATTTGTTTTATTTTAGTTCTTATTAAACAACCAATGAATGAACCGAATAGTCCTGCAATAATGCATAATAAATAAAATTCACCATGCCCAACTGCAATATTGGTTGTAAAAAGAAAAAAGAATTCCATAATAAGAGATATTATAAGACCTTGAATTAATGCATATAAGACTGAATCTTTATATAATAATCCTGCAATAAACGAACCAAAAAGAATACTGTATGCAACACCGTTTGGGAATAACATGTCTATACTCATAGATGTACCAAATGCACCACCATATCCTAAAAAATAAAATACAAATGTCAAAATACATCCAACTATTATTGGTAGTATTTTTATTTTATTAATTATATCATTAGGATTAAAATTATTTGTATTAATTAATTCATTGCTTTTAAAATTAGATTCACTATCAACATTAGATAACGAGGTACCGCAGCTTGAACAAAACTTAACTGAATCATCTAATTCAGTTCCACATTCTGTACAATAAATTTTTCCCATAAAATCACCTAAATCCCTCTTAAATTTAATTACATTTTTTTAAATTATAAAGTTTCAATATCCTCCATAACTATCAATCATATTTAATGCATCGTAACATAATCGAATATTTTGTTTTATTGCTGGATCATCAGGAGCCAATTGTTCTGCTTGTAAAAAACATTCCAATGCTGCTTCATAACGGAATGATTGAGCCAACATAATGCCACGTTCGTTTAATTGCATTGCTCTTCTTTGTCGTTGCCCTGCTGCATTTGCCATTCCAACTGCTGCTCCTAATGCAAACTGTAAAACCCCCATATTTATTCTCCTTCAAATTATTCCCTAATTATACTTTTTAATTGTTGTTTATCTGCTCCGGTTATTACAACTAATTTATCACCATCAACATATGAAAAAGCGCCAGAAGATTTGAGTACTCCCTTATGCCCCTTTATTGTTTTATCAACATCATTATAGTCACGATTCTGACTTAAATCCCAATAAAAATTGCCTTTGGTCGTTGAAACAGATATTTCAATTATATTTCCATCCGGCCCCACATATGACCTATCGTATGATGTCATAGTACCTTTATTTTGATTATCTGTTCCACCGAATGCTTCATAACCTTCAGGAATTTTAAAATTAATACCATAAATTGTATCAGTGAAAGATGGAGAAAGGTTTTTTGGGGCATCTTCACTAACAACATCGGCGGGGGCAGTCACAATTGAATATCCAACATAACCAACTACTATAAGAACCGCTATTATGCAAATGCCCGCCACCCCTATGAAAATTTTTGTAGAAGTGGAAAGCTTATTATTATTTGTTTTTTTAGATATTTCTTTTACATTAATACCCTCATTTGAAGTTTCATTTTTATTTTCATCCTCATTAGATTTGGGAGGTATATCTTTTTTATTAATTGGTGTACCGCAACTTGAACAGAATTTAACGGTATCTTCTAGTTCTTTACCGCATTCCGTACAATAAATTTTTCCCATAAAATCACCCTTAGAATAAATTAAATTCAAAAACATTATTTCAAAATCATGTTTAATTTACAAATTAAATTAAACACGAGTTATTACTTTTATTAATAATATGTTAATAATTTTTATTTATAAATATCGATTTAATAACAATTTTTTATATACCTTATTAATATAAACGCACTTGGCAGAATTACAACCCCAAAATGAACTCAACATCCACAATCAAATACCAGTTTTCATATCCTTCAGACACACCTCATGAATTCTAAAAATAAACTTCCAACCAACGAAATCCGGAGCCTCCAATAGGTTTTCATGATTATAAGTGTCAGGGAGTTTTTGAACATCCTTTGAGGCACACGTTTTCACAGGCAATATTTCTGTAAAGACCACTTCAATCAAGCTGATCCAAGTGATTTTGGAATTCTTCCTCGCTCAATCCGAACTCCTCATTGATTTTTGGAATATTATTGGTTTTTTTTAATGTTATGCTTTTAAGCAATGGCTCTACGAACTTGAGATACGTTTCACTGTTTGTGTCTATCCCCGGACCTACATTATTGGAATCGGAATCTATGATTACATAAATCAGATATCCCTGCTTTTTGCCCTGAGACTGGCAGATGATAATGTTCATCAAATCACTTTTTTTGTTTGATGTATCAGGCACAGCATCTGCGAAATAGATCTTCCAGTCATTTCCATTCAATGTGACTTTCGTTGGATTACTTACACCCTGGGATTTATAGATTTTCATCAGGGAGTCCGTATCGTCAACCGTAGATATGTTATATGTAATGCCGTTTTTGTCATCCACATATGAAGACATCTTGCCTTTTTCATTATACTCCAAGTCAACATCGCCCACAAAACTGCCTTCCATGAAATCAGCCTTGAATTTGGTAGTTTCAGCCGCAGCAGCTGCAGAGACTATGAGTATCAATCCTATCATCATTGTCAAAGCCAAATAAACTCTCTTATTAAACATGTCTTATCACCTTAATAAATCAATGTATGTCAAAAATTTGTAATATAAGTTGTTATCAAATGTGGTCAAAATGGGTAGAAACAAAAGAGAAAATCAAATTAAAAATCATACTCCCCCAAACTTTTACCAGAAGTATAATTCAGATTTCCAGTGAAATGATAAATTAAGGAATTTCATCAATGAATATCTTTTCTTTCCAATTATAGATGTTTTAATTTTTCATATCCAATTTATTCTCTTTGAATTTATAGGTACTTTTTATTTTTATAAGAATATAATTATTGGCAGATTAATTATTCTTGGACATTTTTCACTTCATTCTCAGATAAATAAATTTTTCAAAACAGACCTCTATGGTTCTTAAGAGGATACAGATGAGCAATCATCCAATTCTATCTGACTCAAAAAAATCAAAAAAAAGCTTGGAAGTGCCAATTTTACATTAACTACATATTTTTTATACTATCGTTAATAAACTGTTAGTTATATCATAAAAAGATAGGTGAATATTATGACAAGCGAAGAGGACTATGTCGAAAGACTTGAAAAAATCATTGACAAGCAGGACGACCTTCTCTCCCAGCTGGATGCAAGATTCAACCAGCAGGATGCCCTGAACGAATATCTCTTCAAGCAGAACAGGCAGCTGGAGGAGGACATTCAAAAGCACAGGGACTTGACAAGGGACATGAACAAGACTGTCACCCAACAGAAGAACGTTGTGGAAAAGCTTAAAAAGGAACTTGAGGAACAGCTCAAAATCCAGCAGGACCTGCATAAGGATTACGGCGAGGTCATAAAGCAGCTCACCGATGATCTGGAAGAGGAACAGGAGAAAAATGAGAAGCTGACCAAAAAACAGTCAGAACTTGAGGCTGAAATCAAAAATCTGAAAAGGACCCAGACCGCACAGAAACAAAATCCTGCTGGAAACACATATTACGGCACAGTATCCCAAAAGACCGCAGGCAATAAAAAGGATGATGAGAAAAGGAAATGCCCCAAATGCGGTAACCAAGCCAATAAAGGAGACCTTTTCTGCCAGTCATGCGGTACAAAACTATAAGCTGGTGTTTTGAATGGGTTTTTTCAACAACGTGAAAAACATCAAGGACAAGGCACTGGAATCCGGATACATACAAGAAATTGAGGAGCTCCAGGGAGTATTTGACAAAATCGACGAGCAGGCAGATATCGAAAGGGAAAACAAGCGTGCCGAAAGGGAGCATTTTGAATCCTTAAGCATTGATGAAAAGGTTGAGTACAAAAGAATCCAAAAGAGAAACAAGAGAATCAAGAGACTGGGACTGTACGGACTCACCGTTGCCGGAATGGCGACAGGCGTTGGAATTCCCGTTCTGATGGCTGCAAATGTCGGGGCGATACTTTCCGATGACGATTTGACATTTGATAAGGACGCACATGATGCCCGGGTCAGAAAGCTTAAGGGAAAACAGGCAAAGGGAATCCCGGCCAAAAAGCCCAGGGAATACTTCAAAATCTCCTATGACAAGGAGGGACATCCGAAGGTTTCAACACTTGTTGATGTGGATCCCTATAACCTGGAAGAGAGATATGAGATGCTCATGAGGGAAGTGTGATATTATGGCTGATGAAAAGAAAATGGACCTTGACGGCGACAGCTACGAAGAGACCACCGTAACTGACGAGAGCGGAGACGGAACCTATGACACCGTCACAAGCGACATGGACGGTGACGGCCTGGACGATGCCGTCGCTTCAGACACAAGCGGAGATGAAATCATAGACACCGTCGGCGTGGACACCGATGCAGACATGGAACTTGATTATGTTGAAGCAGACAGCGATGAAGACGGATATGCAGATTTTGCGGCTACAGACACAATAGGTGACGGCAATCCCGATGCATTCGCTTTTGACAGCGACAGCAACGGCTATTATGATTCCATGGAAGTTGACACTGACGGAGATTTAAACACAGATTTCGGCATTTATGACAGCGATGAAGACGGATATGCAGACTTTGCAGCGGCAGACAGTGACAGTGATGGAAATCCTGATGCAGTTGCATATGACACTGATGAGGATGGATATGCGGACTTCGCAGCGACAGACACCGACGGAGATGACAATGCAGACTCCTATGTCGCCGACAGCGATGAGGACGGTGAAATCGATGAAATAGCTTTCGATGATGACGGCGACGGAGACATAGATTTCTACGATGACCTTGACGATGATGATCTCTTCGATGATTTCTCAGACGATGATCTGATTGACGACGATTTCCTGTAAAAAGTGCTGAATAATTAGAAATGATTATTTTCACTTATTTTGATGAGTGAGAAGAAATCAGACTACATTAACTGATCATGTGGAGTATGATGCACTATTTTAAAAAAAAAAGAAATAGAAAGGAGTTAATCCCTATTTTATAAAGTAAATGTAGATTAGGAGAAATTGTTTGTATTTCATCAATAATCTACAAAAACTTATTAATTTTATTCAATCCCACCATCCCTTGTTTAATAAAGGATTGTAGTTATAAGTTCTATATGTATAGATATAAAAATAAGTATATATGTTGCTTCCGCGGTACTTAATTTTATATGAAAGGCTGTCTTCACCTAATGGATTCCAGTGATTCATTTTTATACTATTAGCGATTTTAGCCACATGTTTACTTAATTTTTTACCTCGTTTATTAAGTAATTTTTTAAATTTTTTATAATTTTTCCAGGCTTTTTTATTTTTCTTTGATGGCTTATAGTCCTTAATATAAAATTTTTTATATTTTTTAGGAATTACGAGTTTGCCTAAATAAAATGTCTTATATTCTGTTTGACTTTGAGTCATTTGAGGATCTTGTGCGAAAGGCGAATCATTTAATAAAGTATTATCCCCGCTAACAGAAATTACAGCATCGATGTCTTTTAAGTTTAAAAGTTCACCATTATCTTCACTAACAGAAATTATCCCATCACTGTCCTGTGAACTTAAAACTCCACTCTCATTTTCACAAACTGAAATAATCCCATCACTGTCCTGTGAGCTTAAAGGCTCAGTGTCATTTTCACAAACTGAAATAATCCCATCACTGTCCTGTGAGCTTAAAGGTTCGCTATCATTTTCGCCAATGGAGATTATTTCGTTATTGTCTTCTATCACTGAAATTTCATCATTTTGCTCAAAAGACATGAATTCATCGGTCGAATTGTCTTCTATTGCACTGACAGCACCAATTCCGATCAGCAGGATCAAAGTGCCGATTAAGATTTTTAATATTGTTTTATTCAATTTTATTCCCCACTTATAATATATTATTTATATATTAACCTATTATATATAAAATTTTACTGATTAATCTAAATATGATTATAATGATTAAGAATTTCGGTATTATGATAATATGCTGACTTTACCACCCAATCTGGCAGTGATGATTTGATAAAATTTATCCAATGCCAAAAATAAATATAGTTAACATGACTTTCCTAAACGAAAACGCAAACATAAGGCAGTTCGGCCTTGTAAGATTCATGAACGAGAACTCAAGCGACGACCATGTGATATCAAAAATCTCGATTGTGCTTCGCCGGGACAAAATCGAGGCCCCATACTACATGTCCACCGCAGTCAGGCTCTCCTCATGTCTTGACATGCCGGAGAAGGGAATGTTTCATGCAATGGACATGCTGAACTTCCACAGGATGCACAACCTCACAGAAGAGAAATACAATGAAATCAGAACTTTAATCATCGATACCGAAGACAACAATCTTGTGAAGATTTCAAGAGAGGACAAGCGGCTGAAGATGGAGATGACCTCAAAAAGCGATGAGGAATTTGAAGAGCTCCTCAGAAATTATCATGAGCTTTTTGAAATGATTGACGGCCTGGTCGGATAAGGCAGTGCCATGCACAGATTTCAGTGAAGCGAAAAATTGAAAAGAAAACTTATACATAAATAGATTTGACTTACAGCTTCAGGCATATGTCATATAATTCATACAAGGCAAGGGAGGTGAGAGAATGGCAGAAACAAAAGAGATAATCATTGCAGTTATAGGATACATCATCGCGCTCATATCTCCAATACTCGGAATAATCGCAGGTGCGATAATCTTTTTCACACAAAGGGACAATCCTTTCTTCAACAGGCATGGTAAACTGATAATAGTCGTTGCAATAGCAGCATGGCTTCTCGGAATAGCCCTTGTGGCAATGGGAGTGTTTAATGCACCTTAACCATCCCACTTCTTTTTTTTCAAAATCATCATGAACATTTTTCACACAAAACCTGATTCACCGAAAAGTAATAACAAGGTTTATTTTATCTAAATAATATATGTATATATGAACAAATGTTTTCATGATTTTTTAAATGACGATTTGTTTTTCATTACAGACAATTAATTAGGAGGAAATTATGAAGTCAAAAATCATTTTCGCCGTGATGGTTCTGTTTATAGTGGCAAGCATTTCATTTGCAAGTGCTGCAGACAATCAGACAGAAATCACAGCGGCAGATTCAACAGACGAAGTTCTGAATGTCCCGGATACGGGAAACCTAACGGAACTTAAGGGGGAAATCGAAAACAATCCCCAAAATTATACGTTAACAAAAAATTATTCCTACGATCCCATTGCGGATGATGGCTTTGACAAGATAACAATCGATAAAGACAATTATGTGCTCGACGGTCAGGGTCGTACCATTGATGCGAAGGGCTCAGTGAAATTCTTTGAAATCACTGCCGAGAACGTGACCCTTAAAAACATCATATTCAAAAATGGTGCGGCAAATAACGGGTCAGTCACATTCTTAAAGGCAGGCACATTGGATAACTGCAGCATGATTAACTGTTCTTCAGTCGGAGGCATGCCGGGAGCATGGTTCACTGACGGAGGTAATGTTACAGACTGCGTATTCGAAAACATTGTGGGAACATCCTACGGTGCACTATTCGCCAATGGCCCTGTAGCAATTGAAGGATGCACATTCACCGCAAACCGTGCAGTCAGCGGCGACGGAGGTGCAATACATGCAAAGTCATCCGTAACCGTTAAAAACTCCAGATTCAAAGGAAACAAGGCAAATGACGGAGGTGCAATCAGTGGACTCAGCGATGTAAATGTCTATGGCTGTGAATTCGAAAGCAATATCGCTGAATATGAAGGAGGAGCAGTTCTGCTCAATAAGGGAAGCGTGGAAAATTCTACATTCACTGAAAACCATGCAACAAGAGAAGGAGGCGCACTGTCCCTTAAAGAAAACGGAAAAATCATAAACTCAAGCTTCTTCAAAAACACCGCCGGCACCATAGGAGGCGCATTTACAACCAGTGCGGGCAAGTTGACTGTGGACGGCAGCAATTTCACAGGCAACACTGCAGTTCAGGGAGGAGCAGCTCACATATTGAACGATGCAGAAATCACAGACTGTGATTTCACTGAAAACGGCGCAAACGAAGGTGGAGCAATCTATGCAAATGATATGAAAGGAGACATTTCCGGCTGCGAATTCAATGACAATAACGCAGAAGACGGCGCAGCAATATTCATTAACTCCACCTACACCGGAAAGATTAAAGACTCCAACTTCACAGCCAACTACGCCAGAAACCAGGGCGGAGCAATTCTCACAAAGGCCGCACTGGAAGTCAACGAGACAATATTTACAGAAAACCTCGCAAACACCGGTGCCGGAATATGCGCATATGGAAACCTGAAAGTAAGCAATTCCGAATTCATTGAAAATGAAGCCACTGACCGCACCAACAACGTTGCTCTTATGGGAAACGCTGAACTTACAACCGAAAACGTAACCCCTGAAGACCTTACCCCATTTAAGCCGGTCAAGCTTGAAATCACAAACGTAACAACCGAAATCGTCTACGGAGACACCGTGGTCATCACACTTGATGCAACATGCGAAGGCCAGCCTATCAGCGGAACACTCTTTGCAGTCGTTGATGAAGTGAAATATATCGGATCCGTATTCAACGGTAAGGGTATCCTTGAAATCAACAGGCTCGATGTGGGAGACTACACAACCTACGTAACATATGTAGGCGACGATAACCACACAACACCTGAGGAACTGGTCGCATTCAGCGTAATCAAAAAGACACTTGAACTTGAAATAACAAACATTACAGGCACAGACTTCGGTAACGTCACACAAATCTCAGTCAACGTCACCGGAGAAAACATCACCGTCAGCCAGGGCACAGTGACAGTCACAATCGACGGCGTGCCATACACCGCAAATGTAAACAACGGAACTGCAACCATATCAATTCCTAACCTCAGACCTGGAATGTATGGAGAAAACGTGATTTACAACGGCGGAGACAACTACAACAGCCCTGAAGTGCTGGTGGAATTTGAAATCGCACCTGAAGAAGTTGCAATTGAGGTTGAAGGCATCACAGGAACAACCTATGCAGACACAATTGTACTCACAGTCAACGCAGCAGGAAAATCCGCAAGGATATATGAAGGCAGGATAAAGGTCACCGTGAACGGCAACGAATATTCAGCGGCAGTCGTATATGGCGTTGCAAATGTCGAAATAGACGGCCTCAACGAGGGAGACTACAACGCAACAATAGAATATGACGGAGGAGACATGTACTCCAGACCTTCAATTGACTATGCATTCACAGTCAAACCAAGGGATGTCGAGATTAAAGCCATCTATGAAAACATAACATACGGCGACATAGCTGAAATAGTCATCATCCTAAACAGCTCAGACTACACAATAGATGAAGGCAGAATAGCCCTTACATTAAACGGCGCAACCTACTACCGTGATGTGGTTTACGGCATGGCAGCATTCAGCTTCCCAGACCTTAAACTGGCAACCTACCCTATTGTAATCAGCTTCGAGGGAGGAGACAACTACAACAGCCAGCCTTTAGACATCGAACTCAACGTCAGCCAGAAAATCCTTGAGCTTGAAATAATCTCCATTACAGGTACAGGATATGCTGAAAACACAGAAATCACAGCCCGCGTAACCGGCGACAACATCGTCGTTAATGAAGGCGGAGTGAAAATCACAATCAACGGCAATCCATACACCGGACTTGTGAACAATGGAATCGCAACCATTTCAATTCCTAACCTCAAGCCTGGAGAATACTCCGGAAACGTGACATATGACGGCGGAGCAAACTACAACAAACCTACACAGTTTGTTGAATTCGAAATCGATCCGTGCTACGTTGCCCTTGAAGTTGTCAACATCACAGGAACAACCTATGCAGACACCCTCGTCATGACAGTCAACGTGACAAGCGACATTGAAAAAATCTATGACGGAACAGTGACAGTCAGCATAAACGGCCGTGACTACGAGGCAGACGTTTCATACGGCGTTGCAAAGGTTGAAATCAAAGGCCTTGATGTGGGAGACTACTTCGCAGAGATAACATACGACGGAGGAGACACATACCTTGCACCTCCAATCTACACCATGTTCCCAATCGATGCAAGGAAAGTCGATCTTGAAGTCGTCTATGAAAACATAACCTACACAGACACTGCCGAAATAACCGTCAATCTGCTTGCCGACGGATACATCATAAACGAAGGCGGAATCTACATATCAATCGACGAAGACATCAGATATGTCCCTGTTGAAGACGGCAGCGCAACACTTAAGCTCAGCGGCCTTAAAGCCGGAACATATAATATCGGAGCAATGTTCAACGGCGGCAAAAACTACAACACAGGATATGAAAGCGCCATACTCAACGTAAGCAAGCTGAACGTTTCACTCACCGTCATTGCAGGAAACATTACCTACGGAGACACCGCAATGATTGCACTCGTCGTCAGCGGCGAGAGGGAAGTGAACGAAGGAACAGTATCCGCAAGAGTGGCCGGCATCCTATATACATCAGAGGTAAAAGAGGGAGTTGCAGTCATTGCAGTTCCATACCTCAATGCAGGAACATACAAAGGAAACGTCACATTCAAAGCCGACGACAACTACAACATGCCAAGCGAAGCCTATGAGTTCACCGTCGAAAAGGCAACACCTGCCCTTACAGTCGACTATCTGGTGAACATCACCTACGGCGACACAATGACATTTACCGCAAACCTCACATCCAACGGCAAGCCTGTCGAAACAGGACATGTGGAAGTCACCTTGGGCTCAAAATCCTACCTCGCATATGTGGAAAACGGAATTGCAGTCGTTGAAATCCCAAACCTTGACGCAAACCTCTACACAGGCGAGCTTACATACAGCGGCACAGACAACTTCAACAGCACATCACAGTCCGTCCTCTTCAATGTGGCCAGAGCGGATACAGTGATCATTGACGTGAGCATTGCAGGAAACATCTACGGAGATGTCGTTGAAATAACCGCAAACGTGACAAGCGCAAGAGGCGCCCTGAATGTCGGAACAGTTTCCATCCCAATCAACGGCAAATACTACACAGCAAAAGTTGTAAACGGAATCGGAACAATCTACATTCCGGACCTTGATGCAGGATTCTATGAAAGCACAATCGCATTCGACGGAGGACCAAACTACAACAGCGCCGAAAGGCAGGTTGAATTTGAAGTGGCCAAAAAGATTGTTACAATCAAACCGGAATATGCAAACATCACATACAGCGAAACAGCAAAAATAATCGTCCATGTAACAAGCGGCAGCGAAAACATGACTGTCGGAAACATAACTGCAACAATTGACGGCAGAACCATCAAGGCGCCTGTGCAAAACGGAATTGCAACAATCTACATTGCAGGCCTTGATGTTGGAACCTATGATGTGGACCTTGCATTCGACGGCGGACCGAACTACATCAAGCCAAGCGAAACAATCGCACTGAACGTGGCCCAAAAGCTCGTTACACTTATGGTCGACTCACTGAACTATGCTTATGGGGACACCATAATCATCAATGTGAACGTCACAAGCGGAAAAGACCTGATCAATGAAGGTACAGTATTCATGTCCCTGAACGGAGCGGATTATTCCTCACCGGTCAAAAACGGAATAGCAGCCTTCAATGTCGGCATTTTCGAACTTGGAACATACACCGGAATCGTTGACTTCTATGGAGGGGACAACTACAATCAGCCTTCAAGCAAGTTCATATTCAACGTCATAAAGAGAAATGCCCTGATTGAAGCTAAAGACGCTAAATACGTCATAAACTATAACTACGCATACAATTTCGTGCTCAAGGATTCAACAGGCACAACCATTGCAAACGAAAAGGTTTTAGTATATCTCAACAGCGAATTCCTCGGAGAATACACAACCTCACAGGACGGCAAAGTTGCTGTCAAGATGACCACAAAAATATTGAAAGCTGCAAAATCCGGTGCAAAAAGCCTTGTAATGCAATTCTCAAATGTCCACTACAATCCGACTTCAAAAACAGTCAGAGTGAACATCTACAAGGAGATAACAAAGGTCACAGCCAAGAAGAAAACATTCAAGCTGTCCTTAAAAACCAAGAAATACACAATGACCCTTAAAAACAAAAGGAATAAAGTTCTCAAAGACAAGAAAGTTATCCTTAAAGTCAAAGGAAAAACCTACAAGGCAAAAACAAACTCCAAGGGTAAGGCAACCTTCAAAATCACAAAACTGAACAAGAAGGGAACCTTCAATGCGGTGGTCAAATACAAGGGCAGCAGCTACTACCAGCCATCAAGCCAAAAGGTTAAAATTACAGTCAAATAAGTGAATTAACTTTCACTTATCTTTTTTTCTTTTTTTACATATCTTAAAGTGCGCAGAACTTATCTGATTTTAGACGTTTCTACCAAATGTATTATGTGCATGATTTTCACATTTCAAAACCAATATATACTAAATTAGACACAAATATATATCAAGATACACCTTCAACAAGCCAATTCAGAGAAGGCGTATTCTATAGATGAAATCGTGATTCCAATGGAAAACAGGAATATTATCATAATCCTTGTTGCAGTAGTCATCGTTCTTGCGGTCATTGCAGGGGCAATGTTTATGCAGCAGAGCCATGCAAAGGAGCCACTGACACAAACAAGACTGCATTGTCAAAGGAAATCGTCAACATCACAGTCACAGACAAGAAAGGCAAGACTGTTGTTGATGACGTTGTTAAAACAGATACAAAAGGAAAAGCCAAACTTGATTTGAACCTTAAAAAGGGCAAATACACTGTAAATGTCACATATGGCGGAAACGAAAACCACACCGGAAACACTACAGCACAGAAGCTGACTATCAAGGAAAAGGCCAAAAAGACAACAAGCAAGAAAAACAGCGTTGACACTAGTGCATATCCCGATTACTCCCCTAAAGTAGGCAACTACAGATTGATTGAAAGTCAACAGGAAATTGGACTAATTGAAACTCCCGACGGAAATAACTATGTCATCACCGGTGACGGTATTCGCACTTATGAGGGTCATGACTCACAGGGACACATTGAATTTGGGCCCACCATTAGTTAATATTAAATGATACCAAAAGAAGCGTGTTAAAATGGAAAACAAGAATATTATCATAATCCTTGTTGCAGTAGTCATCGTTCTTGCAGTCATTGCAGGGGCAATGTTTATGCAGCAGAGCCATGCAAAGGAGCACTGACACAAACAAGACTGCATTGTCAAAGGAAATCGTCAACATCACAGTCACAGACAAGAAAGGCAAGACTGTTGTTGATGACGTTGTTAAAACAGATGCAAAAGGCAATGCCAGGATTGATCTTCACCTGAAAAAGGGTGAATACACAGTCAATGTCACATATGGAGGAAATGATAACTACACCACAAGCAATGCAACACAGAAATTAAAGATTAAAGAAAAAGTCAAAAAGACCGTTTCAATTCAATCCGAATCATCCTCCAGTGAAGACCAATCGTCACAGTCAAGCAGCGAGGAGTACAGGCCCGCTGTTGATTCGGGTGGAATAACACGTGAAGAGGCTGACAAATATGGTTGGAGATATACAACTGCACATGGAGGCCACTACAGAGGATATGGAGATCATTGGGATGAGAAAGCCGGGAAATATCATGATTAAGAGGTAATGAAAATGAATAAAAAGATTATAACAGTAATAGGAATCATAATTATTGTTGCTATTATTGCAGCAATCTTTCTAAACGCCCCCTCTTCAAAGGAAGATACCAAAATCAAAATGCTAAGCAAATCTTCACTTAAAGAAGATTCCTCAATCAAAATAGAACTGACTGATTTGAACAACACCCCCATGGACAACAAAACTATTGTCATAAAGATAATCAACAAAAAAGGAAAAGTCGATGAGTACAGTGTAAAAACAGACAAGAACGGCAAGGCCAAGCTAAAACTCAATAAAACAAAGCCGGGAACATACACAGTCAACTTTACCTATGATGGTGATGATGCATACAACTCATCAAACCTGTCAAAGAAAATCAAAATCATAAAAAAAGTTAAAGCCAAGAAACCGGAAAGCACCATTGAGGAAAGTGCATATGAAGAACCTTCCACCTCATCAAATGAACTTAATTATGATGAACAGCTGAACGTCTATTATGACAGCAATGGAATGGTGGTAGATCCTGATGGACAACATGGGCAATCCGTCGGGTTCAGCTATAGCGAAGTTCGCGACACATATGACAGATGGGAGAGTGGAGAATTAGAGATGTGATTTTTCATGCTCACATATTTAGGCAATGGTAATTTTTAATCAAAATAAATGAGAAAATTGGGTCAACTTAAGACCCAATTCCCCTAACTTGTCATCAGATAGAAAATCATTTCTAATGTTACTATCCTATGTAGTAATCACCCCATGTTGACAGTCGGTAGCTTCCAAGTCCCCTTAATTCACATTTTATTCCCTTGTATGTTTTAACTGCATATGCGGTCAGCCTATATTTGTACCCTCCGATTTTTACAGTGACCTTTACACCATTTGAATATCCGGGATGGTAACTTCCGTGGCTGCGGAAAAACCTATAGCTTTTTTTGGCCTGCTTTTTCATCTTTTTCCATTTGCTTCTTTTGATTTTCCATTTGTAGTGTGACTTTCCCTTGAATGTCTTGTATTTGCTTCCGTATCCGACATATTGGTAAAGTGACTTTGTCGGCTTTATATCCTTGAAAGCAGAAGTTGAAATCACATTGTTTTCACCAGCAATGCCAATGGCGGGAGAATCATCGCCTGAAACAACCTCAACATCATCCACAACACTTAAAGCGTTCGAAGCCTCTTCATCTGCAACTATCTCATCATCAACATCCTGAACTTCATCTTCATCAGCTGCAGGAGCATCTTCTATCGCAATCTCATCGCTTTCATTTACTAAATCCTCACTATCATCCGCAACGATATCAGCGACTGCAACTTCATCGCATTCAATCTCCACGGTCTCATTCTCTTGAGCCACAGCATCACCCTCCGGTGCAACTGCAACTTCATCCTGATTCAAGGTCACTGCATCATCTGCAGAATCAAATTGTTCCGCACATGCAGCTCCGATTCCGATGAGGAGAGCCATGGTACATATTAGTATCATTAAAATTTTCCCATTCATTTTTTCACCTCTAAATTATACACATTGTCTACACAATATATAATATTTTATCCTTTCTTATATATAAGATTCATGGAACCCTCTCCAAATTAAAAAAAATATCATTAAATTATTGAAAACTCTTAATATTTTAACATTTTAACTGAATTTCACTCGTTTTAAAAAAAAAAATATAGAATTATCTCATGCAGTTTGCGAGATAACTCCAGATGTCATTGTCTGACATTTGAGGCCAGTTTTCCTTTATCCCTTCAAACAGGGTATCCAGATATCTCTGGGACGGCTCGTTGTACGGGCGAAGGTCATTGTTGGTGATTGTCTTGACCTCAATGCCGTCAATCGGCTCAAGGTCAATGATGTCCTCATACCATTCCCCCTCACCGGGGCATCTGCCTCCGTTCTCCTCACATGAGACATGCTCGAACTGCTCACGGGTTATGAGGTATGCCACTCCAAGGGATTTTCCCTTTTTTGTGGTGTCGAGAAATGAGACTCCTCCTCCCCAGGAGCTGAGGTTTCCGAAGTACATGTCAAATGGTATTTCAAGGGTTTTCACCGCTGCGGGAGGTGACATGTCCTTGCATGGCTCACGGTAGGCGCTTCCTTCGTATGATCCTCCCTTGATGTATCTCATGAACCTTTCCTCAAGCATGTTGCTTCCGTAGGACACATACCATACGTGTTCTCTCCAGGAAGGGATTTTCACAAGGTCTGAGCAGTCATCAAGATAGACGTATACGAATGCGAAATCCTGCACTCCGTTTACGGTTATCCTTACGCATCTTTTCTCATAGAGGCTTCCTTCACCTTCAAGTGAGTCGATTGATGCCATGTCCTCGACGGGAACGCTGTACACCTCGCCTATGGCCAGTCCCTCACCGTCGATGATTGCAGGATACCATCCGACATTGTACATGTCATATCCTTCAATGACTGTCTTGTCGAGGAATGTGGCGTTCTGGAGGAAGTCATGGTTTGTCTCGCCCTTCATGAGGGTTCCGTAGACAAAGACTTTCCTTTGGCGGAAGTACCGGTTTATCGCCCTGATTTCATCCTCATAGCTTTCCCCCCATGGTCCTGTGAACTTGCTCTGGACTTCCATATCAGCGAATGCTGAGATGATCTTGTCAATCATTTCGCTGAATTCAGGGCAAAGGCCGTGGTGAATGTCCATGAACTCTTTGAGTCCGGCCTTCATGAATATGTTGAGCGCTTCAATCTGGCCCTTGAGGCCTTCATATCCGTGTCCGCGAAGGTTTCTTGCGGTGGACATCTTAAGGCCATCTGAAAGGGCCAAGGTTTCCTTTTCTGTGAAGGATTTTGGGTCGCTCAGGTATGCCTTCATAAGGGCAGCTGTTGCGAGATATGTCGGAATGTAGCAGAAGTCAACCCTTGCATCGCTTGGAATGTTGAAAGAGCAGAAAAGCTTGAAGCTTCCGTCCCCGTCCTGGAAATCAATGATGGTTTTGAGGTTTTCAACCCATTCTTTATCATTGAAATCCGCTTCCTCATTGAGGAATTCCTTCAGCTCACAAAGCATTCTGGAAAATTCGTCAAATCTAGGTTCGTCTTGTTTTTCGAGTTTAATCATTTTCATGGTAATGGCTCCTTTTAGTTTGTTTTAAAAAAAATCTGTCCTAAAAACATTTGGTGGATGTCTTCAGCACATAATATAGTATATATTTTAACACATATATAAATCTTTTGGTCAGGTAACTATAAAATCATGAAATCATTAGTGACATTTCCAATGTTCAACTATAAAGACTAAACATAATTTATAAAATTTTATGTAAATTGAAAAAACATTCATCAAAAAAGCATTATGGGATTTCTGATAAAGGCTACAGTGAGATTTGTTCAATCACAAAAACAAGCAAAATTTTGAATGGAATGATTAGAAGTTCTTCAAATGAGCATTTGATATGCAAAAAGCATCACTGAATTAATGTTACTGCATCAAATGATGATTTAATGACAACTTAATATATAATGTGTTTTATTAAAAAAATAATAAAATGTTCAAAGCATAATCCTGTTAAAAGAGTCACATCACTATCGCCAAAACCAATCCAATTACCAAAAAGACAAACAGGCCTCCGCAGCAACCTGAAGATGCATTTGATGTGCAGACAGTCCTTTCCCTGTCCCGCTCATCATAGATTACATCATATGCGTCATCGCCCCATTCATCCATAATCATCCCTCAATGTCAAAGCCCATCTGACCTATTATCATCCTGTTGTTGACTTCAACTGCAAATGCCTCCTGGCAGAGGACATCATTGTGGCGAAAAAACCAGTCCCTGAAAATCTCACATGGCCCGTCGCCATCACCTGCAAAAATCGTAACAAGAAGCTCATCATATCTGCGAGATTTATAATGGCTCTTCACTTTGGTGAGATAGAAACCGTCGAATCCTTGAACTTCAAGACAAAAAATCAATTCTTCAATCTCATCATCCACATCAAGCGGCACCACTTCACCGTTTTCCCACTTGCTTAAGGGGATGTGCAGGACATATCTGCAGTCAAGCTCCATTGCATCACCATCATTCGGGCGTATAGACATCCTCGTTTCTTACCCTTGCAACATTATAGTCATCAGGATAATTCTCTTTGCCGATGGCTGACCTTTTGTAGACGAAATATGTGAAATCATCATCCTTCACGCATATGCAATGGTCATCAATGAACTTGTTCAGCTCCTCCACCGAATCGAATGTCATATCATCAAAATCAAATCCGATGAATATGTCGCCATCATCTATGATTCCCTTTTCCTTCAAAATCACTTCCAGTTCCTCATTGTATCTCTCATCTGTAAGATTTTCGATTTTCATCATTTATCACCTTTTTCAAAAATTCCTAAACGTAATATGACCCAAAAAGCTCATGGCCCTGAAAGACATGATACTCGACCAGCTTTCTTTTTTTAAAGTCAATCTTATATCCGGGATACTCGCCGAGGACACCGCAGCTATCATCCCCAAAATACACAAGAATACAACAGTCATCATTGATTGTGAGACTGCCGTCACTGCACTTGTAGCCGTATCCGCTGGCGCAGCTGTAATAGTCCTGGCCGATTTGCCTGCTAATTCTTGAAACTTCCCTTTTAAACCAGTCTGCAGATTCAAGCCTATCGTGATTGTTGTAATATGAGGAGACATAGAGCTCATGGTCTTCATAGACCGACCTTATGCTGGTTCTGACATATCTGTTTTCAACATCAAATGTGAAAACAAGATTGTCCTCGGAGTTTTTGCTTACGGAAAACCTGCAGTTTTTAGGCCGGACATCAACCGAGCGGATTATGTTGGCCCTGTCATCATCCGGAATGATCAGGCCTCTAACCGTTGATTCAAAATCCCTGAACGGCCTGTTTTGAATATTGATATTAAACGGTTTTGGATTTCCCGCTTTAATCTTGTCCCTTTTCTGCCAAAGAAGGTAAGGCAACTCGTTTTCATCTTCCCTGAATCCTCGGTTCACATCATCACCCCATCGTTATGCTTAGTTATGTCTAAATTATATATTAACTGTTGCCATCATGTCAGTGCACATTATCCGATAATCATCCTCAGGTTTGCCACTGCAGTTTGCTTCAGGTAGTCATCATCAAAGCATTTCCTGCAGTTGTCGCCGTATATATGAGGACTGTCATATCGAAAGCAGGCAGCACCGTATTCCAGTTCAAGAAAGCATTGTGGCTTTTCGTTCAACATATCATCCACACGGGATTTCATCTCATCCATGACATCATCACCATAAGGTTCGAGGAAAAGTTCCACAACCCTCTGTTCAAATTCCTTATATGTCATCGGATAATTCTCTTCTATCAAATCCATTAAAACACATCCTGAAAATAGCTAAAGACATTAGGGTCCTTTAAATTCATCAAAAAATTTATACACAATTTAATAATAATATTGTTAATAAATTGTTAGTATCTTCAGCCTTATAAATGTTGCTGTCAGGCATGAGACTGCAAAAAGAATGTCAGATGAAAATGAAACATTAAGGGCATAACCAATCAGGCAAAAAATGCAGTAAAATTTATCTGATATTTGAAATATAATAAGAATCATGAAGAAAAAATTCACAATACTCCTGATGGCGCTGGCAATCATGTCAATTGCATCAGTTTCAGCAGGAGTGTTTCTCACACATGTTGAAAACGTGACAGTCGATGTTGTGAACGTAACCGATGGCGAGCCTTTCAGGGACAAGTGCACAAACCTCACAGGCGGAGATGCCGTAATCTGCTTCAACGAGTACCGGACCGATACGCAGTATTCCCAGGGCGTCCACATAGACCACTGGTATGTCGGAAACGGATCAGAGGATATCGATCCCCACAGCACCAAACTAATCAAGGCGGAAGTGTTCTATAAGTCAAGCGACGGCAAGACAATCTCCAAAGTGAAGAATGCAACCGACGGGTCCCTCTATGAATTTCCGTTGATTGAAGGCTATGAGGCCTGTAATGCCACAATATGGTATGAAAGATAATATTTTCAATCAAGAACAATCTCTTCTTCAAAAACATTAGTTTAAAAGGAAATTATTAATTAATCATCATATTACTAAACAAGTATTAGCAGCAAAAAAAAATAAAAATTAGGTGAGTTGCACCTAATTTTAATCATTTTTAGATTCTTTTAGGAACATAATCCGCAATATCATCCTGATCTTCATCATACGAAGAGCCAACTAAATTTCCAGCTCTGTCATACTGGCGAAAACCTCCACTTGAATCATATTCAGTATGATACTCAAAAGGAGCATCAATACTAGTTTCCCAATAATCATCACTTTCACTAGCGGAAGAAGAACCAGATGAAGATTCTTCATAATTACTTTGTTCCTCATTATTTGTTGACTTTTCAACCTTAACTTTTTTTACGGACTTTGTCAATAATTTAGATTATTGATAGTTTTTCTTATTTTTCTTATTATCGTGGCAAAATTGTCTTTATTTTTGATTTTAAGCTAGTAAATGGTT
>ONSJ01000045.1 GCA_900320515.1 uncultured Methanobrevibacter sp. | reverse complement strand
TTGGCATGTTAAGAGTAACCCACATTCTGTTCATCAGCATTCATCTTAGCGAACTACCTTGCCTACACAAGCGATTATCGGCAACTTTGCTCTTGCATCCTACGGAATGGCCGTTTCACCGTTTCTTTTAATGTCCTCAATTAAATATCATCGTCCACCATTAAAAGCCGTGTCGTTTCTGCTCCAGAGTCATACTTCTCAGTATACGTTTTTCAACGCCGTAGTCTTGTTTGATGTGCGGAGTTTCCTTAGTTAAAAAAATAACCAGCAGCTGTCTTTAACTTGCCAAAAAATATTAATTAAAATTAGCAGGGCCTAGATTTGAACTAGGGATCTCAGGGTTATGAGCCCTGCGGGTTCACCAGACTACCCCACCCTGCTATATGAAAATCAGTAACATTATTATTTAAGTTACTATTAATATATAAAGTTTTCGTAAAATTGAAAGAAATCAAAGAAAATAACACTAGTTATTTTCTAATGATTCGATTCTTTTATCCAAGTCGTTTAGCTTTTCTTCAGTTAACTTTTGGAACTCTTCAGAAGATTTCTTGAATTCATTGAAATCTTTTTCCAGACTATCCACATTGGCAGTGGTTTGTGAAAATTTGGTTTGAAGATCTTCCACATCCTCAGTGGTAGCCAAAGACCAGTCCTTAATTAACTCTTCGCTTTTAGCATCCAAAAATGCATCAATTTTATTGGAAAAAGCATCAGTGTTTAAAGCGGACATGTCGATGTCACTTAATTTGACTTTGATTCTTTTACCTACGGAATCACCTTTTTCGGAAGGTTTATCTTTAGATAAATCTGAATAATCTGAAGAATTGCTTAAAACTTCATCCATATGTGCATCTGCACTTGTTGGAACATAAGAACGTAATTTGTCCATAGTGGCAGGACTATTCAATAAATAATAATAAACTAAAACTGCAATTGCGACAATTAGAATCATAATTGCAACCACTTCTACAGCTTCCATATTCTCACCTATTTCATTCCTTTAAGTTTCTTTTCTTTTTCTTCAATTTCTGTAAGCATTTTTTCAAGTTTTTTGCGTTCGGTCTCAGCTTCCAATCTTGCTAATCTTTCATTGATTTCGGAATGAAGGAACCCAACACGACTTCTTGCTTCAGTTGTAGATTGTCTAATTTCAGAAAGACGATCCTGTTGGTCTTGCGGCAATGGAATAGGATTATCCATTAATCTTTTAGATTCTATGTCTTTTTCAACCATGGACATTTTCTTAAGCTCAATTTCCTTTTCAAGAATTGCAATTGAATTTTTGGATTGAGCAATCTTTCTCCATTGGAAAACAATGATAATTAATACAAAGGCTACGATAACCAAAACAATTAGTAAAAACATTTGGTCAGGTATTGTAGGAATATCCATTTTTTAACCTCCAATTAATATATAATGTATACTAATAAATTAATATATAAACTTTATCAATTAAATATTTAATTGATTAACACGGAAGGTAAAAATTTATGATGGAATCTTATATACAATCAGGAAAAATCGCTTCAAGAATACGTGACGAAGCTTCAAAAATGATAAAAGAAGGAACATTGGTCATTGACCTGGTGGAATATGTAGAAAGCGAAATATTAAAGTCCGGCGCTGAAATTGCATTTCCATGCAACGTATCATTGAATGAAGTAGCTGCACATTATACCTCCCCGGCAAATGACAAAACCGTAATTAATGCGGGAGACATGGTAAAATTGGATTTGGGAGCAATGGTTGACGGATATATTGCAGATACCGCCATTACAATAATAGCTGATGGAAACATTGATGAAAATTACACACAGGATGAAATAAACCTGCATGAAGAGATAGTTGAAGCGTCCGAAGCAGGTCTTGAAGCTGCAATCGCAACCGCAAGGGCAGGAATTGAAGTGTCAAAGATTGGTGAAGCTGTCCATGAAGCAATTTCCGAGTACAAATTAAATCCGATATTCAATTTAACCGGCCACAGCCTAGAACAGAATAACCTCCATGCGGGAATATCAATCCCAAACTATGACAATCATGACCACTACATTTTAGAGGAAGGCCAGGCGGTGGCAATCGAACCGTTTGCAACAAATGGAGAGGGAATCGTAAACGACGCCCCGGGACACTATATTTTCTCATACCTGAAAAACAGGCCTTTCAGAATGAAAAGTACACAGAGGGTTCTGAAATATATTCAGCACAACCACAGGTTTGTTCCGTTTTCAGGAAGATGGATTACAGATGAATTTGGCGAAAGAAAAGGAAACATTGCCTTAAAGCAATTGTCAGATGCAATGGCAGTCTATGCATATGCTCCTTTGCGTGAAAAGCAGGACTGCTTCGTGAGCCAAAAGGAACACACCATAATCGTTGAAAAAGAAGGCTGTACCGTTACAACCATTTAAATTAAAGATGAAGAGATCACTCTCTTCATTAAACATAATATTTAGAATTCACTTTTTTTGTAAGATATAACAATCTTGTAAATATATGAAAAAATAGTATTTAAGATTAGTTTTAAAAAAAATGCAACCGAAAGGTTGAATAAAAAAAATAAAAAAAGAAAGAAGTGGAATTAGTATTCCACAGGAAGTGGTAATCCCATTTTTGCTCTTCTTTCACGTTCTTTGCCGTTTTTGTCCTTTTTACCTTTAGCTAATTTTTCAAGTAAGCCAAGACCAGGTTTTACTTCGTCCATTGGTTTTGTTTCAATTAAACCAGCGTCAACAGCAGCTTTGAATATTGATTCACCGTCATCGGTTCTGGTTAAAACAGTGGACCATCCGTCAGGGGATCCTACAGAACCGGTTGATACGTCAGCCCATTCACATACGTAATCCATACAGATGTTACATCCAGCTTGTTCGTATCCGTGGGTTTCTTTAATAGCTAAACCAGAGTCTTCACCGTCTTTGGTTAACCAGAATTTACCTTTACCGATGTCCATTTTGGTAGCATCTTGTAAGGAGTCAAATCCTAATTTTGCGGTTGCGAAAGTATCAAGAGAAGCCATAGGGAAGTTTTCCATACAGTAGATACCTATGATTAATTTGATTTTATCAGCAACAAATCTTGCAAATGGGTAAGCTTGTGCTTTTCTTAAACCTTGGGTTTGACATGGGGTTGATACAACACCAACTTTTTCTAAACCATATTGACGGGTAGCTTCTTTTACAGCGGATAAGGTTGGGGACATTGAGTATTTGGTACCTGCTGCTGCGATAACTTCATCAGCGGAAGTTACTACAGTAGGAATAGGTCTCCAATCTTCATCAGGAGTTCCAGCTACAACTGCACCTTCAATGATTCCTTCATCGATTGCATAACAGAGTAATGCTGAAACAATTCCTCCGTCTTGTGATACATCAGTAATTTTGCTATCAGTAGCTCTTGCAGATAATGCTTCTTTATAAGTTCCTAATAACCATGCTCTTGGACACATTGCATAACAAGATCCACATTTAATACATCTGTCTCTATCACAGCTAGGTCTACCTTCAGAAAAGCCCATAGCTCTTGTAGGACAAGCTAGAGCACAAGTTCCACATCCAGTACATAATCCGTTACGGATTACATTGGTTAACACGTCACAGCCACATCCAGCGTCACAAGCAGCTTTATCAATAGCAGGTTGTAAGTATTCCATGTCTCCGTTACATAATGCAACAAGTTTTTGCAATCATTTCAGGAGCTACAGGACAACCAGGAAGTGCACAGTCAACTTTTACTAAAGAACTGATTGGTGCGAAAGATTCGTGTTTAGGTTGTGCTTGTTGGCCTCCACGTGCGAAGGTTGTGAAACAACCGGTCATAGCACAGGAACCGAATGCACAGATTAAGCCAGATTTTTCTCTTGCCATTAATAATTCTTGTACACTGTGTTCATCTTGTAAACATACGGATCCTTCAATTAAACATAAGTCCATTTCAGGCATTTCTTCAGCGTAAGTACCGTGAACCCATTTGTCTACTAAAGTTTGTCCGTAAACAATATCAATCATGTCGGTCAATACGGTAGATAAAATGTCGTAGTTTTCGGTTAAAGACATTGCATCTCCAGTACAACCACTTAAGTGAATGTAACCAATACGTGGTTTAGCTGCAGCTTTTGTTTCTTCTGCAGGAGCAGCTTCAACAGGTTTTTCAGGAGCAGCTTCAACTTTTTCTTCTACTTTAGGTGCGATTTCCTCTTGGTTGGAACCGCCTAAAGCTTTTTTCAATTTATCAAACATTATTTTACCCCAATTTCTTTTAAAATAATATCTATAGTTTTAGGAACAGCCTTAATTACGGGTTCTGTTAAACCCAAATCCACATCCGGAGTTGGAATCAAAGCAGGTTTGCAACCTACAACAACCACTTCACAATTTTCAGATATTTTTTGAAGCGGTTCTTCAACAGTCATTCCGTGAGGATTGTCATATTTTCCTATTTTCATTATGTTCGGATCAAATACATCAACGGTTCCAGGTTCCGCATCAAATTCCACAACATCAATAACTATCAGTTTTTTCCAATCATATTCCTCGTACAATGGGAAAAAGTTTGTTGGAGCTGCAGTTCCTCCGTCAATGAACTGGATACTGTTAGGCAATGTTATTCCTTCAAATTTTTGCTGGATTTCAGCCAATATGTCCTTGTCGAATTCATCTTCAACATAAGCTGTGACAGCCGGGTCATAATAATCATTCTCATCGTTGCAATATTTTTGCAACAAGTTTATGATGACCGGACCGAATCCATCATCTTTAAATAATACATTTCCGCATCCTATGACAATAATCTCCGAATCATAAGGCATTTAAATTTTCCTCCACTATTTAGATTCTCACCATTTCATTTTTGAGAATGGATTTGTCTTCATCGTCAACTACCATTACATGAGTAGCACAGGATAAACATGGATCGTAAGCTCTGATTACATGTGGACCTAACTCATGATGGAATCCTTCGGTTGCAGGACCCATGGTTGGAATGTTCCAAGTAGTTGGTACAATAGCTGAGTAGAATTGGGTTTTTCCTTCTTTGACTTGAGCCATGTGTACATCAGTTCCCCTAGGACCTTCAATAACACCAAATCCAAGTTCACCAGTTCCTCTCTTATCGTAGGATACATTTGCAGGTGCTGCGGTATCAATTGCGTCTAATGCTTCAAGACATGCATCGTAGTTTTTAAGCATTTCTTGAGCACGAGCGAGATGTTGAGCAACTACACCTTTGTCTTTGAAGCCTGCGAATTTTTCCATTCTTGCTCTTGGACCAGTTTCAACATTGACGCCTTCCCATAATGGAATTACTGAACATGCTTTTGTACCGATTTCAGGATCATCATACCATGCTTCAGGCAATACTTCTGAGAATTTGTCCATATCGAATTCGTTGGTACCGTAAGTTGCATCCATAGCCATTAAAGGTTGGTTAACAACACCTAAATCTGCAGGTAAACCAGCTTCCTGAACACAGTTTGCAATAAATTCAACGTGTGCGTCAAGTTTTGGTTTTAAGGCAGTCATCCTTTCGATTAATCTTTCTTTGGTAAATGGTGTAATGTTTCTTGCCATTCCTCCAACTCTAATATCGGATGGGTGAATACCTTCACCGGCAATCATGTCAACAACATATTGAACTGTTTTTCTTACTTCACTTACACTGTTAACTGCATCTGCGAATTTGTCTTCAGGGACAACGTCAGGTGCAACTAAGAAGTGGTGAATTGCTGCACTGTTAATTCCGTGTGCTGCTGCAACAGCTTTTCTTAACAATTTAGCTGCTTTAGGAATTTCAATACCTAAAGCCATATCCATAGCTTCTGCGGATGCTAAAGTGTGTGGAATAGGACATACTCCACAGATTCTTTGACATAAAACAGGAGCGGTTTCAGGTGCTTTGTTAAGAACCATCTTTTCTAAACCCCTTACAGGAGTTATACTTAAATACATACCTTTTGTAACAATCCCTTCGTCGTCTACTTCCATGACGAGTTCGGCATGGCCCTCTTGACGAGTTGTAGGGGATATAACTACTCTATCTTTCAAATATGTCACCTCAATTATAAATTAGAAACTAACATTAATTATATATGTTTATTATTATTAATAAGTAACTTCAAAAATTACAAATCGAAATATATATAAAAGAGAAAAAACTAATTTTACTTATTATAATTAAATACCTTGATAGGAGGGAAAAAATTGGATAAATCAAATATTATCATTTCAATAATTATTGTATTATGTATCGCAGCAGCGGTTACCGCATACGGTATAACAAATACCGACAACCCAATATTCTCTAATTTATCTAGTATGGGCGCAAACAATAATGGAAATGGACTTGGAAATAATAGCACTTTAGCAAACAATTCTTCCTCTGTAGCAATCACCGCAGGAAGTTCAGATTCTGGTGCAGATGATGGATCATCAGGAAGCGATTACTCAGGAAGTGATTCATCTTCAAGCGATTCATCAAGTGATTCATCCTCATCATCTTCATCCTCATCTTCAAGCAGTTCATCAAGTTCAAGCAGTGATAGTGGAAGATCAAGTACACAAATGTCTTATTCAGATGCGAAAGCTATTGCAGCTGATGCAATATTAGAAGATGGATGTTATGCAGGCGATGGTTATTATTCAGATGGTATGTGGTACTTCACAGTCTATGATAAGCAAGGAAATGCCGTAGATACCATTAGTGTTGATGACGCAACCGGAAGTACCGGAAGAGGATAAAATTAGATAAGTATATATAATAAGAAAAACAAAATTATTATTGCTATATGTAAGGGCCCGTAGCCTAGCTGGATAGGGCGTCGGACTTCTAATCCGAAGACCCCGGGTTCAAATCCCGGCGGGTCCGTCCTTATAAATTCTTTTTTTGGAAAAATCAATTTGGGCAACTTAGTTATTTTTTGGGCTTGTAGCCTAGTCTGGAAGGGCGTAAGACTCCTAATCTTAAGATCGAGGGTTCAAATCCCTCCAAGTCCGCTTTTAAAAACTGTCTAAAGTGACCACTTTAGGCTTTTTAACTTCTTTTTTAAACAGTATCTGACCATATTGTCCGCCTCCGCCTGGAATGACATCAATAGTATTATTCCTGAATGATTCTATGGCCAAGGCAACATTTCCATCGATTTTTTTGATATCATCCAATGGCGCATCAATCAAAACGTTGATTTCGGTATCAAAGCCGTCAATCAATTTCTGCCAGATTCCCTGAACGAACTTTGTGGTAACGCCCTTGTCATAAACAGAAGAAATGATTTCAGCCAAAGGCATCAAATGAACATATTCTGGCCTGAAATCAGGATGAACGGGTTTGTCCAAATCCGCTATTTCAGATATCCTGAAGTCAACTCCCTTTTTGACTGTGCCTCCGCATGAACATTTCATCCTATTTTCACGGGCAACGAGAGGATCAATCAATTTGTGGCACTTAGTGCATGCAGTCATGTGATATTTCCCCAAATTGGGCACCAGACCGTAATTAGCCTTGACATCCCTCATTTTAAAAGCCTTTTTGATTGAAGAATATGAAATGTCTTCCAGCTCTATCCGATTAAATTCACGACCCAACCTGTGGGGCCAAGGAGAGTGTGCATCGGAGTTAGTCAAAAACACGAAATCCTTGAGTTCTGATACCGTATCGGCCATTGAAGTGTCTGCAGACAATCCCAGTTCAACAAAATCCGGAGCCTTATGGTAACAGTCATAAATGCTGTCATGTGACTTGTACATTCCGGTCCATGGGGTGAAGGCATGTGCCGGACCGATCAGGCAATCATAGTCATGAGCAAAATCCAACAGCTCAGCTCCTCCAAGCTTTGTTTTGGGCCTCCCGTCAGCGTTCTTGTTTTTTGAAGGCAATTTTTCTGACATCTCACGGGCAATGTCCAAATCGGGAATTATGATTAGATGATGGATTCTGTTTTTTCCCTCAACTTCAGTTGTCAAAACAAAGTCCATATCGTCAGCAGTGTATATGCCGTCTCCCGAATATGTTGTGCTTTCATCAATTATATCGAGCCACTTCGGATGAAGGCCATCACCGGTTCCCAAAAGCCCCAATCCTTTCAATTTAGATTTGGGAGCTATATTTCTAATCACCATATCCTTAGATGATGCCATTGAAAAACAGCTGTGAGTGTGAAAATCAGCATTTACTAACATGATTAACTGTTAGAAACTAGTATTATTTAATATTTTTTTAACATCAGAAAATGGATATTTCTCCCTTTTAGGCATCAAATCAACACCCACTTCCTCAACAGAATCCAGATTTTTTAAAAATCCGTTTGTTTTGTCAATCAGGTCGATGATTTCCCTTTGGGTTGTTGGAAAAGCAAGCTTCAGTGTCGGAATATCCAAATCATTGACAATCTTGACAAAGAGGCTGTGGGCATTGTTGCATGCATTTCCTCCAAAGAGTATCAAATCATTCAACGGACTGTACATCCGCTCATAATTGCGGGGACGCTTTCCGATGATGATTGCGGCATCAGCCCTTTCAACGACTTTAGAAAATAGGAATAACCTTGATCTGACACCTGAAGGAAGTTCACTTGAGGCATATTTTGTAATAAGATTGTCAAATGTCAAATTCCCTTCGCAAATATCCATATTGTCATAACGGGAAAAATTGCTGGGAGACAAATAATTGTGTCCATTCTTTTCAATCAATGGAATGACAATCATTGATGTGTCTGGAATAACTATGACATTCATGAAAAAAAGTAAATAGATATTGGATTGATTATCCAATATATCTTAAATCGTCTGCGTTTCCTGCATTGGCCTTATTGATTAAGTCCTGTTCCATTTGCTGAGCTTTAGCAATCATTTGTCTGGTTTCTTCAGCTCTTTCATCTAATTTTTCAGTATTGATTTCAAAATTAAGCAAATGGGATAACTTTAACAGTAAAGCTTCGGCAGCTTCAGCATCAATGAAATATCCTGGGGTTTCGCCCATAAGGCAAGACCCTTCGATTCCTCTGCGGGCACCGAGACCTAAGAAAAGTCCGGAAGCACCAACAATTCCACCATCATTGGATCTAATTTCAACTTCTGCTTCCTTTAAAAGCTCAACATTGGCTTCACAGGTAGCCGCTCCGAATACATTTGGATTTTCAACAGGCTGCGGAGATGTAACCATTCCGCCAAGTGTGAAAATCCTGTCAATGTCAAATTGGCAGACAAAATCCAAAATCTCTTTGCAAACCAGGTATTGTCCTTCAGGAGATAATGCCTGAGTATTTCCGACAAGAATAATCAAATCCAGATTTTCCTCACCGACGTCCTTCAAGTAGTATAGCTCATTGAACATGTTTTCAATGATTCCTTCCTCCTTAACAAGAACTTGAGGCGGGAAAGTCGGAGAATAAATTTCAGCAAACTTGGTGGCTCCCAATTCATCAATCATATGGTCTGCTGCCAGTTTACCCACATGTCCAAGACCAGGTAACGCTTCTATAAAAACAGGATTGTTCAATTCAACTTCTTCTAAAACAGTAATTTCTGCAGTATTCATTGTATTACTCCTTGTTCATTGCCTCTTTTTTTAATATGCGCCTATATTTACCATATTTATCCTCAACAGAAAATTTGGGAGGATAAATAACTTTAAGCGGTCCTCCACATTTAGGGCAAGCATCCTTTAAAGTATAAATTCCACATTCAGGACATTTATTCATTTTCATATTCATGTAAATCTAATTAATCTAACTCTCTTAAAAATGAACCGTTACCGCCGGATTCTTCAACAACTGCAATGCATCTTTCAGCTGCTGCCTTAAGAGTTTTTTCTGCTAAAATATAATCAGTAGATTTTACAGTAATTCTATATCTTGGTGCACCGACGCATTGGACTTTGATTTCTTCCTCTTCGTCCCCGTTATCTTCAGCGGCCTTAAGGGCTGAAATGATAACCTCTACACCATCAGGCACAAAAGTTTCAATATCTACATAACCATTGATGTGAACCTCAGGAGGAGTGATGTTCTTTTTAGCTACTTCAGTAATAGCATCAGCCCAATCCTGTGGGATTCCCTCTTCAGTCAAAGATTCGGCACCTTCATCAGAAGCGGCTTCAAAAGCACCGTAGACATCACCGAAAATGTCCATAAGCTCGTAGCCCACCTCATCATAAGCCTCATCTAAAGTCTTATCCAATGATTTGGCAGATAATTCCAAGAATTTTTCAGCTTTCTGTTCAATTTTCCAATGTTGGATTTTTTTAGTTCTTTGATCTTCACGGATCCTTTTTAAGGAAGCGTCAACATGTCCTTTTTTAGGGTTAACCCTTAAGACACGGCAAACGATTTTTTGATTTTCTCTTACGTGGTCTCTGATGTTTTTAACCCAACCGGAAGATACTTCAGAAATATGAATAAAAGCTTCTTTGCCCTGATATTCTTCTAATTTAGCAAAAGCCCCATAATTAAGAACTTTATAAACGGTACCTACAATAAGTTCTCCTTCATCAGGCCATTCTTGACTTTTTCTTACCATATTCTCACCAACATCAAATAAAAATTATAAAAAATAGTAAAAAAATAAGTTTAAAACTAGAAATCTAGTTTAAAACTTTTTCAATGTGTGCGGTGATTTTAGCTTTAGCACCGCGAGATTTGACAAGAGTCATTTAACTTTTAAAAAGTTTCCTCTACCTTTACTAACCATGTTAACCACCTTATTTAGCTACAAATTCAGGTTTACCTGTTCTGAAAGATTGTTTAATGTGAGATTTACCACATTCTTTACATTTAAGCCTTAAGTCTAATTTTTTAACTGGTTTGTTTCCAGCAGGTAAAGGCCTTGGGTAACCCCTATAACCAGCAGTCACACGTCTGAATTGTCTTTGTCCCCAGGTTAACTCACTAGCTTTTCTCCTTTTTGCAGTGTGCACTTCATGTACAGTGTGTTTTCTGCAATGAGGACAGTATGTTCTTTTTTCTTTTGGTATTTTCATTATTTCACCGTAAATTAATAAATCATTGTAAATCTATCTATGAATTTATCTAAATTCAATTTCTATCAAAAAACGTTAGAGATAAAAACTGCATTGTAACGCATCAAGTCTACAGACAGCAAAAATCCAAATTATATAAAATATAATTTTTTATTATCACAAATAGATACGATTAATATATCTATTTATTAAGCTATTTAAATGTAATGGAAAAACACCTAAATTTTGACTTGGCGGCCTTTTCGATTTTTGAAAAATATTTTTGCATTGACCATCGGCAATGTTACAATGTCCTGCGGTCTGAAAGGCCCGTAAGTTTTCTCATCAACACCAACAATAGCTCCGACATCATCAAAAACAAGCATGGTGACAAGCTCTGTTTCCTTAGCCACCTTTTTTGATTCAAAATCATAAAACTCATCCTCTGCATCAAAAGCATTGGGATTGTCCTCAATGTTTTCAACAGGTTTTGGCTTAACTTGCGGCTTTACGACAGGTTTTTTTACATCAGGTGAAGGCTCAGGTTCCGGTTTTTCCTTAATAATCGGTTCGGGTTCTGTTTTTTCAACATCAACTTCCGGAGTCAAAGTGGTTTTTTGAGTCTCTTTAGGTTTGATGATCGGCTTTTTAGGAGCATCATCATCGGACAACTTTTCAAGGGAAATGTTGCTTCTGTGATTTTTCAATGTATCAATTAGGGAATAGTAGAATTGCTCCTCCTCAGGAGTCAGGTTCAGGGGAGTGGTATCCACCAAATCAAACTGAGGCTTGCCTGTGAATAAATGATATGATCTGTGAATATTTATAACAGCCGCTTCTGAAATCTTCTTTTCACGCCTTTCACAAATCTCTGTTGCAATGATTTGAGATTGCTTAAGCAAGGATACGGCTTTGGAAAACGGATCGCTCATAGCTTCCTGCTTCAGCACATCCATATATTCCTGAAGCTGACTGTAGAAATCCTCCTCTACACGAGCTAATGTGCCGTTATTCCGTTCCTTTTTCTGAATCTGACGTAAATCTTGATAGAATTTATCCACTTAAGACCATCTCTAAAAATTAACTTTTAAAAATAAAAAAAAGATGAACCGATGAAATTAATCATCTTGTTCTAATCTAGGAGCAAGTAAGAAACTGAGTTTACCGTCACCTGTCACCATATTGAGAGTAAGACTCAATGGCATGTCGGTACCTAAACTGATTTCCGCTTCCTCTGAAAATTTATCTGCTTTGAGCATTTCTCTAATCTTATCTAAAGAGAATAAAGATTTTGCATGTTCCTGAATATTTTCTCCGTGAAGATACTTGATACTTGCATCACCAAATTCACCGTCAGCTGATGCTATGAAGTAGTCTTCATCAACCTGCAATGCGATTTTATCGGAAAAGATATCAATATCGTTAATAGAGTCTTTTAAGATTGAGAAACGTACCTTAAATGTGGTTGGATGTGAAATTTGAGGTGGAGTTGGGTTGTCATATTCAATATCAATCAATCTGATTTTGAATGTTCTGGTTGCATCTCCTTCAAAGGTAATGATGAAATTACCTTCATCCACAGACATCAATACTCTGTCTTGAGATTTTGCACGTTTGAGCACTCTCATGAATTCATCAGTGTCAATGTTAATCTTTTCAGGCACATCACAAATGTATTCATCGAACAAGCTTGCTTTAAGTTCTAAATGTACGAAAGTTATGTGACTACGGTCTAAGGCATCTAATCTCATGCCTTCACTGTCAGTTTGAATCTGTACTTCATCAACGATTGATGAAATAGCGTCAAAACTGGTTTTTAATATACTAGAATCACTTAATTCTGCTTTAAACATAAATAATCCTCTTATAAATAATGTAATTATATTTGTATTTTATATATTATAAGTTTATCTTTTTATAAATATTATTCGTTTGATGCCTTTTTCATGCTTGAAACATATTCTTTCAGTGGTTCTGCCGCATCCTCACCATATTGTTCAATGATTTTCACAATTGCACTGCCGACAATGACCCCATCGGCAATCTTACCGATTTCAGTTGCCTGTTCGGGAGTATTGATTCCAAAACCGACAGCCAAAGGCAAATCAGTGACTTCACGAATGTCAGATAAAATTGCATTCAAATCAGTTTTGATTTCTGAACGCATTCCGGTGACCCCCAATGATGAAACAACATAGATAAAACCGGTTGCATCACTGGCTATCTTTTGTATTCTCTGTTTTGAAGTAGGAGCAATCAAGGAAATGACATCAACTCCATTTGAAAGAGCAATATCCTTAATTTCGCCTTTTTCCTCATATGGCAAGTCCGGTGAAATTATTCCGTCAATGCCCAGCTCGGCACATCTTTTAAAGAATCTTTCATAACCGTAAAAGAAAACAGGATTGATATAAGTCAAAAAGACCAGAGGAATGTCTGTTTTTTCACGCACTCTTGCGACGATGTCAAATACATCATCGGTTGTGGTATTGTGTTTCAAGGCCCTGACGTTAGCGTCCTGAATAACGACACCTTCTGCCATCGGATCTGAAAATGGAATGCCTATCTCAACCAAATCGCAACCTACCTCTTCCATTGCAAGAATGTATTCGACGGTTTTGTCAATTGTAGGGTCTCCCGCTGTCAAAAATCCTATGAAAGCGGTTCCGTTTTCAAATGCACTGGATATCTTACTCATTTAAATCAACTCCTCTGTATTCTGCAATTGATCTTACATCCTTATCCCCTCTACCGGACAGGCAAATCATTATTGTCTCGTCCTTATCCATTTCAGGAGCTATCTTCATGGCATGTGCAACGGCATGTGCACTTTCGATAGCCGGGATTATTCCTTCCATCTTTGAGAGGTATTCAAATGCCACAACGGCTTCCTCATCGGTTATTGGAACATACTCAGCTCTTCCAGTGTCTCTCAAGTAGGCATGTTCAGGACCTACGCCGGGATAATCGAGACCCGCTGAGACTGAATATACCGGTGCAATCTGTCCATAATCTCCCTGATTGAATATTGATTTCATTCCATGAAATATTCCGATTTTACCGTTTGTAAGTGCGGCTGCATTATATGGAGTGTCTATTCCTTTTCCTCCAGCTTCACAGCCAATCAATTTAACATCTTCATCTTCAATGAAATTATAAAATGCACCCATTGCATTACTTCCACCACCGACACATGCAATCACCGCATCAGGAAGCTTTCCTTCTTTTTCAAGGAATTGCTCTTTGGCTTCAGCACTGATGACAGCCTGGAAATCACGGACTATCATTGGAAACGGATGAGGCCCCATTGTAGAACCTATTACATAATTGGTATCATGAACCCTTGCAATCCAGTCACGGAACGCATCGTTAACAGCATCCTTTAAGGTTTGTGTTCCTGATTTGACAGAATGGACCTTAGCGCCTAAGAGTTCCATCCTGTAAACGTTTAAAGCCTGTCTTTTTGTATCAACTTCACCCATGAAAACCTCACATTCCATGTCCAGAAGCGCCGCTGCAGTCGCTGTTGCAACCCCATGCTGGCCGGCTCCGGTTTCTGCAATAACCCGAGTCTTTCCCATCTTTTTGGCAAGAAGCACCTGGCCCAAAACATTGTTTATCTTGTGGGCTCCGGTATGGTTCAAATCCTCACGTTTCAAATAGATTTTGGCACCGCCAAGGTCTTCTGTCATTCTTTTAGCATAATATAATAAAGATGGTCTTCCTGCATATTCCTTCAATAAGGTATTGAGCTCTTCAACAAAATCCGGATCGTTCATATAATGATTGTACTGCTCTTCCAGGTAAAGCAATTCATTCATTAATGTTTCAGATATGTATTGGCCACCATATTCACCATATCTTCCTCTACTCAATTTATAACCTCCATAATCTCCTTTATTTTATTTTCATCTTTAAATCCATCAGTTTCAAGGCTTGAACTCAAATCAATGGCATATGGATTGAACTCGTCAATGGCCTGAGTCACGTTTTTGCTGTTCAATCCTCCCGCCAGGAAAAACTCTTTTTTTATGTCTTTTCGAATAAGACTCCAATCAAATGTTTTTCCACTGCCTTTTCCACTGTCAAGCAATAAATAATCAGAATTAGAATCATTATATTCCAATAAATCAACTTCCTGTGTCATTTCAATTGCATTAATTATTTTCAATTCACCATCAGTTTTCTTTTTTAAATCCAATATAAATTGTTCGCTTTCGCTTCCGTGAAGCTGAGCGATTTCAATTATCCCCTCATCGAATAATTTCAATATCTCATCCTGCGGAGAATCTACGAAAACCCCAACCGGAATTATATCCGAATCAAGATTGTTCCTTAATTCTTTAGCCAAATCATGTGAAACCTTTCTTTTTGAATCTGCAAATACAAACCCAATATAATCCGGGTTATACCTGTTGACTATCTCAATATCCTCCAATCGTTTGATTCCGCAGATTTTGATTTTAACCATTTTTCAACTCCGAAATCATGGCCTTTTTATCATCGCTTTTCATTAAAGTTTCGCCTATTAAAACAGCATCGACATCATTTTCTTTTAATCTGGCGACATCTTCAGGTGTTTTAATGCCACTTTCTGAAATAAATATAACATCTCCACTGACACATCTACGTAGGTTGATACTATTTTCAATGTCGACGGTGAAATCCTGCAGGTTTCTGTTGTTGACACCGATAATCTCAGCTCCAACTGTCATAGCCCTCATGACTTCATCACCGTCATGAGTCTCGACAATTGCCGAAAGGCCCAAATCATGAGCCAAATCCAAATATTTCTTCAGCTGAACAACATCCAGGATAGAAACTATCAGTAAAACTGCGGAAGCACCCAACATCTTGGCTTCCCAAATCATGTACTCGTCAACGACAAAATCCTTTCTCAAAACAGGTATGCTGACTTCTTTGGCAATATCCTCCAGATATTCATCAGACCCTTGGAAAAAATAAGGTTCTGTTAAAACAGAAATTGCACTGGCACCTGCAGCCTCATATTCCTTAGCAATGGCCAGATAATCAAAATCCTCTGCAATCAGTCCCTTTGATGGTGAAGCCTTTTTGACTTCGGCTATGATTGAAATATCATCCCCAGCCAATGCCTTTTTAAATGGGAACTCATCTGAAATTTCCAATAGGGAAACCTGTTTTTTAATATCTTCCAATGGCAATATGCTTTTAGCCATTTCCACTCTTTCTTTTGTTTTTTCAACGATTTCATCCAACATATTAATCAGCATTTGTAAATTCAATAAAGTTTTCAAGTTGCCTTAATGCCTTTCCGGAATCGATAATTTCGGCTGCAAGCTCTACACCTTCCCTTAGAGATTCGACTTTGCCTGCAACATACAATCCGGCAGCGGAATTCAGCAGAACAGCATTTCTTTTCGGTCCTTTTTCACCTTTTAGAATTGACATGGTAATCTGCGCATTTTCCTTGGCGTCACCACCTACCAAATCCCCTTTGGAACATCTCTCCATTCCGAAGAGTTCGGGTGAAATTTCATAAGACATTGTTTTACCATCTTTAAGTTCACATACAAAAGTTTTGTCACTGACTGAAATCTCATCCATTCCATCCATTCCATAAACTGAAACTGCAGACTCAACACCCAAATTCTTCAGTACCTCCATCAAAGGTTCGACAAGTTCCTTTTCATAAACTCCCAGAACCTGCATGGAAGCACCTGCAGGATTTGTCAGCGGACCCAGAATATTAAAGATAGTCCTGATTGAAAGCTCCTTTCTTACTGGAGCCACATATTTCATGGACAGGTGATAATTCTGCGCAAAAAGGAAACATATGTTGTTTTCCTTAAGGCATCTCAAGCTTCTGCTTGGACTTATATGGATATTGACACCCAGCTCCTCCAATACATCGGCTGCACCACATTTGCTTGATGCGGACCTGTTTCCATGCTTTGCAACAGGAATTCCTGCAGCTGAAATGACAATTGAAGAGGTTGTTGAAATGTTGAAGGTGTTTGAACCGTCACCTCCTGTGCCGACAATCTCCAAAACCTTCTCATCATTCAAGAGCCTCAAACAATGTGCCCTCATCGCTTCAGCAGATGCGGTGATTTCCTCAATGGTTTCGCCTTTCATTGCCATGGCGGTCAGATAAGCGCTCATCTGAACTTCGCTTGCTTCACCGCTCATGATTTCATCCATTGTTTTATAGGCTTCATCATAATTTAAATTTTCATGCTTGTATACCTTTAAAATAGCTTCCTTAATCATAATATTCCTCTTTCAACTTTCTCTAGAAAATTTTCAATAATCGTTAATCCGTCAGGTGTCAAAATTGATTCCGGATGGAACTGCAGACCGTAAACATTGAAGTCCCTATGCTTTACAGCCATGACTTCGCCGTCATCACGGGCCTTTGAAATGATTTCCAGACAATCCGGAAGTGAATCTTCAACCAGACTCAGGGAGTGATATCTTCCAACAGATATTTCGCTTGGAAGGCTTTTAAAAATAAAGTCATAGTCAAGGGAGATCTTTGAGGACTTACCATGCATGAGCCTTTTTGCATGGGAGACTTCACCTCCAAGTGCTGCGCAAATTGCCTGATGGCCCAGACAAACGCCGAGAATTGGAATCTTGTCATGGAATTCCCTTACCAAATCCATGCATATTCCCGCATTTTCCGGCTTTCCAGGTCCAGGAGACAATATGATCGCTTCCGGATTCAAGTCCCTTATCCCTTCAACTGTTATCTTGTCATTCCTTGAAACCATAATGTCTGAATTGACCTGGCCAATCAATTGGTATAGGTTATATGAAAAACTATCGTAGTTATCTATCAAAAGAATCATTGCAATCCCCCATCAGCAGTCTTCAAGGCATCAATTACGGCTGCTGCCTTGTTTAAGCATTCTTCAAATTCCTTTTCCGGAACGCTGTCGGCCACAATTCCCGCACCTGAGCGTATGAAGACCTTATTGTTTCTTGCAAATGCGATTCTGATTGAGATGCAGGTGTCAATGTTGCCGCTCAAATCAACATAGCCGATAGCTCCGCCGTATATTCCTCGCTTATTGTCTTCAAGTTCGTTTATTATTTCACATGCCCTTATTTTTGGAGCCCCTGATAATGTTCCGGCTGGCAAAATCGAATCAATTGCAGAAAGTGAGTCCAAATCGCTTCTCAAATCCCCGGTTACGGTAGATCCTATATGCATCACGTGTGAAAATCTCTCAATCGAAAGATACTTCTCCACTTTTACAGAGCCGATTTGTGAAATTCTTCCTATGTCATTTCTTCCAAGGTCAACCAGCATGTTGTGCTCCGCAAGCTCCTTTTCGTCTGAAAGCAAATCATGCTCCAGCTCATGGTCCACCTCATCGGTTTTACCACGTGGCCTTGTTCCGGCCAGAGGGAAAGTGTAAAGCTTATTATCATTTAATTTGACCAATGTTTCAGGAGAAGCCCCTGCAATCTCAATGTCGTTGCTTGAAAAGTAAAACATGTAAGGAGAAGGGTTTGTGGTTCTCAAAACCCTGTATGTATCCAACAGGCTTCCTGAAATTTCCGCTTCAATCCTGTTTGAAAGCACAACCTGAAAAATATCGCCTTCATAGATGTAATTCTTTGCCTTTTCAACCATTTCACAATACTTTTCGCGTGAAAAAACAGGCTTGAAATCTGACTTCAGCTTCAATGGTATGATGTCTGATTTTTTGCCGTTTTTTAATAAATCAGCCATATCAATAAGTTCATCGCATGCCCTTTTGTAGTTGTTTTCCAAATCATCGGTCTTGATGTTTATTATGAGAATTATCTTTTGCCTGAAGTTATCGAATGCTATTACCTTGTCAAAAAGCATCAGGTCAATGTCCTTGAAGCAGTCCTGATTTTCGGCATCCAGATTCAGGCTAGGCTCGGCATACTTGATATAGTCATATGCGAAGTATCCCACAAAGCCGCCGGTGAATGGAGGCAGGTCTTTCAATTTTGGAGATCTGTTCTTTTCAATCAAATCCTTGATTATCTCACGAGGATTATCAGTTTCAATGGTTATTTCATCATCATTCAATTCATTGAAGTCCTTATCTCCTTTGATATTAACAATGCCATTCTGGCAGGTGAATTCCAAAAGAGGATTGAAGCCTAAAAATGTGTATCTTCCCCATTTTTTTGAATCCTCTACACTTTCCAGCATGTATGTGTGATTGCTAATGCCTTTCAAAATTCTTAAAACTTCTATTGGAGTGGCTATATCCGAAAACAGTTCATAAGATATAGGAATCCTTTTATATTCTTCATTTTTGCTTATTTCTTCTGCTTCTTTTAAGTTTGGGGAAAACATTTTATCACTAATAATTAATTAGTATAATGTACTATTTAAAACCTTGTTGTATTAAAATGTACATTGAAAAGAATTTGAAAAAAAATATTACATCTTGTCCTGTTCCTTACTAAATGCAATGACAATTTTTTTGATTTCCCTGCTTTCCAAATAAGGAAGCTTTTCGGTTATTTCTTGTTCCAAGTCCTTATTCAGCTGCAATCTCCTTTTGGCATATTCTTCGCCTTCAAACTCATTCCTATACTGTTTGTTCAAATTGGAATATTTAGTGATTAAAGGCTGGAGAACGGTTCCGATATCCTCATCCAAACAGTCATTGATGATTTTTCTTTTCCGGATTTCAATGACAAAACCCACAACGGTAATGAAAAATCCCAACATGGTTACAGTCAGTGCCGGAACAAAAATCTGCTGATTGTTTATAAAAACTACGGTAACAACAATACCGACAAAAATTATGATAACTCCAATTTTTCTTAAATCCATGATAAGATTTTTATAAATCATTGTTATTTAACTTTTTCAGATTGCCGATGATGAAAATCAGAATAATGACAAATGAAACAATAGCCAAAATGGACATTACCAACACTACTGAAGTATTAGTGAATAAAATCTTATTCGGGTCCATGACAACAATTATTTCGGCAAACAGATTATTTAAAAAGTGAGCGAATATTGGAACGAAAATATTATCGGTTTTCAGATACAAAATTGCAATGCAGACTCCGAAAATGAATGCCGAAAATATTGATCCGAAGCTATGAAGAGCCGCAAACAGCAAGGATGAAATCAATACCGCAAAAACAACCGGAACTGCCAATTGCAGCCTATTTAAAAAGACGCCCCTGAAAATCAATTCCTCTGAAATCGGAGAAATGAATATTGTTGCAATCAAACTGCCTGTTAAAAAGGAATTGAATAGATTGACTGACGGAACAAAATCCAGAATGGAATTTGACAAATATAGCATCCCATATGAGAAAAATATGTTTAAAATGACCACACCCAGAACTGTCTTAAGAATATCCGGCGAGAAAGCCTCCGGTATATCATTCTTAATTGAAAAAATTTCAGCTCGTAGTTTAAAAATAAAGTAAAAAATTATAAAAATATAAATCCAGAAAGAATCGATGTGAACAATGTTTAAAGCATTAATTAAATATTGAATTACAAATAAAATAATTATTAAAGACAACAACTCTTTTAAAGTAATTTTCTTAAGCTTATCATTAAATAAAGACATTCTATCAAAAATAAAATTTGTTGAGTTAAATAAAAATACTCCAATCTGAAAAGTGATTCGGCATATTTACTAGTCCTTAATAATAGTTTTATTGTATTTATTCAACGTCATTAAGCACAAAAACATCTTCGATTGCATTTTTACCCAAAATTTTTGTAATTTTATATGCCAATATTAATGACGGGTTGTAGCGTGCATTTTCTAAAGCGTTTATTGTTTGACGTGTAACACCAGCTAAATCGGCCAACTCCTGTTGAGTTATGCCTTTTTCCTGGCGGAATTTTCGTATTTTTGTTTCCATAGTATCACCTATTATAAATGAATTATAATAGTAATACTTAATCTTTATATGAAAGAATATAAATGTTTGCTAAAATTTAATACTTTGAACAACAAAAATAGTATTGTTATATTAATTATTATGTGAGATGATAAAAAATGGCTATACACCCAATTGAATTTAGGTATGGTACTCCTGAAATGAAAAATATTTGGGAAGAAGAAAATAAGTTACAAAGAATGCTTGACGTGGAAGCTGCATTGGCTTTAGCTGAAGGAAAACTAGGAATAATACCACAGGAAGTTGCAGACGAAATTGCAGCAAAAGCAAATACAAAATACGTAAAATTAGAAAGAATGAAAGAAATCGAAGCTGAAACCAACCACGATATCGCAGCATTATCAAAATCAATTACCGAAGTATGTGAAAACGGTGCGGGAGAATATGTCCACTTTGGAGCTACATCCAACGACATTGTAGACAGTTCCAATTCCCTGCTCATCCGTGACTCCATTGACGTTCTTGAAGAAAAAGTTGAAAGGCTGACAAAAATCATGCTTAAACTTGCAAGCGAAAACAAGATGAAAGTATGTATCGGACGTACACACGGACAGCATGCTCTTCCAACCACTTACGGAATGAAGTTCGGTATCTGGGCAGATGAGCTCCACAGACAATATGTCAGATTGCAAAACGCAAAAGCAAACGTCTGTATTGGAATGATGGACGGAGCTGTCGGTACCACTGCAGCATTAGGCGAACAAGGATGGGAAGTTCACAAGACCGTTGCAGAAATCTTGGGATTACCTGCAGCAACAATCACAAACCAGGTTGTTCAAAGGGACAATCATGTAGAGTTCATAAGCGTTCTGGCAAATATTGCAAGTACCCTTGATAAGATCGGACTTGAAATCAGAAGCCTGCAAAGAACTGAGTTGATGGAAGTCGGAGAGTACTTCGATCCTGAAAAACAAGTCGGAAGCAGTACAATGCCTCATAAAATGAATCCGATTACAGCTGAAAGAATCTGCGGTGTTGCAAGAATCATCAAGTCCTATGTTAATGCCGCACTTGACAACAACCCTCTCTGGCACGAAAGAGACCTGACCAATTCCTCATGTGAAAGAATCATGTTTCCGGAAAGCTGCATCTTAACCGATTACATCCTAAACCTTACCATCAAGTTAATGAATAACCTGGTATTCTACGATGAAAACATCGAAAGAAACCTGAACTTGACCAACGGTTTAATCATGGCTGAAAGGTTAATGGCTGAGCTGACCCGTGCGGGAATGGGAAAACAAACAGCCTACGGAATTGTAAGAAAAAATGCAATTAAGGCAAACAAAGAAAAATTACTGCTCGGCGAGCTAATCCTCGAAGATGAGGAAGTCCAAAAGTACCTGACACAAGAGGACGTTGACAAGATTATGGATCCACACACCTATACCGGATCCATCCCGACAATCATCGACGAACTTCTTGAAAAATCAGAAAGCTGGTTTTAAATTTAAAAAAAAAAAATAGAATTAATTGGTTTAACCAATTAATTTTTAACTCTTTTTATTTCAGGAACATATCTCTTGAGCATCAGGGATAATGTGATAACTGTTACTGAACTCATTGCCATTGCAAGACCTGCCAAAGCCGGTTCGAATGTGATTCCAAATGCAGGATATAAGACACCCGCCGCAACCGGAATCAAAATTGAGTTATATGCAAATGCCCAGAAAATGTTTTCCTTGATTCTGCGCATTACCTTTTTGGAAAACTGAACCGCAGCAACGACATTTTCCAAATCACCCTCCATCACAACAATGTCCCCACTTTCCATTGCAATATCTGTACCATTGCCCATAGCAACACCAATATCCGCCTGTGTAAGTGCAGGAGCATCATTTATTCCATCCCCAACAAAGAGCACCTTTTTGGTATGGTTTGCCTGAATGGATTTCACTATATCCAATTTGTTTTCGGGAAGAACCCCCGCTTCAACATTGTCGATTCCAACTTCACGGGCAACATTCAGGGCAGTGGCTTCATTGTCTCCTGTGAGCATATAGGTTTCAACACCCATCTTATGCAATTCATCAATTGCCCTTTTTGAATTGGCCTTTATCTTATCGGATAAACTTAAAATACCTTTTACGGAGTTGCCCTCGGCTATAAATATAATGGTCTTGCTTAAGCCTTCAAGTTCATGATACTTGTCAACGGTTTCATCATCAACATCAATTCCAAAAGACTCAATTAATGCCAGATTTCCTGCAAGAACCTCACTGCCATTCAA
>ONSJ01000017.1 GCA_900320515.1 uncultured Methanobrevibacter sp. | reverse complement strand
TAATTAACTCTAATAATAGATTGTACTTCCTAGTATATAAAATTAAAGGATAATAAAATAAGAAAAAAAATTTAAACACAAAAATTATGAGTCAGCCTCTTTTTTAATTAAAATTGTCCTAATCAATATTCATTCAATGTACAACTTTCAATTCGGCAATTTTCCCTGTTTCATTTGTGGCATTCAATCAGACATCATTGATTCTGCTTATTTTACATATTGTCATGCTTATCATGACTGCCCTCATTATCGGCACAGGGAAAAGATTGAAATTTGGATTTAGATGCCCAATATCACATTAAACAATTAAATAATTTATAATATATCTTGTTAATTTTACATAATTATAAATAAGTAATTCTATAAATATCAAATCATAACACATTTTTCAAAGAATAATGAGTACAACATAAACTATTAAACTAAAGTGAAAAAAATGAACAAAACATCCCAATGGAATTCAGTGTTTACATTCGTATTGGCCATGATAGGCCTGACTATAGGAATAGGCAATATCTGGCGATTTAGTTACGTGCTGTATTCCAATGGAGGCGGCTCATTTTTCGTACCTTATACCATCGCAATTTTAGTCATGGGAATTCCATTTTTAATTTTAGAGTATGGGTTGGGATTCAGTTTCAAGAAAAGTTTTTCCAATTTAATGCACAGCATTCGTCCGGAATTTGAAATTATAGCTTGGATGCTGGTTTTATTGGTGTTTATTGTTGTAATCTACTACATGATTATCTTAGGTTGGGACCTTGCATATCTGTTAAACAGTTTTAATTTCGGATGGGGAAATGACCCTGCCTCATTTTTTACAAACTATGTCGGGGGAAGTTCAAGCTCATCACTTACAACAATAATATTTCCTACGCTGATTTGTACATTAATATTATGGGGAGTCTTTTGGATAGTGTCTGTTAAGGATGTGGACAAGGGAATCGGTAAAATATCAACCGTATTGATTCCAATATTATTTACCATCATGATTTTTGTTTTCATTTATGCATTCACATTGCCTGGTTTTAATGTTGGAATAACCACATTGCTTACTCCAAACTGGTCGGCACTTCTTGACATACATGTTTGGCTTGCGGCCTTTGGACAAATAATCTTCTCCTTAAGCATTGGTCAGGCAATGGTATATACATATGCAAGTTATCTGCCAAGAAATACAAAATTGACTGATGAAGTGCTGATTGTTGTCATTACAAACTCAATATATGAGATTTTCATAGCTTTTGGAGTATTTTCAATACTTGGATATATGTCAATGCACTCTTCAATACCTATGAATGAACTAATCAGTCAGGGTACCGGATTAATATTTATTGTATTCCCTCAGATATTCAATACAATGGGAATGATGGGACATGTTATTGCCCCATTACTGTTCCTATCCATATTGTTTGCAGGGCTGACATCTTCTTTTGCACTCTTTGAACCTTTGCTTTCATCTTTGTGCGACAAGTTTGGATGGAGCAGGAAAAAAGGAGTTACAATTCTTACAATTGTTGCATGCATAGGCACAGTTATTTTTTCAACAGGAATAAGCAGTTATCTAGTTGAAATCGTAGACGGTTTTGTAAATAATTTTGGAATATTGATTCTGATTGGAGTTCAGGCCATAATATTCGGATGGTTCTATGGTGTTGAAAAGGTTATTCCTGTGCTGAATGAATTTTCAACTTTTAAGGTTGGAAAAACATGGGTTTTTACATTGAAATATTTATTGCCTATTATAATAATAGGGGTTTGGGTATTTGGAATTGCAGACCTGTTCATTGATCAAAACCCGCTTGAATTGGCAGCGTATGCAATCATCACAATTATTGTTGTTGGGCTTTCAATGGCATTTACAAAATTGAAGCCTAAAAATTCATGATGAAAATCATCACACAGAGGGAACACATTTTCACCTCACTTTCCAACAAGAAACGATTAATATAAACTACAGTCACATTTATTCTTTTAATTTAATGTAAGAATTATTGCATTATCTTTAACATTATGCACATCAGCATGATTTTGAACTGGAACATCAATACCAAACAAAATTGAAATTAAATTTTATGCTTTTTTTGAGCTTTATGCGTTGGTTTGAATGTATTAAAAATTAAAAAAATGTTATACATATCTTCTGAATATATATGCGAGAATCGATCCTGCAAGATTCTGCCAAACCGAATAGAGAGCTCCTGGAACGGTTGCCTGGGACAGATTCGGAAAATGAGTCTTTGCAAGGCTTGTAGACAATCCCGAATTTTGAAAAGCCAACTCAATTGCAACAGTTACAATCTGCTTTTTATCCATACCCGCCAGATAGCCCACTCCAAATCCGAGTATCATCGCAAGGAAATATTGTAAAACAATTACAATAATTATTATTGCTGAAGATGTCAATATTGCCTCTTTGTTGGCACCAATTACGCCTGCAACGATAAGACAAATCACAATTGATGAAACAGCAGGCAGATAATCCTTTAGCTTTTCACAGAAATCAGGGAATAGGTAATTTAATATCAAACCCAAAACAATAGGGATAATCACGATTTCAATTATGGAAACGAACATGTCGACAGGATTGAAATGAATCTGATTTCCTATTAAAAGCAGAGTTATCCATGGAGTCAAAATCGGTGAAATCACAGTGGACACCGAGGTCAGGGAAACTGACAATGCCACATCCCCTTTTGAAAGAAATGTGATTACATCAGAGGCGGTCCCTCCGGGCACGGTTCCAACCAGGACAAGGCCAACCGTTAAAGCATCATCTAAACAAAAAATCTTTGCAATGGCTAATGCGATAAGGGGCATGATAATATATTGTGCTGAAATACCAACGCCAATCTCTTTTGGATTTTTAAATACATTTACGAAATCATCTGCCTTCAAAGTGGTTCCCATTGTAAAAAGAACTATACTTAAAAGCAAATTCAATACATTTATGCCATTATAGTTACTTAAAACCCATTGAAATGATTTAGGATAAACTAAAGAAACCGCAACGGCCAATATGATTATTATGAAATAATATTTTTCAATAAATTTAAAAATCCTTTTCATGATTAAGTATTAGATTTTTATTATTAAAAAAATTTTCATTAAAGGATTAACCTGCCACTACGGACACATTTCCCTCAAAGGTGCATCCCTTATACTTGTCATGGCCTGCAAATGTAAAGTTGCCATAGTAATTGTCTTTTCCGGCATTAGGCAGATATTGGGCATGCTCTATTGTGAATTCACCATTCTCATTTGTTGTGACATCAACAAGGGTTCCCATCTCATGACCTGGCTTGTGAAATGTTATCGTCTGGTTAGCCACACCCATACCGTAAGCGTCAACCAGCATTCCTGAAAAAGAGCCGTTTTCAGCAACTTCAGTTTCGTTAATCATTATGAATGTTGCCACATCATTGTTGAATTGAAACCAGAACACTCCAATGCAGATTACAAAAGCAACCAACAATATTATCAGATAATAGCTTTTCATTTCCATTTAATCACCCTGATAATATATTTGAAAAACGATAAAATAAAGTTTACTTAAATTTTGAGCGGACCTTTTCGCTTTCAAGTTCCCTGATTGCACCACGGGCAACCCATTTGCTTGCCTTATTGTCGATTTCCAGTATTTCATAAGCAAGATCCAAAGCTTTTCGGTTGTTTTCCAGATCAATCTTTCCGATTTGCCTTATTGCCCAGTTGACCGATTTTTTAACGAAATTGCGATTGTCCTTAGATGCCTCTTCAATAATGTCAAAATATATTTCAAAATCAGATTCCTTTTCATGGACTGCCAAAACGGCTATCAGGCTAAATGCCGTCCTTTTGACAAACTCCTCATCGGAATCACACCAGATGAAAATGTTTTCACGTGCTTCGGGAATGAATCTCAACAGATTAATGCATGCCTGGTCCACCAGGTCCCATGAATAGAACGTATTGACCCAATCGTTCAATTGTTTGGAGGATACCTTTTCGCTCTCCTCCACTAATGTAGCCATCAAATAAGTCTCATGATATCCATGATTCCAAAGTTTCAATGCCAAATCATGGTTTTTTCCGCATTGCTTGGCGACTTTTCTAATCTGGGGAAGCCTCAATCCATAGCTTTTGACATACCTAATGCCAAATTTTTTCATGTTTTGTGCAAAATCAACATCGGACAATCTTTCAAATTCCTGAATGATTTGATCAAATTCCATTTCAATCATTTGAAATTGCTTCACGGACCTTGTCAACTGCAATCTGCTTTTTAGCGGGATATGCGGCAATCTTTACCTTGAGATGAATTGCATCGCCCTTATCCAAAATAGTCCAGATTTCATCAAGAGCGTCTTGCTTATCGAATCTTAAAAACCAGTTACCCTTTTCATCGATTTTGCGCTCTAAATCATCATTCAGTTTTTCCAAATCAGTCCACTCTATGAGTGTGTTAAAAAAAGTCTTTGTGTATCTCTTTTTGGATACGACACCAGACAAGATTATAATCTTATCTTCAAGTAATCCTTCAGCTTCCTCCGCTTCGATTTCAGCTTCAGGCAAAATATTTAAAATAGCTTGAGAAATCTCATCGACGCTTTCATTTTCATAAACGAAAGCCCTGAATTTAATATTATGAATCATTTGAATCAAAAAAAGGAAAAGAAGAATTATAATTTTCTTCTTCTAGCTTGTTCAGAGCCTTTTCCTTTAGATTTGATTCCACGTCCTTTGTTACCAGCACTAGTTAAGCCTCTGAGAGCTCTGTTAGTGTGTTTTTTGGAGCAAATCCAATTGATTTTTTTATCGTTAACGATAGAAGGACTAAGTGGTTAGGGTATTTTTTAGCTACACGTTCTTCAGCAATTCTTTGAATGGATTTTGCTTGGGTAATTTTGTTTACACCCATTCTTTTAGGTTTACGACCATTGAAACGACGGGTTTTCCTTCTTCCACCACGTCTTACTCTGGTTCTTACTAAAACGAAACCTTTTTTAGCTCTGTAACCTAAACTTCTAGCTCTGTCGAGTCTGGTAGGTCTTTCAATTCTTTGAACTGCTTTTTGCTTTCTCCATTTAGGAGCTCTTTCCCACATGAGTTCACGTACGTAGGACTCATCTGGGTTTTTCCATGCGTCTCTAATATATTTATACATAAATTAACACCTTTTTGTTCAGCCACGAAGGCCACATCCATATGGGAACTTATCCCAAAAAAAGTAATTAATACTGCTAAAAAATAACAGTAATAAACTATTTGTTTTATGTATTTATAAATGTATCGTAAAAATAGATTATCCAAAGAGAAAAATTAGGAAATATTTTAAAAGGAAGATGAGCAGGAAGTGAAATCCTGCCTTGTTAATAATAAATCTATTCTCTTTTATAAACTGCGTAAGCGCCTAAAACAGCACCAACTGCAAATAATGCTAAAATTGGATTACCTGTTTCTAACATTTTATGGGAGGAAGTTGCATTAGCAGTCATATTTTGTGCTGCTGTATCAGCAGTTTCATTGACCGGTGCATCAGCAGTTGTGTTTGTTGGTTCTCCTGCAGCATGTTCTGAAGTTTCATTGTATTGGCTGCCAGCATATCCACCTTGATCATCTACATCGTATTGGCTGCCAGCATATCCGCCTTGATCATCCTGATTGTATTGGCTACCGGCCCAACCTCCATTGTCATCAGCCTGACCAACTACATCATTTCCACTGCCTCCATCCACATCGGCCTGACCAACTACATCATTTCCATTTCCACCATCCACATCAGCTGCACAAACTGTGGCAGCAGATGCAATTACACAAAATACAAGTAAAGCTAATAATTTTTTTGAAATATCCATGATATCACCCATTAATAGTTTGATAGGTGCAGTGTTAATCACATTAACACTTCTGGGCACAGGTAATTGTATGAACAATACCATATATAAATGTTTTCGAATGTAAGTACTCACTTGCATCTTAAAATTGATAAAAAAAGAATAAATATTGTTATTTTATGAAATAAATAAATTTAAAATAAAATAAGGTAAAAAAATGAGTTATAAAGAAAAAAAATAAAAAAAATTAACCCGATACCATCACAAGCTCACCGGTAGTCGGGTCCTGATATACCTTTCCAACTTCGCTGTATCCGCTGTCTTCAAGCCCTCCGGCATCAGAATAGTTCTGGGTAAATGTATCTGCTGTTGAAACATCCTGCGTGGTTTGTGATTGTGTAATCATTTCTGGATTTGCAGACAGTGCCATGATTGCAAAAATCAGAAATCCCAATGCCAGAACAAGCATCGCATCCGAAAGGTTGTTTAACCCTCCCATAGGGTCGTCATCAGCAGACTCCGAAATCCTTCTTCTTTTCCTAAGCATAATATCACCATTTGTTTATGGTTTCAAGTTCCGCTTCGGCAACGGTTTCCATATCAATCAGCTCTGTTTCATACCACTGCTTTTTGTATTTTGAAACGAAAAACGCAACGGCACCTGCAGACAATCCTGTAACTGTTGTATCAAAAGCTATGGTCAAGGACTGTGCAAGTGTTGCAATGTCTCCGGTACCAAGAGCAGCCAGACCAGGACCCAATGGAATTAATGTACCTAAAAGACCCAATATAGGACCTACACGCACAATAATGTCTGTTTTGTTGGTCTTTTTAATAAGCCTTGTTTCCTCTGCTGAAATCAGTTCGCTTGCAAGAGCCTTTCTGGCCTCCGGTCCGATATCATGATTATCGGCAATCCTTGTCAGGACTTCCTTTTGATAATCGAACAGATTGCTGTTTTTGATTTCCTCTTTCATCTGGCCAACATTGGCTGAAAATGAAACTCGTCTTACCAAATCTTCCAAATCCTTTGATGTGATTGGTTTTCTTGAAATATATTCATTAATCAAACCTCCAAAAGCAAGAATGACAATGACAACAACTATTATGATTAAAATCACAACAGGTGTCAGCAGGCTTTCGGAAATTATATGAATCAATGAGGTTAACGTTTCGGTTCCCTGAAGTATCATGAATTTCCCCCTTTTCCATCATTTATAAGTACGCCTACAACCAGAACAACAATAATTCCTATTATAACATAGATCAGCTGGTATGTTGGAGTCAAAATCAAAAATGAGCTGAACATTGTGTAATCTAGATTTAAAGTGGAATTATAGGTCAATGCGAAAATAAACATCAGTACCGCAAACAAGGACATGTATTCCCCTACAATTACGGGATATTTCCTTTTTGCATGATGCAATAATTTTGTAAGCTGATAAACAATAAATAACACAATAAAAACTAATAAAGAATACAATAACATAGTGAAAATGTCCATAGACGCTTGAGATGCAAATAAGACTATTGAAATTAAGAATACAATTAGCATTACATACAATGATGCCTTAAAGTTACCTTTTTTCACGTAATATATCATTGAAACAACGATTATTGCGGCAATTATCAGAAAAATGTAACTGAAATTATCCAAAAGGAATGCCAATTGTGCATTCAGATAGCCTGAGACATATATCAGCAAAAAAGAGATGACAAGAGATATTACTGAAACAAATATCAATTTAACGTTATTGAACTTATAGTTACCAAGCATTAAAGCAATGTTGGCCGTGAACAATACCAACAGCAATAACAGATATCCTCCAATCAAATCCATTTTTTAACCTTATCCATATTCTTTATCTAATTAAATATTAAACAACATGAATATATAAACATATCGTAATGAATAATTAAAAAATAATTTAATGAGCCATATATATTTAATTTAGATAAATAACAGATTAAAATCAGTTTAAATTAAATTAAATAAAAAATTTTGATTAAAAATAAAAAATATAGAAAAATAATCAAGAATAAAAATATCAAAGTTATTCTTCAATTATTTCGTAGTAAGACCCTTCGGCACAGGATTTGCAGACCGGTTTTCCACCAATCAACTTATGCCTGCCATCAGAAACCTTCTCACCGCAAACTGAACAGAACGCAGTGGTATAAGGTTTGCCCGGCATGTCTCCTGGACCCAATTCAATTCTTACCTTATCGACTTTGAATAATTCTTCAGGTGGAGTCCTTCTGAAACGTGCAATCATTTCCTCCTTGGTTTCCTCATCCTTGAATTTCTTGTTTGCATCGGCATCAGTTATTCTTAAGGCCTCGCCAGTGTCCTGGTTGTAGAATGTTGCTGCGAACTTGCCGTAATACATTTGCTTTAAGGTTCTTTTGCCCATGGAACATCCTGTAACGGACTGGACGGCATCAGACATGCACCTGTCGATTTCCAAAAATACTATTAGATTTTTATGCCTTTCGTTTAAAGGCATTCCAAGCAGCTCCAAACCATACATCGCCAGCTTTGTTCCAATAGCTATTCCTCCACAAACGTGACCATGGAAATTGGCCGCCTTTGTCAATTGTTCATCATAGTCTTGTTCATTCATAATATCACCTTATAAATCTAGTTTTAAATTTGTTTTCATTGGTACACAAACTTTTCGTTTATTGTCCAATTCAATAAGTTTTACATCAATCGAATAAGATTTACGTAAATTCTCTTCCGTTACAACACTTTCAGGAGTTCCAAAATCAATGAATTTCCTATCCTTCATTATGGCAACTTTCGTTGAGCTTAAGAATGCATGATCCGGAAAGTGGGAAGACATTATAATTGACAAGCCGCTTTTTGCCAGATTGTCAATGATTTCCAATAATTTGATTTGATTTCCAAAGTCCAGGTGTGATGTCGGCTCATCCAGTATCAATATGCCCGGCTTCTGGCACAATACCCTTGCAAGGAACACAAGCTGCCTTTCCCCACCGCTCAAATTGGTATATTCCTTATCCTTCAAATCTTCAATTCCTAAAGTCTTTAAGGCATCAAGAGCGATTTTTTTGTCCTCCGCCTTAGGAGAATCGGTTAAATTGAGATAGGGTGCCCTTCCCATCAAAACAACATCGAATACCTTGAATGGAAATGACGGAACATGATCCTGTGGAATATAACCTATATGCTTTGAAATCTGTTTAAATGACAATTTCTTAATGTTTTCGCCATTAATTAAAATTTCTCCAGAATTTATGTCATGAAGCCCATTTAAGCATTTTATCAGTGTGGTTTTTCCAGTTCCATTCGGCCCCAGAATACATAATACATCCCCTTTTTGGATGGAAAAGCTGATATCTGAAAATATTTCCTCACCACCATAGTCAAATGAAATATTTTTCACTTGAAACAAACTGTTATCTACGCCCATTCTGAATAACCTCTCTTAAGCAAGTATAGGAAAATCGGAACACCAATTATTGCTGTAAGTATTCCTATCGGAATTTCAATGGAAATTACTGCACGGGATATGTTATCAATCAACAGCAAAAAGCTGGCACCTAAGCTCAGGGATGCCGGAAGCAGTATCCTATTGTCAGGTCCTACAATCATACGGGCCATATGGGGAATAATCAAACCAATCCAGCCGACTATTCCGCTTATGGAAACCGCAGCGGAAGTCAATAATGTACAACCTGCAATAATCAGCAGCCTTAATCTTGAAGGGTTTAAACCTAATGATTGTGCCTCTTCATCTCCCATTGCAAGCAGGTTCATATGCCATCTCAAAGCGAGCAATACCGCAAGCCCGATTATCACAGGTATTAAAATCATAATCAGCTTATCGGCATTGATGGAAGCAAGTGACCCCATCAGCCAATAGACAATTTCAGGCAGTTTATCGTCAGGGTCTGCGATGAACTTGATTGCTGAAATCAGTGCATTGAAAAATGCCGATATTGCAACTCCTGACAATACAAGAACAAGTATTCCTCCTGCCTTATATGTTTTTGATATTAAATAAGTGGCTGAAACTGATATCAAACCAAAAATGAAAGCAAATATCTGGGTTATGATATTGGCCCCACTGATTAGAATGGCAAGAGCAGCTCCAAAGCCCGCACCGTTGGATACACCCAAAAGGTCAGAGGACACAAGAGGGTTTTTGAATATTGACTGAAATGCCGCCCCGGAAATTGCAAGGCAAGCGCCAACCACAATCGCCCCAATGATTCTTGGAAGCCTTATTTCAAATACGATTGTGGTTATTGTGGGATTTACCTCCAATTGCGGAAAAATAGGGCACAATATTGTATTGACCACATCAATCGGACTGATCGGATATCTTCCAAGCAGGAATGAAGCAAAAAATAAAACTATTGGAAAAAAGATTAAAAGTAGAATACTTATAATCTCTTTTGTCTCCTTATCCATGCATATCACTATAGATTTGATTCCTTAAGTCCTGAATCCAATAGAATTTGTTTTGCCTGATCATCACTCAAATCAAAGTGATAGAAATTGCCGTAGAATTCCTTGGTTGCATCGACCATGTTGATATCCTTATAGTCATCAGGATAAAGTATCTTTGCAGTCCATGGAACACCGATAATCATGTTTGCCCCAACCGGCCTGTCGAACCATTTGAATGGAGATTGCGGAGACAGGTAAACTTCTTTGTTCTTGACTGCATCAAGTTTGCCCCAATTGGAGTCTGAATATACCTTTGAATAGAACTCCGGATCGTTTGTAACAATCTTATCAGGGTTCCAGCTCATAACCTGTTCAATAGATACCTGAACACCATTAGTGGTGTTTCCCTGTGCAACTGAATCGGCCACATTTGTTCCTCCAACCAAATCAATCAATTGGCCGTGAGTTGAATGTGAAGGAGTTGTCTGGAGTCCGTCATCACCTTGAGCATAATAAACCTTGACTTTCTTTGAATCTGACAGTTTAGATGACCTGTCATGTACAATATCCAAGTATTTCTGGTTGAAATCATTCAATTGCTTTGCCTTGTCCTGGGCTCCTACAATTTCACCCATAAATGTAATGGATTCGCCGACCTTTTCGACATTTGTAGTATCCTTAACTGCAATAACAGGTATTTTTCCGAACTTTTCCTGCCTTTCTTTGACTGTTGAGGCATCACCGTCACCGCCCTCATCAATGGATTCTATGACAATGTCCGGCTCTGAAGCGATGAATTCCTCATAGCTGCCGTCCTGTGTTCCGTACCATCCGCCTACAACCGGATAGTTTTGATATTGACTTGGAACATATTTCATTTCGTCATCTGTCCATTGGAAGTTTACAGCCTTTACTTTGTCAGGTGCAATCATGTACAACACTGTAGTCATCGGAGGACTTGTTGCGACAACATTTCTAACCGAAGCAGGGATTTCCATATCCCTTCCAATCATATCTGTCACATTTTTAGAACCTGCAGTTTCAACGGTCGAAGGTGTTAAGAACATGTGAGTAGCGACTCCCGCTACCGCCAAAACAACCACTAATAGCAATATTACTTTAATTTTCTTTTCCATATATAAACCCCAAAATATAGTTATCGATAAGAATATATATTCATGAAGTTATTTAATAAGTTTTCTAAAATATCGAAAGTATTTATATACTAATTTGTTTAATTATATAAATTAAAAAAAATAGTTTAAAAGATAATTATATGAAATAAAAATAGATTATAAATTAAAAAATGGATTTTAAAAGAAAAATATCGTTATAAAATTATTTACAATAACCTTTTCATAGCTTCTTCAAATTTATATGCGATTACTTCGAGCCATAGGATTTTACATATTGACAGGCATTGCCTGCAATCTCATCATACCCTCCCCCATCCAAAATCCTTTGGACACTACCCAAAATTTCAGAAGATTCCTGATATACCCTAACTGTAAAAAACAGAGTTGCATAGTCCAGTTCACTGGTTTGATGGTCATTCTGCCACCTTCCAGAAGAAATGCTGCCGGTGAGGATTTATCTCCAGCTAATCAAACTGGGAACAACTGAAATATTTAGGGAGCAATATTTATTAAAAATTAAATATATAACTTTCTTCATGAAAATGCCCGAAACCTTAGATTCCAAATTATTGGCTCCCTGCGGGATTAACTGCATCAGTTGCGAGAGATATCAAAATCCGTGTGCAGGCTGTTTGATTAGTGATGACGGTAAAAATAAGGCCAGTCTGAAGTGCAAGATTAAAGCCTGCTTTGACAAAAAGAATTTCAGCTATTGCGGACGCTGCAGTGAGTTTCCATGCCCATTGCTTAAGAAACACTCCAAAAAATATGTCAAAAGGCACAATCTGAATACCTTGGAGAGTGCCAAAAGGATCAAGACCATGGGCATCGGACGCATGATGGAGGAGGACCGTGAAAAGTGGACATGTCCCGAATGTGGAGGCATTGTGAAATTCCAGACTGGAACCTGTTCGGAGTGCGGATTTCAAAATGATTAAATGAATTTTTTGATTAATCATTTATATATTAAATTCAACAACTATTGATTTAATCAATACATTTGTTAATTTAAGAAAACTTATTTTGAAAAAGAGCTTTAAGAAATTTGTACAGTTATATTAAAAAACAAAAAAAGAACAAATATGTTAAAAACATATTTGTTTAAGGTAAGATTTCAATTGTGCTATTCAATAACACTTCAAAAGTCCTGTACTGGTCTTTTAGGGAACCAATAGAAACTTTTATTACATTATCACCAATCTTATAACCTGAATCAAATGAAAATGTACCGACACCATTAACAACATTGAATTTGATTTCAACATCATCATTTAATGTTGCAAACATCTCAAATTCAGGCAATTTATCTGCAACAGTGTCGTTTTTATAGAACTTGACCTGATAAGTGCCTGAACCTACATTTTCAATCTCTTTAACGGAAATATATGTGGTTGCAATCCTAGGACACATTGTTCCATAACCTGTGGTATTGGTTTCTATATCCCAAGTAACACGGGCATTCTTACCATACCAGTTTGTACCCAATTGCAGTCTTTTGGTATCATTGAATTCGCCATAATGATAGATTCCGTTAGGATTTGCGCTTAGCTCACCAAGTATCATCATACTAGGCCCCCTAGCGTTTCTGTAAATAGCATTGTCATTGACATTAGGCTCAACGGCATTTTCTGCCAAATCATATCCTGCATTGAATCTGATTCCCTCAAGCGCATTGTCGCTTATCCAATTGTATAAAATGATGATGCCTGTTGAATAATTAGAATCAACGGAAATTCCCATATAGTTGTCTAAAATCCTATTGTTGGTTATGGACACGTTTACCGCAGACTGATTCAGGAAAATTCCATATCCAAGAGGACCTTCCGGAACATCCATAACATACAAACCGATGTTTTTGGTAATCAGGTTATTGGAGATATTGGTATTCTTAACGCCCAAACCATATGTTATTCCATAATTGCTTAAGGATAAGGTGTTATTGGCTATTTCCATATCATCAGTGTTTTCGGCAAATATTGCATTTCCAAATGATTTGATATCGTTTCTGATTATTCTGACACCATTTGCATTTGATAACCCAATACCATTTCCAGGAATTTCGATTTCACCTGAATTATATTTATCTGATTTTGACAAATCCAGATTATTTGAAATGACACAATTTGAAATGCAAACGTTATCGGCATTTTGGATGATGATTCCTGAACCTGAATTTGCATTGATTATTAAATCTGAAACATTGAAGTTGGAAACCATAATTGTCAAAACAGGACTGTTGTTTTTACCGTTTAAGGTAGTATTTTCCTTAAATGTAATATTCATTGCCTTGTTAATTGTTAAGCTAACATCATCATATGAATTTGACAAGAATACAACAGGATTTGTTGATTTGTCAAGAATATTTTGTATATCATCATTAGGCAATCCTCCATCAACATATGAAACGCCAGTCTTGTTTAAAATATGAATTGTGCTGGCGGATGAAGAAGCCTCATAATTTCCTGTAAGCGGATGACTTGCTTTGATTATATGTGAACCGACACCCAATGATGAAATATTGACCTTAACCTGACCTTTTACGTCACTGTTTTGGGAATAGGATTGGCTGTCCAAAGTATAGGTGATTAAATGATTTGCCAAGGCATGGCCTGAAGAATCCTTCAGTGAGATAATGTAATCATCACTGGAGTTCAATGAAAATGACCTGTCATAAGTTGTCAATTGGGTTTTGACTTTAGTATCTTCGGCAGGCTTTGCAGGAGTTGGAACAACTGCAGATGCCTTCTTGACAGTTATCCGGCCGCTGGCAGATGATTTCTTATATTTCTTATTTCCTTTATAGGTTGCCTTGACTTTGTATGTCTTGAGTTTGGAAAATTTAACTTTAACGGTTGCCTGGCCTTTGCCGTTGGTCTTTTTGGCGTATTTCTTGCCATTGATTTTAATTGTTACCTTTTGCTTTTTGAGAACCTTGCCGTTTTCATCCTTTAATGTGACAACATATTTTGTTGAAGTCTTTGGTTTAACAGTGACTTTTGGAGCGGTCAATTTTGTTTTAAGAACTTTTTTGACTGTAATTTTCTTGGTAGCTTTGGCAGCAGTAAACTGACTGTTTCCTTTATAAGTCATTTGAATCTTATAGGTTCCCTTCTTAAGCTTAAGTTTTACCTTGCCCACGCCTTTAGCGTTGGTTTTTACAGTGTAAGTTTTCTTATTTACTTTGACTGTAACTTTTTGATTGGAAATTACCTTTCCATTAGAATCTAAAGTGAATTGATAATAATCTGTTTTTTTAATAAACATTGCATAATTTGAAGCCGCAATCCTGGAAGATAGCTTATTAACTGTCACTTTTGCTTGGGCAGAACTTGGTGCATAATCACTATCATCGCCGGGATAATTAACTTTAATGACATATGTTCCTGCATTCTCATTAATTTTGACAGTTGCCTGACCGTTTGCATTTGTTGTGACTTTAATGCTTTTAGAGTTTATGTTAAATGTCACTTCCCCATTTGCAACAGGATTGTTGTAAATGTCCTTTAGGGTAATTGTATAATCGGCATTAGAGCCAGGATATGTTGTTAAATCTGACATTCCAATACTTGTTGCAGAAACATTTCCAGGAATATATTCATCACCCACGGTGAAGTTTTTGACGTTTTTAAATTGGTCACCAGTGATATAAGCGGAAGTTCCGGGCAGAACTGCAGTTACAACATTACCGGATTCCTTAAAGTCCTCTGAGTAGAATCTGACTGTTGCAGTACCGTCAACCATCATCACAGTCTTATAAACATCACCCTCCTGAGGCGCTGCATAATTGTTGTTTTTATTCAAGTAGAATGTTACCGGAACTGAATTCAATCCCTTTGCAAGATTTCCGTTCGGATCAACAATTGAAATTGAGTAAACTCCCTTTTTGGATTGGGTTATATCGGTTAACTTAAGGAAATAGTTCCCATCTTCCCAATGCTTTTCGCCATAGGTGAAATAGATTTTCGGACAGTACACATTCTCATTAAGTATGAACGCATAGCCTAAAAACGCACCTCCACCAACTGCCGCATCAACAGGCCTTTCGCCAACACCGACCATGTAATTATCGTTTACAACCTCAAGAAGCTCTCCACCTGAAACAAACACCTTTTTATTGAAGTATAATTCCCCTTTCAAATTCTGATTAAAGAAATTTCCAATAACGTTTAGCTGAATGACCTCACAGTCAACCAAAACACCGAAATCGGAATTTGATGCTATATAATTGCTTAAGATATTAATATTGTCTGATGAAGCCAGCTCAAAACCGTTCTTGTTTTCAGTCAGATTATTATAGGATATTGTCGGATTGTTTGAGCTTCCCGCAATTCCAATACCTGCATTCTTGTTTTTGGAAAGTGTATTTGAAGTAATGATTGTTTTAGCAGAATTTTCATCATAAATTCCATAAGCTGAATCTTTTAAGATTGAATTTTTGACTGTTACTCCAGTGGAATTCCTGATTGATACAGCCCTTTCCGCATTTGAAGCGGTCACATTTTCGACAATAATGTTTTGTGAGTTTTCTATGCGAATTGAATTAGCAACACCATTATTTGAAAATGTGCAGTTCCTAATTATGATATTGGAAGCGCCATTGATGAATATTGCATAATCTCCACTATCCCACATTCTTCCATCATCATTATTGAAGTTAAAACCTTCAATTATAGTGCCACTGGCCTTTGAAGTTAGATAAAAGATACCTCTATAGTTTGAATCTGCAGAACTGGAACATGGATCCATATTTGTGCCGACTTCACTTTTAATTGTTACTGCCTTATCAATAGTGACATGAACGTGCACGTAATTGCTTCCCCTAATAATTATAGTGTCTCCGTCATTAGCAGAATTAACCGCACTTCTAATTGTATGTTCGTTCATTTCATTGTGATTGCTGCCGTTTTCATCAACAACGATGCTTTGAGCAGACAACACTGAATCTTCATCATTTGTACTTAAAGTATTTTCGTTTAAATTACAATCTGATTCATCATTTATTTTTAAAACATGTGAATCATCAGTAATATTCGTGTCTTCATTAGCTACAACGCAACTAAAGCTTATTAGTGCAATGAGCAATAAAGAAAATATAAACAAGAAGTTATTAAATTTCATATTTTTACCCATAATTCTTATTATAACAATTGACATAAATTTATCAATATGACATATTATACTTTCGATATAATTAATATATTTCGGTTTTATTCTTATATAATTTATTAATTATTGATATTATTCAAAGTGAAATGAAGAAAAATACATATAGAAATTAAAATAAAAATCAAATCAAATAAAAATAGGTGGGTTTTTTATTAGAAAAAAATTATTGCTCATTATACTGCTGATAACAGTTTTAACAAGCATATCTTCAATTGATGCTGCACAAATCAATCAGCCATCAGATAATGACACAATTGGAAATCTTGAAAGCGAACATGAAATTTTAAATGAAAATGAGGGAGACTTTTCAGCATTATCCCATGAAATCAATGCCAGCATAGAAACCAAAGCACTTAAATTGACCAAAGATTATCTGTTTAACCCTCAAAATGATGAAAACTTTTCTGATGGAATCACAATTGCAATCGACAACTTAGTCATCGACGGCCAGGGCCACACTATTGACGCCAATAAAAAAGCAAGAATATTCAATATCCAGTCAAATAACGTTATTTTAAAAAACATCAAGATAGTTAATGGAAATGCCGCCTCACATGGTGGTGCGATATGCTGGAAAGGGTTTAATGGAACACTCTCCAGTTGCATTTTTATGGATTCCTCATCACCCAACAGCGGCGGAGCCATACTCTTTGAAAAGGATGCAACAATTGAAAACTCAAAATTTATAGGAAATTCAGCATTTTTTGGTGGAGGAGTTAATTTTGATGGAGAAGGCCATGTAAACAACTGCACATTTGAAAACAATTATGCAAAATATCTTGGAGGCGGAATCTATAATCTTGGACGAATTGATATTTTCAATTCAAGATTTTCTGACAATGAAGCTGGAGACGGAGGAGGAATTTACCTTGAATTCCCCGGACTGATTGAAGATTCAATATTTGAAAGGAACAATGCCATCGGATATGGGGGAGCAATAACAAACGAAGATGAAGCCATCATAAATAATTCCCAATTCGTTGAAAATACCGGAAAATTTGCAGGGGCAATCTACTTTAAAGGAAGTGGGCATGTTGAACATTCCACATTTACTGAAAACTCCGCTGATTTAGGTGGAGCAGTATCCATCTACTCCAATAATATTGACATTGCAAACAGCAAATTTAAATACAATAGTGCAGAACAGGGCTCATCATTATACATAAACGGCAAAAACATTAGAATTGAAAACATTTCATTTACAAACAACCAAACTGATTTCGAATCTGAAATATGTATGATCAGCAAAAACACCACTTTCAACAATCTGACCTTTCAAAACATTACCCAACCAAGCAAAAAGAATGAAACAATAAATCCTGACTCTCCAAAAAAAGATGATGTAGTGCCCAAAACTAAAACCAAGAAAAAAACATCAATCGCTGCCAAATCCAAAAAGTTCAAATTAAAAACAAAAGCCAAAAAATACTCAGCAATATTGAAATCCGGAAAAAATATCTTAAAATCAAAAAGGTTATATCTTAAACTGAATGGAAAAACATACTCATCAAAGACAGATAAAAAAGGAAAGGCAATATTTAAGATTAAGCTTCGAAAAAAAGGAAAATTCAAAGGCATCATAACATTCAAAGGCGATGCAACATATTCATCATCCAAAAAAACCATTTATATAAAAATAAAATAATAATTATATGAATTTAAGCTCATATAATTATTTTTTGACTTTCAAAGTTACTTTTACCTGTGACTTTATGTATTCAATGACAACAGTATATTTTCCAACCTTTAAATTTTTAAAGCTGACAGTAGCTATTCCCTTCTTGTTTGTTTTAGCACTGTAAAGTTTGTTTTTAATTTTGAAGGTTATTTTTTTGCCTTTTATCGCTTTGCCTTTGCTGGTTTTTAAAGTTGCCTTAAATCTAATCTTTTTACTTTTTTTGACTGTTTTGCTTGAAGCCTTCAATACCTTTTTAACTGTTATGGTATTTTTAACTGTCATTGTCTTATATGTGGTTGTAATCTTGTATTTGCCCGGAACTAAACTAAACACCTTAGATGCATAACCGTTACTGTCAGTTTTGACATCGTATGATTTTCCGGATATTGTCATTACAACAACCTGATTTTTGCCGACAGGCTTACCGTCAACACCATATACTCGAACCTTAAATGTGACTTTGCCGTTATAGTCCGCGATAACATCCTTATTGTCCTTGATTTTTGAAGGGTTTGATGATGTCTCAAGGGAATTGATTTGATTGTGCAATTTAAATTCAATAGAAGAAACAGCAGGAACAGCTATTTCTTTTGAAGCATTACCTTTATCAACAATTATAGAATCTCCTGTAGAAGAAGAAACGATAAATTCAGGCAATAAATTTGAATTCTCCAATTTTGATATAATCCCTTTAGAATCTTTAACTTCATTTAAACTGACAATGATTTGTGCATTTCCATATTGCATCAGTCCAGAAGAAGACTCAACGCTCATGACAATCCATCTGAACTCATTGGAAATATTGAAGTTAAGCAATTGCCTGAAATCAGGATCATTCATTCCCCACCAGTTATCAGTCAAGTTGCTATTTTGATTATTTACATATATTGCATTGGCTTGAGACGCTTTATTATTGAATAAGGAACTATAAGATAAATTTATATCATTTCGTGCAATAATGGCCCCACCTTGGCCTCCTGCAATATTAGCTTCAAAAACGGAACCCACAACATTTAAAATGTTGTTATTGTCAATTGCACCGCCATTTATAGTGGCCTTATTATTGGTGAAAGTGGAATTGAATATGTTGACTATTCCACCGTTATCGATAGCTCCTGCACCATATGCCCGATTATTATCAAATAAAGAATTGCTTATTGTCAGCTCACCTGAATTGTCAATTGCACCTCCATGACTCAAAGCGGCGTTTGAAACAAACTTGGAATCTGAAATAACAATCTTTCCTTCATTATTGAATATGGCACCGCCTTCATCAGAACCCTTATTTGAATTAAACTGGCAGCGTGAAATATTAATATTGCCATCTACATTGCTGATTACTCCAAGAGTATGCAATACCACATTATTCAGGAATTTTGAATCCTTTATGAGTAAATCTTTAGTATTGAAAATGACTGCTCCCCTTTCAGCCCTATTATTGTCCAACTGGGAATTGTCAATTGATGTGAGTTTATTATTATATATTACACCTGCACATTCAGCCGCATTTGACTTGAAATTACAGTTATTTATTTCTAATTCATTCACATTATATGCAAATCCTCCATTGGAAATTGCTTCATTTCCTATTGCATTAGAATTATAAACATTAACCTGAGCCTCATTGTAAATGCCCGCACCGTTTTTTGCATGATTAAAGTTAATATTTGAATCAGATAATGTTAAATTGGCCTTATTGTAAACTCCACCACCATTTTCAGCAATGTTGTTGTTTACATTAAAATTGCTTAAAATCGAGTTTCCGATGTTATACAGTCCTCCACCATATGTAGCGGAGTTACCGTTTAAAGTTACATTAGTGAAATTAACGGACATTGACCCAATATATAATCCTCCACCATATGGGGCTCGATTATCATTTAAAATTGCATTTGTCACATTTGATTCGAAAAACAGACATGCAATTCCTCCACCTTTACTGGTAGCGGAATTGTTATTTAAAATGCAATTATCCAAATTCAGATATCCCCAAGTGCAGTCAACTCCACCACCATTTTCAGCGGAGTTATTGATAAATTTCGAATCCCTGACATCCAAATGGCCGTGTGAATCCGCAGCTGCTCCTCCGCCTTCAACTCCAACGTTGTTTTCGTAAGTGCAGTTTACCACTGTCATGACATATTCGGAGATATATGATCCTCCTCCGGTTTCACCCTCATTACCTTTAAGAAGGGAATTGTAAATTTCACATACCCCCCAACTTTTAACGCCTCCACCCAGATGGCTGGCTGAATTTGAGATGAATCTTGAGTTATTGATTACCAGATATCCCCTATTATTGTAGATTCCACCGCCACGGGTAGCTGAATTGTTAACGAATGTTGAGTTGATTAAATAAAAATCGCTAAAACGATTGTAAATTGCACCTCCTTCATGACCGACATTGTTTGTGAAAATGCAATTTTCAATTATGGAATTTGAAAAGTATGTATCGAGTGCAACGCCGAATGTTGCCCTATTATTGTCAAATGTACAATCATATGCAGTGATTTGTGAATTTTGTGACCCTCTCACGGCTCCTCCGTTATAAGCATAGTTATCTGCGAAATGAGAGTTATAAACATATAATTTTCCGTTGTTGTTAATAGCTCCACCGTCTCCATTGATTTTTCCTTTATCCCAATTATACGCAGTGTTATTTATAAATTTTAAAGAATGGATGATTAGATTTCCATTATTGTCAATCGCTCCACCATTGGCTGTGGTTTTGCCGTTGACAAGTGTCAAATCAAAAAAGTTGACATTTGCATTTTCTGAAATGATAAATATGCTGGATTGCTGTTTAGCATCCAATATAGTGTCTGCAGACTTGGATCCGTAAATTGAAATATCCTTATCGATATTAATTACAGTACCATTGCTTTCATAGGTTTTTTCCTGTAAATAAATCGAATCTCCAGACTTTGCATTATCGATTAAAATCTGAATTGAATCGAAACTGTTATCGGTTTGATTACCCTCGATATCCTCTGCATAGACTGCATTAACCAGCAATATCGAAAAAAATAATATGAATATAAAAATAACATTAGATCTTACTTTTTTTATTTTAATCACCCCTTAAATCCAATTAAATCAAAAAAAAAAATAACTAAAATATATCAATATTAAATAATTAAATTATAAAAAAAAGAAAAAAGAGAAGTAATAATTAATTATTACTTATCTATTTTTTAACAGTGTATTTTACCTTTTTAGTTACTGCCTTATAAGCACTGTCACCGGCAAATTTAACTGTTGCAGTGAATTTACCTTTTTTGGTGATTTTCACTTTAATTGTAGCTACACCTTTTTTGTTTGTTTTAGCTTTGAAAGTTTTCTTATTTACTTTAATAGTTATAACTTTACCAGCGACTGCTTTTCCACTGGATTTTAAAGTAACTTTAATCTTTTTAGCTTTTTTAACTTTTAATGTAGCTTTTTTAGCAGTAAGGGTGGTTACTTTTTTAGCTGCAGGAACAGGAGCAGGAGTTGGAGCAGGAGCAGGTTTTGCATTTACGGTAATTTTTGCACTACCAGTTGATGCTTTAAAGTCATCATCACCCATGAAGAAAATGGTAGCGTAGTAAGTATTTGCATTATCAAATGTAACATTTAATGTAGCGCTACCGTTAGCATTGGTGATGAGATTTTTAGTTTCACCATTAATGAAAACAGATAAAGTTTTATTAGCTAAACCGTTTCCTTTAGCATCTTTTAATGCAATTGTTAAAGTTCCTGACTCGCCAACAGTATAATTCACGTCTGCAGTTTCAATAGTTGTGTCAGCAGATATGGTAGGTTGAATCACCGCTTCATTAGCATTGATTAAAACATTACCGGACATGGTTTCTACAATGAAACCTGTTGCACCATCTAAAGTGTTATCCTTAACAACTAAAGGAGCGAAGGTATTTAATTTGTCACCGTCTCTAATTAAGACATGGAATAATGTTACGTTAGAAACATCAGCATCTTTTTTGATGACGTTACCGGTTACATTGATATTACCTAATGAGGATGGGAAACCGTGAGCTTCGTTACCTTGTTCAGCAGCAATAGCAATGGTATTGTTAAGTACCTCAAATTTATTGTCCACGATTGAAATATCATTGGAAGCCTTTTGAATACTGATTATAGGTAATAATTTCCATTCAACATCTCCTTCTTTGAAGTAACCGCAGTTACGGAAGGTGTTGTTTCTGATAATGGAATTTTTGGTAGCATCTCCACCGAAGTACATAGAATAAGTGTTACCGATGAAAACATTGTTTTCTACAATGTTTGAACCGCTGCCCTGTGCAATGGATACACCGTCAAGAATCTTACCTTGGAATGTATTGCCTCTAACGGTAATATGGTTAGATTGTCCGTAAATGTTGAATGATTTGGAACCGGTTTCTACATTTACAGTAGGATCGTTAGCAATGAGAGTAGTATATCCGCCTATAATATTGTTGTTTTCAAGAACAACTCCAGTTGATCTTTGAACAATTGCTGCACTGTTGAAATCATAGAATCTGCAACTGGTCAATAATCCGCCAGTTACACTTGCAAATCTTGTAGCAGCACCATAGACGGTTCCATTATAGGTGTAATTGTTTTTTGGATGTGTGTCATAAAAGTCGAATTCACGAACTGTTACATTGGAACCGCTGATTTCAAAGATAGCATTTCCTTTACCTGCACTATTAGCGCCGTGACCTTTGATGGTGGTGTAGTGTTGGAAGACTCCATTTTTATCAGCGAATGTTTTACCTTTAATGATAATATTACTGTTTCTGATAAATATGGTTTCATTTCCAAAGTCATAAGTTTCAAAATTAGCTAAATCAACAACATCTCCAGGATTTACAGCAGCATCAGCAGCAGCTTGAACTGCAGCGGCAGTGTTTGCTGTAGGGAAATATGTATTGATATTTTCAAAAGTGACTTCATCTCCTCTTAAAACAATAGCTCCTAAATCTTTAATTTCAACTTGATATCCGTCCATTCCGGATAATAATGTATTTCCTTCAATTTTTACAGGAGCAAAAATGTGCAGTTTGTTGTCATTTCTCACTAAGATGTGGAACAGAACAACACTGGATTCGTTGACATCTTCGACATATTTAGTTACATTGTTGCCGGTTACATTAATGTTACCTAATGAGGATGGGAAACCGTGAGCTTCATTACCTTGTTCAGCAGCAATAGCTATAGTGTCATTGACTACTTCAAATTTATTGTCTACGATTGAAATATCATTGGAAGCCTTTTGAATACTGATTATAGGTAATTCTTTCCATTCAACTTCTCCTTCTTTGAAGTAACCGCAGTTACGGAAGGTGTTGTTTCTGATTACAGATTTTTTGGTAGCGTCTCCACCGAAGTAGATACCATAAGTGTTGCCGATGAAAACATTGTTTTCCACAATGTTTGCACCACTACCTTGTGCAATGGATACACCGTCAAGAAGCTGACCTTCAAAGGTATTGCCCCTAACAGTGATTCCACTGGATTGTCCGTAAATGTTGAATGATTTGGAACCGGTTTCAGTATTTACAGTAGGGTCGTTAGCAATAAGAGTAGTATATCCGCCTGTAATAATGTTGTTTTCAAGAACAACACCGGTTGACCTTTGAACAATTGCTGCACTATTGAAATTATTAAAAGCACAATCAGACAATAATCCTCCATTTGCACTCTGGAACTGCACTGCAGCACCATAGACAGTTCCACCATAAGTGAAATTATTCTTTGGGTGTGTGTCAATGAACTTGATTCCCTGTATGGTGACATTTGAAGCGGAAATCATAATTAATGCATTTCCTTTACCTTGAGCGTTAGCGCCGTGACCTTTGATAATGGTATTTCCATCACCTTTTAAAACAATGTTGGAATTGGCGATAGTTACAGAACTATTGCCGAAATCATATTCAGCGTAATTACTTAAATCTACTGTATCTCCAGAGTTTGTAGCTGAATTAATTGCATTTTGCACTGCCTCGGATGTATTAGCAGCAGGCTGATAGTTTTGTGCTGAAATAACATCTGCATCATCAGTCACTTCAATAGTGTCGTCTGTGTCTTGTGAAACTGCAACAGCATCAGTTGCATCTTCAGCAGAAACTGAAGCCACAGATAATGCAATCAAAACAACCAAAAGAAAAGATACTAAAATCTTTTTATTATCCATGATTTTTCTCTCCCTAATTAATTTATAAAATTTTTTCACTAATATTGATAGTTAAAAATAAACGAAATCGATGATTGATTAACTTATTATCCATATTAGTGTTATTATTTATTATCGACATTTAATATAAATATTATTATTCATCGATAAATTTAAAAAAATATTAAAAGTATTATTTTATAATTTAATATAATATAACAAGTTAAAACAATGCAAAAATCTTTAAAAATTTGTATAATAAAAAATTAACTAAATTGAAATAAATTAATAAAAAACAAATGAATTAACATCATTATTTTATAAATGAATTTAATTTCACTTCGATAATATAAAAAAAATAGGATAAATTTTATTAAAAAATCCAATAAATTAAATCTATTATTGAATAATATTAAATAATATATATTTTATAATTGAAAATAATTAAATAAATAATCATATTAATTGAATATAAAAATAAATACGATGCGAAAAAAATTATATATTAATAAGATATATAAATTCTATTAATTAACGAATTGAAATAAAGGAGGTGAAAACATAAAAAGAAACCATATGTTCATTTTTACTATCATGTTTTTGATTTTGATTTCAATACCCCTGATATCAGCCAGTGAAAATGTAACCCAAAAGGCGGATTCGGCAAATCCCGATAGGATTGCACATATTGAGCAAGCAGACCTTACCGACAAGTCAACAGATTTAAAAAATGAAATAGATTCTGCGAAAAACGGTGATGAACTCCTGATTGATCCTGGAACATACAAGATTCACAATATCACAATTGATAAAAATCTCACCCTCCAGGGCAACGGAAACGCCCGAAACATAATTATAGATGGTGAAAAAAAATCCAGCATCTTTCTTATAGGCAATCCGGATGTACATGTGACATTTAAAAATATTACATTCATAAACGGATTGACACATGATTTTGGAGGAGCCATCTCAATAAAGACCGGAAATGTTTATGTGGATGAATGTATTTTTGCAAACAACACCGCTTTAAGCGATACAAATGCCGGAGCAATATCAAACTATGGAACTAAAGAGAATAAGGCATATCTTTATGTAAATAATTCCTTATTTATCAATAACCATGCAGATCATGATGGCGGAGCAGTTACAACATGTTATGCCAATTCCGACATTTACAATTGTGTCTTTATCAATAACTCCGCCTGCCGTGACGGTGGTGCAATAAGGGTGAGTGTTTTTGGATATGGCAATGTTCAGGATTGCATTTTCATGTTCAATCATGCGGATGAATGGGGCGGAGCCTATTACAGCTGGTCTGGCGAGTCCAATATTGAAAGATGTATTTTCATGAACAATACTGCAGGAACCAACGGTGGGGCAGTGATGGTTTCGGGAAACATCAACCTTCAGGACTCAATCATTGCGAACAATAATGGTGGTGAAACCGGAGGTTCATTTTACATTCAAAATCCGATGTATGATACCAAAACAGTCATGAATGTCCACAATAATCTGATAACCAATAACTCCTCACCATACGGCAAGGAAATTTATATCCATTGGGAAAGAGAGTATGCATATAATCTCTACACACAGTTTGACGATAATGACTGGGGAGATGAAAACCCTAACGATTCATCCACAATCGATCCGGACGGCATAACTCCCAGAAGCAAAGTTTCCAGAACCATTAAATCTAATTTGTTTGAAAGATTGAATCTGAATCTATTGGACAAATACAGCGATTTGCTTAAAGGATATTTCCCTGAAAACTCACTTAATAATCTTAAGGAACAGTTTAAAAGTCCTAATGCAAATAACGGTCAAAGAAGCAATAGCAATGCAAATAAAGTTTCAAATGATTATAAAACCGCAAAACCAGAAAATATAGTTAAATCAAATGCAGATACTAAAAATGAAAAGGCAAATAATCCTCCTTCAAAAACCGAGTCCAAAACAACTGTCACCACTTCAAACAACCAATTGACTCTTGGAAACTCCACATCACATGGTGAAGACAAAAAAGCCTATGAGCTAAATGAAACCGGAGGCTCAGTAGCAAAACAGATTAGTTCAAATATTCCCTATCTGATTGCACTTACCGCAATAGTATTGATTTTATTAGCCATAGGATACAAAAGAAACAAAAGATTAGAGTAAATAGCCAAGCTATTTACTTATTCACTATTTTTTTATTCAAGTCACGTGCGACAAGATAATAATAGATATAAAAGCCGCACCATGAAACAGCCGCAAATATGCATGCTATGATTATCCATTCAATGATTATTCCGATTCCCAAGTTAACCGGCATCCACTGAAGATAAACGGCAACTGCAAACAGAATCGCCATTCCTATACCCATTTGAAATGCAATCTGAAGAGGAAATGCAATATCTTCCATTTCATAAATCAATCCTGTCAGGGAAAATCCCCAACCGACAACAATTGATCCTAAAAATGCATTTATAATTGTCATACCATCAAATTGAATATTTTGAGGGCCTCTTTCCAAAGACATGATAACCATCACAAGCATTACAATAAAGCATCCTACAAAAGCGCCCATTGCCAATCTTTTAATCAAATCCACTTTCATATTATCACCTATAAATCCAAAGCCTGTTTGAAGTCAGGCAAATATTTTCTTGAGATATTGTCCTTTAAACCGTTTTTCAGCTCAATGAACATCATTCCCTTAAGTGAAGGGGCAACACGCTCAATCCTTTTAAGATTAACGATAGTCGTTTTAGAGATTCTGACAAAATCGCTGCTTAAAGTCTCTTCAACATGATATAACGGTTTTTTAATTAGATACTCATTATTTTCAGTGTACACCTTAACCTGCTTGTCTTCAACCCTGAACATGAATATTTCATCCATCTGCAGAAGTGCAATGTCAGATCCTTTCTTTACGGCAACCATATCAGATGATTCATCACTTTCTAAAATGGATATCGCTTTTGTAACATTATCCGTTAGCTCATTCGTATGAATATCTGCATGGGGCTCCTCAATATCTCTTGAAACAAATAGATTTACCTTCATAATTTATGCCTTCAATTTTTCCATTTCCTCTTTGATTTTGCGTTCTCTGTAATCCTCACTGAACCGATCGACAAATACAAATGCCATTAAAAAGTCTTTAAAAACACCTATTCCCCAGAAAAATACTGGGAACAATACCCACCAGAATTCCGGTGAGAAAAACCAATTAATAACTGCCAAAAATGCATTTACTATAATATATGCTTGTAAATTCTTATAGAATTTAATTTTTTTCTCCACTCTATCCTCAGCTATCTTGTATAAATTATCAGACATCTTATTCACCCATTTTTGAAAGTTCCTTTTCTATCATTTTTTCACGATGGTCTTTAATGGAATAGGCTTTGAAAAACTTATCCAAGACATCAAATCCCCAGAAAAACATTACAATGAACAATAGCCAAAAACTTTTCATGAATAACAGGCAAATAATTGCTATTATTACATTTACAATAATATATTTATATAGATTTTCTTGAAATTCGATTTTTGCATCCACTCTTCTTTCAGCTCTCTGTCTTAAATTCATTTTTTCACCTATCAACCATTCGATAATATAACTTGGTAAAAGTCTATATAAATGGCTATTTGGCGATGTTTCCAAGATGCAAAAATTGGCCAGTGAAATGCAAAAAATAAGAATTGAAATTGGCAGCTATAATACAGCCACCAGATAATATAAGATTGAAGTTACTGCAGGAACTGTCAGGTTGTCAATTCCACCATAACTGAAAGCTTCACATATTGTTGCCACAGCCGAAATCAGCAATATGTTGACCAGATTGAATTCAGGCATTGTACAACCGATTGATGTGAAAACCATCCAGACAAATACGCTCATCACGGAGGTAATGACAAACATGGTTAGTGATCCTTCAAGGGATTTTGTACCTCCAAAAATTGTGTATTTGACTTTTCCGAATTTTTGACCGATCAATGCTGCAAATCCGTCACCATAAACCATAGGAACGATAGCCAGTGCCACAATCCATATGAAGAATTTAGGGTCGTTTGCAGGAGCGATTGTTGCAAATACCGCAATCAATACTGTCCAAATCAGTGCATAGAAAAACAATCCCAGTGCATGACCTGATTCGGTTACGCTGTTTTCTATTTTGACTGGTGAGTATTCGGTTAAAAAGAACAGTCCTATTGTGATAGGCAGTGTTAAAAACCAGACCATTACCCATGGATCTGAGAAAAACGGCATGGCAAATATCATGTTACCTACCATAATGTGGAGAAACTTACGTGAAACTTCAGGCCTTGTCTTTAAAACCATTTCAGCTACAACGAAAATGACCGCCACATAAACATATACTATTATTAACGCAATTATGTCTGTGAATATCATTCGTCATCATACTCCCCGTATTCACAGCCAGCGTTTTCTATCTTAACATGGTCAATTAATGTTCCGTCCTTTTTGTATAGCTTGATTTCGCCGTATCCGCTTCCACCATTCCATAGGCGGTTGTGTCGTTTTTTACCGTCTGGTGATTCATAGTTGAAAAGCATCATTTCATCACGCTTACAGTAAAGCACCAGTTCCATTCTTGAGTTTCTGTTGCTTGCATTGACATGCCATGTGTGAACGTCTTCCCCTTCCTGGAAATCAAAGTCTATCTTTACCATATTCCAGAATCTGGCGAAGTTGTATTCATACATTGTTCCTTCATAGTAAAATCCGATTAGGAGTTTACGAGGAAGTTCAATACCAAATGCCTTTGGCCTTCCGCCTCCTGCTTCAAAAGCAGAGTTATTCAGTTTTTTACCGCTGATGAGGCTTGTTATATTGCATGAGGAAATCCAAAGCCAAGGTGAGGTAAAGTTTCCTCCCCAGTTTTTATCGGCATATCCATAGGACTTTTCAGGAATCACTTCATATTCCTCACCATCCAGCCAGACAGTTCCGCTGTATTGGGTCTTGATTCCTTCCGCATGCCAGAACATTTCAAATGAATTCAGTTTTCTGAATAATGAGCTTGCACCATAACCCACATTGAATGTGATTTGTTTGTCAATATCCAAATCCCACATCATGTCTCCTGCATCAGACATGTATTCTGGGTGATTTTTGGCATCCTCTTCAGACACCCTTGAAAATCCGCTCATATGTGTTTCCGTCAAACTGCAGTCCCCAACCTGTATGTTCAGCTCATCATCAGGGCAGTTGAAGTATTTCATTGAATAAAAATTATGAATCTGCTTTGGATCTTTACCATATGCACCGGCCTTAATCATACAATATGACGGTTGTTTTCCTGCTTTTTGGTTTTCAGGGTCTTGACCAAGGACAGGCTCCTCTTCAGCCAATGCCGGGTTGCATGTAAAGTATTCGATGAAAAATGGTCTTGCCTCACCGGTTTTTTTATTGTAGCCAGTGAATGAATGCCACCACCAATCATAACCTTTTTTGGCGAGTGGGCCTTTAAGCATAAAATAATTTCTTTTCAAATCGCTTTTATTCATATTACTCCTCCAAAGGTAAGATAATATGATATTTATTTAAAATCTTTTAAATAATTTTTTATAAAACTAGAAAAAAAAGAAAAAAGAGATGAAAATCATAATTTGGATTTCATTTCGCGTATATCTTCACGATAATACAATCCTATTGTCAAAATTATTAACAATATTATAAATGAAATTCCAGAAACTTTAAAAAATTCATCTTCATCAATTATAATTTGTTTTACAACAGATTGAGGTCCTGAACTTGAGTCACTGGACTGGCCCGCATCGGATGCTCCAGCCTGTGAAGTGACTTGGGCACTTTCAGGCTGTGACACCTGATTTGGCTGATTATTTGCACTGTTAGAAGGGTCCATGTTTTGGCTATGGGTACTGTTGCCGATATTTTCACCTTTTCCCTGTTGGGAATTTCCGTTACCGCTTCCGCCTTGTCCATTACCGCCACCTTGACCATTTCCACTGCCCTGGCCACTGCCACTACCTATATCCTCATATAATTCATATTGTGGAATATCCGGATAGTTGTATTCAGGGGATTTACCGTTGATTTCTTTGGAACTTTTTGTGTTTGCATCATGAACATTATCCCTATCGGAGTTATCCACAGTTGCCTTTACATTATCACCATCTTTGGCATTCACGGTAAATACTCCAGCACCACCCCGGATTGTAATACTTACCTTCTGACCATCATTTGTAGTATATGTAATGGTCCTGTCGGGAAGCAAACTTGCAATATTTCCGTTTGAATCCAGAAATGTGGCCTGATACTTATTAGGGCCAATTTGACTAACAGTAAATTTAATATTGTTTGTCTTGATTTTCGGACAGATTCCTGCTCTATCAGTATACCAATTGTCACCTAACTCCAGTCTTTCGCCGTTATCCTGATAATAGGTATCCTTGGCTTCAACTTCCATGTGTGAATTGCCGAAAAGTGCATTATAACTAATATCCTGCTTATTAGGCCGGACATACTTGTCAAAGAATTTTATACCGTTATCCCCATTTGATGTTATCACATTAGACTGGATTACGTTATTTCCAACATGTGCCAATGAAATACCATTCATCTCATTTGATTGGATAGTATTGGACTTTATATTTAAATTGTCTCCAGCATTTTGAACCAAAATACCATCATTTCCATTTTTGGTGATTGTATTTTTATTGATGTGGACATTTGAAGGTCCGCTACCATAATTTTTGCCGTTGACTTTACTGTCCAAATTAATTCCATTTTTACCGTTGCTTGAAATGGTGTTTCCATGAATGAAAACATTGCTTGATTTGGCCACTTCAATACCATTTGCACCGTTATTGGTAACCTTATTGTTAAAAATATAGGAGTAACTTGATTGTGCAATACTTATTCCACTTTTTGAGTTTTTAACGATGTCATTTTTGGTAATGTTAAGATATTTGGTGTTCACACCAACAACACCATTGCCCTTACAGGCAATGTCATTATTATAAATGCTAACATAATCTGCACCGTCAACCTCAATACCATCACCTGCACCCTCAATCTTGAATCCTTTAACTTTTGATAAGGAGGCCTTAGAACCTTTAATGGTAATCACAGGAGATGATGAACCTAATTTCAAAGTGGTTCCAACATTGCTCTGCAGTGTCAAGCATTTTGTGATAATCAAATTGACATTTGAATAACTTGAACCTTTAAATAATATAACGTTGTTTGCCTTGGCATTGTCTATAATGCTTTGAATTTGGGCATTGCTCATTCCACTTTCAACTTCTCTGATATTGTCCATTGTGATTTTGGTGGTCAGAGACGCAGCATTGTAATTCGAATTTCCTGCAAATTTGGAGACTATATTATAAGATCCGTCATTTAATCGGATTTGCAGCTTGGCAATGCCTGAAGAATCAGTATTCTGATTATAGCTTTTGCCGTTTACAGTAAATATTACCTTGGTATTTTTAAGAGCGTTATTATTGCCGTCCAATAATTTCACCTTAAAATAATCACCGATAACGTCAAAATTTGTTTGACCTGCAACTTCAAGATGAGTATTGGTCTTTGACGCTTCAAGAACATGAGCGTCATTAGTTGCATCAAGAATTGGTTCATCTGAAATGGACAATGTGTCATTGACCGCAGTGGAATTATCGATTTCCTGAGCAGCACAAACATTCAGCGTTAGTAATGTCAATGCAAGAAGCCCGATAATCATTAGTTTTTTATTCATTTTTCACCTCCTTTAAGTCCAATTTGTAAGAATTAATTATTGAAAATAATCCTCATAATATAATATATAATTTTTAATAGTATATATTATTGCCCATTTTAATTTAAAATAAGAATTTCAAAAAAATAACATATAATAGGTAATTTATGATTAAAATAATTAAAATACTTAAAAAAGTAAAAATTGATTTATAAATTAAATCATATCGATGTTTAAAAAAAATAAAAATGAATTCACATTAAATCGTGAATCTCATCCTTAATGTATAATACCACAATCACCGCCATAATGACGGCAAGAATTGACATCACAAGTGAAGTTTGCGCAAATGCAGATACTGAAATGGAGTTATGACCCACATTTCCTCCTGCAAACACAGCCATCAACACAACTGCAATCGCTGAACCGATTGCACCTATGATTTGCCTTACGGTGTTGTTGATTGCTGTTGCATCCTCAACATCACCTGAAACAACTGCAATTGTCCATGTAACTGCAGGCATCAATCCTAATCCCGCACCGATTGCACGAACAATCTGAGTTACGACCATATACTCCACGGATGTTGATCTTGTATATGTCATCATCACCAGATAACCTACAATGGAGAAGAGACATGATAAAAGCAATACCTTGCGAACACCGAACTTGTTGGCCATCAACGGACCGATAAAGTTGAACACAATCATCACAAGGGTTGCCGGAAGCAGTATTATTCCTGCTGTTGTTGCATCATAATTTGCTATGCTTTGTGCAAACAGCGGCATGATAACATTCAATCCACACATGGTAAAGTATAAAATCGCTGAAAACATTGTTCCAAAGAAGAAATACTTATTTTTAAGGGCATGCAAGTCAAGCAATGGAGTTTCAATGCCGAACTGCCTTTTCGAAAACAGCACAAGAGACACAGTACCGATTACAATAGGCAATATCACCCAAACCAAGTCAAATCCGTTCTGGGCAACATTTGAAAATCCAAACATTATGCCAACACATGCAAGCACACTAAGTATAAGTGAAGCGATGTCCAGCGGATAATGTCCTGTTTCAAATTCAAGTTTAACCACAACAGCTGCCACTAAAATCAATACTGCAATCATTATTGCAAATATCAGAAAGATTGACCTCCATCCGACGGAATCGATTATGAATCCTCCGGCTGTTGGAGCCAATGCAGGGGCAATTCCTATGATGAATCCGAAAAGTCCCATATAAACTTGCCACTTTTCCTCAGGGATAACCTTGAACAATACGATTTGAGTAATTGGAAGCAATATTCCAGATCCGCAGGCCTGAATCACTCTTGCCAGAATCAATACCTCAATGTTCGGGGCAAAATATGCCAAAACAGATCCTATTAAAAATAGAAACAACGAAGCTATCAAAATTGTTTTCACTTTAAATCTGCGGGTAAAAAATGCAGATAAAGGTATCATAACACCCAATACAAGCAAAAATGAAGAATAAATCCATTGTGCTGTTGTCGAAGGAATATGGAAATCAGCCATTATCCCTGCAACAGCTGTTGTCACTACACTCTGGGCAGCGCTCAATATGGCCGCCGCAATAATGAAAATAATTAATGTTGACATTCCTCGGTCTATGTTTTCATTCATAATACACACTCTTGTAGTTCTAGAAATATATTAATCAAAAATATTATATAAACTTAATTTATAAAACATTTTGATATAAAAATAACCTTATTATTGAACAATCAAATAATCAAATCGAATTCAAAATAGAAATAAGAGGAAGTGTAATATATTTTACTGAAAAAACATTATTAAAAAAAGTGAATGGACATAAAAAAGTATATGTAAATGATTATTTAATTTTGTTTGAATTGATAATGTCCAAAAGACCCAAATCAAAAATCAACCTACGCAAGTGCCTTTCAGAGTAAGTAACTCTAAATTCTCTTTGAATTTCATTTTTAATTTCAGAAACAGTTGACAAACCCTTTACAGTAATGTTTTTCTTTAAAATTTCCAGTTGATAATCTGACAATTTGGAAATTCTTCCTGATCCTTCCTTTCTAAACAGCCCATCAAAGCCCTCATCATTCCATGATTTCAACCATTTATAACCTGTTTGAGGAGTTTTTCCCCTACGTTCCATTGCAGATTTGACAGTTTCATCACAATACAACTCTTCTATAAATGTCACTTTCTCATATAACTCAACAAATTTCTGCAAATCACGTTTTACACGGCGAATTTGAGTTATTGGGATATCTTTGTTAACATAGGCCTGCCTGCTCATATTATAATTTAATGAAAAAATACTATAAAAATTTTATGTCAATCAATAAATCATCCTCAGAACAGCCATATCCACATTCCGGGCAAAATGGATCACCGGAATCAATCCAAGATCAATATATAGGGCAGTTCAGTATTTTGCCACCCTAAAAATTGTCTTCCTCATCAATGCAGTAAACATCATACCCACAATTTGGACAATACTCTTCTCCTTCCTCTACCCATGCACCACATACCGGACATCTCATATTATCACCTTTTAAATATTAATCAAAACCAAACCAAACATGCAAACAATTATTCCAATAATCTGATTGATTGAAACGTTTTCCCTGTACAAAAAATATCCTACAAAGACCAGGACACATGCAAGACCAATGTTTGCAACAACTGAAGCGGAACTTACCGCCCAACCGGCACGATATACAAATACGTATCCGACTTCAAGTCCTACAATTGCCAATGCCAAAACGACAGATGTCCAGTTGATTTTAGACAGTCCTGCACTCATATTTGATGGTCCAACAGAATATACGAAAATCATTCCTGAAATCAATGCTGCAACCAAATAGGTAACCATCAATGCGCCGAACGGATTGACATCAGATGGCATCGATTTCATGCACACATTATAGAATGTATTCGCAAGTATTACAATCAAAATAGGCCAAATCAAATTCCACAAACTAATCACCGGATTTCCTATCACACGAATAACAGCACATCAGCATATTCTGATTACATATTTCTAAAAGAAATGATAAAATATTTTCCATTTTGAAACATTGCTTTAGAAAAAAATGAAAAACTCATCATACCCTTCCGATTGACTGGTGAGTATTTTGAGCAACCCAATTTTTGCCCATGCTTGTATAGTAACAGCCAATACTGTTTATCATTGAATCGGACAATTTATAATTCAGTTTGACAATCAGGCTTTCGTCAATGTTGGAGAATTTCTTTTTCATATAGCTGACCTTTACCCATCCTGTCGGAATATTGTCATAAGTGCCATATGAATTGCTCACCAAAACCTTCTTGCCGTTCTTGCTGATGTCCAAAATGCTTACGTAATGATTGTATGCATGGAAAATCAAAGCTGCACCGCCCTTTTTGACTTCATTCAATGCCTTTCCAAATGAGGATTTGTAGAAATATGTGGCAACGAAATTATTCTTCTTCAATGCCTTGATCATGGCGTCACAGCTGGTTCCGTAACGGTCAGTTTTGGATAGTTTTGCAAGGTATCTTTCACAGACATAATTTTTCAGGACCTGGCTGCACATGCTGCATGAAGTCGGACCACATGTATGGCCGTTATTCTGGGCATCCCTTACCAGAGGATATTTATATGATTTGCCCTTAAGTGAAACTGATATCTTGCCCGGCCAATAGCCAGCCTTGTTCTTCTTGACCATTTTGGCGTTGATTGCCCTTTCGATGACATTCCACTTTTCACGTTTGATTATATGGTATAGCTTAGGATGGGACTTTGTTTTAAAGAACGTATATTTAGTCAACTTATTAAATAAAAACAGACAATAGCTATCCCTTTTCAAGACTTCACGATACTGTGATTTCTTAAGGGTGTATTTGGCATTTCCATCACCCATCACATAATTTCCTGGCATGAGGTCAATGTCCGGTTTTCCATTCTTATATGTAATGTTTTCCCTTAAAGGGTCCTTTACATTGCCTTCGTAACATTTGAGGTACTTGGCTGAGTAATATTTGCCATATTTGGCCTTAACCGTATAATGACCTTCATTAACCACCGGCTTGAAGACCGCAATACCCTCTGAACTGGTCTTAAGAGCGAATTTCTTACCTCCAACATACACGGTCACCCTTTTTTTGGACAATGCCTTGCAGGAAGATTTCAGGTAAACCCTTATGAAACCGTTTGTGAGAAATTTGGAATTAGCAATATTGATTGAAAGTGATTTCTTTATCACATAAACGTTGAATTTTTTAGAAGAGGACTTGAACTGATTATCTCCGCCAAAACTAGCTTTAACTGAATTTTTAGACTTTGAAGATTT
>ONSJ01000051.1 GCA_900320515.1 uncultured Methanobrevibacter sp. | reverse complement strand
ATTTCCTTATTTGGAGGATGTAGAATCAACAAGCCTCCAACAAAAAATAAAGGATTTAGCCAAATCATTCGATAATTTCTTTAAAAATCCATCACACTTCAATAAACCCCATTTTCACAAAAAGAAAACAAGTAAACTAGCATTCAGACAAACAATAAGACAAAACATTAGAATCATCCAAAAAAATAAAATGATTCTGAGAAAATATGACAAAGTAAAATGAATACTTCCAAATACTAAACGACAAAAATACAAAATTCAACAATGTAACAATCTCCTTTGATGGAATAGACTACTTTGCAACATTCAACATTGATTTTGCTGAAGAAGAATGGGAACTAACAGGTAAAAATGTAGGTTGTGATATTAATTCAAATGTAAACGGCTGGCTGGTCACAAGCGATGGGGAAAAGGAATATTTTGACATTGACCATGAAAACCAAATGGTCAAATTAATCAACCGGATAATGGCCAAATGCACAAATGGAAGCAAAAAATGGAAAAAACAGAAAATCAGACTATTAAAATGGTATCATCAACGATCCAATAAACTTGACGATTACATAGAGAAACTTTCAACAGAAATGGTCAAAAAATATGATACTATAGTATTTGAGAAAAATTACTCAAAAATTAAAATATTGATTGGTGGCGAGCAAAACATGGTGTTTCCACTCACAAAATTCATAACTAAACTACAAGACAAATTTGCTAGGCACAAACCTCAAGCAGAAGGTGTAGTATTTGTAGATGCAAAATATACCAGTAAAAAATGTCATTTTTGCGGAAACATCAACCATGAATTAGATGTGAAAACACGAAAATGGAAATGTCCAAACTGCGGTGAAACACTAGATCGTGACATTAACGCCGCCATTAATATTTTGAACCGGTGGGACTACGGGGATAGCCTAGAAAACGCCAAATAAACAAGTGGCACAAAAAAACAAATCTAGGAATCCTCGACTTCTACAAAGTCGAGGTAGTTCAAGCCTTTGGTTTTAAGAATTGCAAAACCGTCCTTTTTGGTTTTCACAGTGTATGTTTTGGACTTTTTGCCAGTGAAGACTTTTACTTTAAGCTTCATTCCCTTAAGGTACTGGCCAGAATTCTTGTTGTAGACGCCTATGTAGTATTTGCCCTTTTTGACGTCCTTGTAGTACCAAATTCCATCATAGGTGTTCAGTCCAACTGAAGCCTTTTTGACTGTGATTTTGGATTTCTTGGCCTTTGCAGATACTGTATTTGATGCAACGCTTACTTTTACCTTGTGCTTTCCGACTTTGAGTTTGGAAGGAGAATAGTATGCGTTACCGCTTGAATCGGTTGTCACATGTACTTTTTTAGCCTTTTTGCCTGTGTATACCTTCAAGAGAAGCTTTACGCCACCGATTCCCTTTTTGGTTTTAGAGTTGATGACCCTTACCATAAAATATTCTTGAAAGCCCGTCGGCGGTCAGATAAGCGTAATCGTCTTCCGGTCCTGCAATGGTTATGGGCCTGTCAACTACAATTTGATTTCCGCTACCTTTAAAGTATCCGGTAATGGATATCGTATCTCCATCATCTGCATCATCGATTAAGTCCTGTATTTCACTGAATGGATGATAGTCAATTTTCGAGTCAGTCAAAACTTCATCTGTGGTTTGAACTTCATCGATTGAAATTTCTTCCTGTATTTCATCTGTTGCCAATGTTGCATTGTCCGGGTTTTCTGCTGAAATCTAACTGACAGAACATAAAAAGACAAGCAATATCATCAGCGTGAAAATAACATGCTTTTTGTTAAAAATAATAATTCCTCCATAATATCAATGCTAATATATTTGTTGACACATTTATAAGATACATAAAGTAAAATATTTATAGAAGAATGTTAATTAATTTATTAATTTTTATAAATTTTGTTTAGTGAATTATGTGATTTTAGTGAAAATCATGAAAAATGAATAACACAGAATTGAAAAAATTTTATGAAAAAACTGAAAATTATAAATTATGTCCTATATTTTTTACATGATTCTAATGAAATTTTAAAATAATTCATTTATAATGAAATCTGTTAGAAATTGCATCGGGCATCCTATCGGATATCCAACATGAATGTTTAAAAAAAAGTAAAAAAAGATAATCTAACCCATGGTCTGGGTCATATTACCTTGTGCGGCAGCTGCAATCTGCTCGGCCTGTGCCTGAAGGTTTCCGACAATGTCGGTGGTCTGCTGAAGGTTAGCAAGCATCTTGTCCATGCTGTCTTTCAGCTCTTCCTTCTGACCGGTGAGGATTTCGCGGGCGCCGTCCGCATCCTTTTTGACTGCAAGACCTGCACCGATACTTATGATAATCTCATCAGTGTTTTTAAGCTCTCCTTTTACAAAGGAACCTGCACCGACCGGCACAAAAGCCTCCACTGAATCCTTACCTTCAATATCTTCCAGGGTAGCAAATAATGCGTCAACTTCGGCAATTGAGGTTTGAATCATTTCAATCTGCTGTTGAATCAATTCAGCCTGTTGCCTGTAAACATTGATTTCATTAACAAGGTTGTTTAATCTTTGCTGATCTTCCATGTCAATCCCTCAATGCGCCTATAAAATTTCTTTTACGATTGGGTCTTCCACGTCTTCAGGAGCGATTTCATCGATTGAGTCGATTGAAATCTGGTTCCTGTTGATACCATGTTTGCTTCCAAAGTTTGCATAGATTTTGCTTTCTATGTCTGATTCACAAGTTGCCTTGAATTCTTTGGTAAAGTCATGGTATTCGTCACCCATTACAAAAGTACCTTTAACTCTGTAAATTTTTGTTATCATATAAAATCCCTCATGATTAATTAATTAAAAATCATCATCCAAAAAGCCTAATGCTTCTTCAACTCTAGCCATTTCAGGACCTGTACTGTCCTTGTCGACTATTGCACCGGTGGAGTTTGCAAGGATGCATGCGCCTACCAGTGGAATGCCTCTGCCGACAGTACCGATATCTCCCTCAACACCAAATACTTCACGAGCAAAGTTAACCTCTGAGGAAAGTGCGTTCTTGCTCATCAGAAATCCCTTGTTTGTAACTTTAACAAGTGACCCGATGATGTCGCTTCCGACAATGTGGGATGTCTTCACATCCACGTCGAGTGTCTCTTCAAGCACTTCGATTGCTTCGGGGCTCAGGAAAGGTGAAGCTATTGCACCCTTGTCGTTTGCAGCCACAATGTTTCCGACGGCAGTGTACTGGCCGGGGATGGCGGCAACGTTCAGTCCCATGTCCTCAAACTGTTTAACTTCCCTATCTAAAACATGTGGGGAAACAACAATACCATTTGAATTAGCTACAGCTAAAGATCCGATAAGGCTTGATCCGGAAATAGAAGACTTTACAACTTCGACATCCAATGTTTCCTTAATAATGTCCGCTTTCTCGTCCAAAAGATTATAAGGAACAATAGCCAAATTGTCGGTTGCAAGAACGAATACTCCAACGTTCGGATTTCCTACAATGTCTATTCTTTTCAACATATTGTCACCTCACATTTTTGCGTGTCTATTCTGCTAAAGTAGCTTTTACAACACCATCATCATCTTTAACTGCTTTTACAGTGATTTTTGAAGGTATTTTTTGAATACCTCTTTCCCAAATTGCATGATTGATAGATTCGTCAATTTTAACATCACTAGCTTTCATGTGTTTGGTCAAGAAAATTTTAATCTCCCTGATAGCTCTAGGAGCTCTGATAGTCCTTTTGACTTCTTTTACATTTCTAAGTGGAATTGTGTAAACTCTTTCCATTTTAACCCCTCAATTATAATTTAAGACTGTTTCTTCTCCAATGTCTAGGTTTAGGTCTGTATCTAAGTTTACGGTTAGTTTTAGCATAAGCCCAGATTGGAATTCTCCTATTTTGTTTGTTTGCTTTTGCCATTCTTAATTTTTTAGCCAATGGTTTATTTCTACTCATTTTCTCACCTGTAATAATAATTATTCTTTATATCCGATAACACGAGTTTGATAATGCTGCGGGAATATGTCCAGCGGATCTGAACCCATATCCTCAATCATCTCCCTTATTTCAACCTCGAAGTCTGAACTTGTGTCCCTGTTTGACCTTTCCTTTGAAATTTCAAAGAGGCTTTCGGTAATCATCTTAACTGACTTGTGGCCAAAACTGTCCAGGTTTATGTATTGTGCGTCAAACCTGTCTTCAAGGCTTTTTATCTGATTGACTGAAAGTTTTGGGGTTCTGTCATCACGTCTTGTCCCGTCTGCAATAATATCATGAGTCCTTGCAAGTTCCTCCACTGTCATGCGGTGGATGTATTTTATTCCGTCGTTGGGAAATCCGTCCTCGAGAATCTTTTCGCATGTCTTTTTGAGGATGTCAGTATCCATTTCAAGGACATTATGGTTGAATCCCAGGGATTGCGCGGATTTTTGCGCCGGAACGTATGAATCGTACACGCCGAAGTTTGCGGTGTATAATTCCACGTCAAGTCCCAGCCTTTCAAGCATCACTGCCACAAAGGATGAGTCCTTGCCTCCACTATAGAGAACTGCCGCCTTCATGAATATTATTTCCTTGTAATCTTGATTTCTCTTTTCTGACCTGCAATCTGTCTTAAAAGGACTTTGAGCTGGTCATCAGTTACTTTTCCCCTTAGGCTTCCCGCCTGTGCGGACTGGATCAGCTGAAGTTCGATGTTGTTGACCATTTCAGGCTTGGTCAGCTTGAGGTTTGCCAACCTTTGGCGAGCTTCAGGAGTCATGATCTGGCCTAAGATTTGTTTTTTCTGAGCTTCGAATTGTGCCTGGGCTTCCTGCTGTTGAGCCTGTGCCATGGCCTGCTGTTGGGCCTGGTTCTGCGCAGCAGCTTGTTGAGCCTGCAATTCAGCCATTCTCTTTTGACGAATTTCGTCTAATTCGCTCATATCAAACTCTCCCAAAAATTATAATTAATATTTTTCAAGTTCAGGAATGTCTTTAATTATTTCTCCGGAGATTTTATCCAAAAATGATCTTCCTTGAGGAGATACAACTCTTCCGCCTACAACTTTTTCCACGTATCCTGCGTCTTCAAGCTGTTGGAGTGCGGTTCTGATGATTGATCCGCTTCCCCTTCTGAATTTTTCAGGACGTACGCCACGGTCTTTTTTGCCACCGTAGAAAGTTCTTAAACTTGAAACACCAACAGGTCCGTCAATGTAAACTCTTCTGATGATAGAAGCAGTTCTTATAAACCACCAATCAGGGTTTTCCGGTTTTCTTTCCTTGTGGACACCGGTTCTAACAAAATTGGACCATGCAGGAGATTCTATCTTGTCATTCTCTTTTAATTCTTCTGCGACTTTTTCAATTAATAAATCTGCAGGTACATCAAATACAGTAGTCATATTAATTCTCCAATATTCATTTTATTGTAGCTTAATCCACTGTAAATTTAAGACCTAAAAAAATAGGGCCTGTAACTCTAAATTTATAATGTTTAAGGCTTTTTCTTGTAGATTACAGCAACGTGACCTCTCACGTCCACGAGCTTTGCTCTGGTCTTTTTGAGGATTTCGTCGATGTAAGCATCTTTATCGCGAGCGATATTTTTTGCAAATTTAAGTTTGACGATTTCATTGGCCTTGAGTTGGCGCTTGATTTCTTCAATGACGTTGTCGTTTACGCCAGCCTTTCCAATGTTAATTGTCATCGCATTAAGAGCTCTGTTCATCAATTCCTTTTTGTTCTGAATCATACTTAGCTCTCCTTTTCAGCTTCTTTTCCCTGCGGTAGGGAATCTTCATTGCGTGACCGCATTCACCACAAAAAACGTTGACCTCAGAGTCAACCAGCCGGACGGTGCAATTGCGACCAGGCTTGAGAAAGGATTTGCAACTCTTGCAATACCTCCTTCGCCATTCCTCAGGCACAGGAGTATTGTATTTGGTGGACAGCTTCAATGCAAGCTCAACATAGCGATGTGATCTTTCCGGATGGGTGATGAATTCCATCTCGGCCCGATTAAAAAGAATGTTCATTCTTTCAATCGCTATTTCAATCAATAATATTCAAAATTGAATTAAAATGATTTGCGCAAATTAAAACAAAAACCATAGTTAAGATAACCTTAGGTTAATATGAATATTAAGAATAAATATGTCTGTTGGTATTTATAAAGGTTGTGAATTTTTGAGCATTTTTGCTCATCAAAAAATTTAAAGGAAAAAAAGAATTCCTAATGAATCCTTTCAAATCCCCTAATCTTGTCAAAATCTGCATCGAAAGATGCAATTCTGCCAATCCCATGTTTTTGCATGGAAACCAAAATAGTGCAATCGGAAAAGTTGATGCTGCGGTTATAATGATTGAACAATTCAAATGCCTCATCATAATCCTCATCGGTTAAAAAATCAAAATCATGGAGATTGAGAAGATAATCTTTCAGCTCAACAACATCCCCGAAAAAATTATATGGAGATATGCTATTCAACACTTCAATGAGAACCGTTATATTGGTTATTTTTGCTTCCTTTTCCAAAAGCGGTTGAATGTTTTTAGCATACTGGCGATAAGGGTCGTTTTTGATAATCAAACTATTAATATATGACGTATCAAGAAAAATCATAATATCCCTGTGGTGTTTTTTGAATCTCAGTCCCAACCGGTTTCGCCAAGATTGAAAAGCTTTTCCAATACATCATCACCCTCATGACCGTCATGGTCAAGCATCGCCCAGATCTTTTCCGCATCGATTGTTGGAGGGAGGTCTTTAACTTTCCTTAAATAGTCGTAAAGAATGCTGTTGACTAACTTTTCGGGATTGCAGTTAATTTCCTTACTCCTATCTGTTATTCCATTCATTATTTCATCTGATATACATATACTCTGCATATTATCACGTCCTTTCAATCCTTTTTCAATGTATTCGACAATCAAATCTCTGCAATCGGATTCGATTTCGACAGCCCGCATCCTCAACTCCTCAAGAAGCCCCTCATCAATGTCAAGACAGATTTTTGAGATATTACCACCACCTATATCCATCATGTCTTAATATGTGGGGCATACTATAAAGACTTAATGGCTGCAGGCCCGGCTGACATCAGCAATCATATTTAGGTCAGCGTTTTATATAGATTTTTTTAAAGTGCACAGAAGCGCCTGTGTGCATTTGTGATATTGCGAATTCACATAGCCATATTGATTCAAACAAGTGAAATCTAATCTGTTTAAAAAAATTCAAAAAAGGAAACCCTTGTATACAAAAACATACAAGGACTATTTAAATCCTTGTACCAAAAAAGATACAAGAGATATAGGATTTTCAAAAAATTTCTTAAATCCCCCAACATACGAAAATCAATTCATTCAAAAAAAGGCAAGAAAGTGAAATATTTGGCATCATATATGCAGGACAGCTTCAGCGGAACTGTAAGAATATCTTGAATTCAAAATGGGAAAGGCATTCATAATGTTGTCACCGTTTTCGATTATGAATCAACCAATGAAAAAAAGTTTTTGGATAGAACTAATTGAAAAAAAGAAGGTTTAAACCTTCTTTTTTAAAATTTAAGTAAACAAATATGAAATTCCACATTTGGATTTAAAACAAACAAATTTAAACGGAATTTCAACATCAAATGATGTTAATAAGATATATTATCATACTACTATTTAAAACTATTTAATTTAAAAAACCTTCATCAAATCACCTGAATTAAGTAAATATTAACAATACATCCCATAAATACGAAAAAACTATTAAAAAATTAAATAAAATAAAATTAAGATTAAAAATAAAATATCTTTCTTAATCAACAATTCAGAATTATAATTACGAAACCACATCAATTTTTCAAAATGAGAGCAATTTTCCATGTTCAAAGCAATAATCCTAGTTAAAATCAATAAAATCAAAAATAAAAGATTATAAAGATTTATATAATAGATTAAAATAATATTAATCTATGAAATGAGATTTAAAACAAAATAATTGAATTAAAAGTGAACAATATGAAGAAACAAATAAACTTAAACGGAGGTGATGGCATCACTAATGCCATCAAAGATTTCTATCGCTTTTGCAAAGCTACATATCTATATGTAGAATTGCTATGGTTATTCCAGAAACTGAAATAACTAAAGCCCGATAAAAATGATATAGAGGTTATGTTATCAAAGTTGTAAATTTTTTAAAGGAGAGGCAAAAATAAACTCAATGAATGGCGTTTAGATTACATTTCATACAATAATGTAACTCTAACATTTTTATCGTACCCCTATTTTTCAACAAGCCATTCCATGAAATCAACGCTGCCGACCGGATAGTCACCGCCGTTTTCGATGACGTCCTCAACCAGCTCCACCGCCTCGTCAATTTCCAAATCGCTTATGTCCAGCTCATATGTACAGTCAGGATACTTTTCAAATGCCTCGGCTGAGCACACTCCAAGGGCTTCGGCTTCAAGGTTTTCCCTGATTTTGGATTGTGAATAGTCCCTTTCGGCCAGTCTCTTCTCAAGCATCTCGGGGTGGACCCTCAAAACGATCACCTTGTCGGCGCCGTCGCATAAATGGGAGAGGTGCCCTTCAAAAATCAGCAGTTCTTCGCAATCTTTTGTCAGTTCATCTACATAGGATGACAACTTTTCGATATCGATGACCTTATATCCCTTATTCTCATCGATGCCCAACACAAAACCATGACTTATTGCCAAGTCATTTATTTTAATCAATCGTCCGTTCAATCTGCTTGCAAGAGTTGTCTTTCCGACACACGGTGTGCCTGTTATGAATATGGCTGTCATTGATAAAGTATTGTCCTTCAAGATATTTATAATTAAAAAAAAGAATAGATGAAATTGGATTTCATCTATTTCACTTTGACTGTGGTTTTGATGGTGTCTTTGAGGTAAGTCACTTTTACCGCATATGTCCTGCCCTTTTTGAGCTTTTTGATGACTTTCCTGTTCAAAGTCTTTTGGGCAACGCCTTTCTTGTTGGTTTTTACCTTGTAGGTTTTGCCGTTGAACTTGAAAGTTATTGTTTTGCCTTTCACAGCCTTACCGTTGATTTTAAGTGTTGCCTTTAATGCAAATTTCTTGGCGGTCTTTTTGACAGTGACCTTTTTGGCCTTCAATACCTGCTTTACGGTTACAGTGTTTTTGACTGATTTTCCATCGAATGCGGTTTCAATGGCATAGTTTTTAGGAACATCAGTGATTCTGATTTTGGCAATGCCGTCAGCATCGGTTGTCACGGTTGTGGATTTGCCGTTGATTGTGAATTTGACGCCGACACCGGAAGCGGCCACCTTGCCGTCAGCTGAGACTATTTTAACGGAGAAGTATTTTCCGCCATCATAGTCCACTGCAATGTCTTTGTTTTCTGTAATCTTACAGGTGCTCGGATTTAACTTTACAGCAACACTGTTCCTGTATGTCTGATTGTTGTATGTGGTTGTTACCTCATATGTTCCCGGAACATCAGTTATTTCAACTTTAGCAATGCCCTCGCCATCAGTGAAAGCAATGGTTGTCCTGCCGCCAATGTCGAACTTGACGACGGCGCCTGAAACCGCATGTCCGTCATCGGTTTTGACGTTGACCGTGAAGTATTTGCCTGCGCCATAGTCAACTGTAATGTCATTGTTGTTGACAACAGCGCTTGTGTCATTGACTGTGTATACTTTCAGACAGGCAATGACACCGGCGCTCAGCAGGTCCTCCCATTTGCCGCCATACCATACAAATGACATATTTTCACTGAAATGCACTCTTGATTGCCCGCAATAGACGACAGGCATGGCGTTTGAAGTCACAACCGCCTTGAAAACGTCACCCTTCCTGACCGGTATGTACTGATTCAGCTTGACTGTATGGTATCCATTATATGGGGAGACTCCTTCCTGAGTGAGCTTCAGTTCATCATTGACATATATTTTAACGGTGTAGTTTACCTCACCGGCATTGAAGTATGTTCCAACAGCCGCAATCAGGTCATCGGCTGCTGATTCAAACTGATTGGCATAAGTGATATTGCCGTTTGAGCCTGTCAGGTCATGGAGGCTTATAAAATTGCCCATCCATGTGAAATCATGCTGGTAATTCTTATTGTATGGTATGTTGTTTTCAAGTATCATTCCAAAGACCTGGTTATCTCCATGAGAGAATGATTTATCGTAATATGAAATGTAAAGGATTCCATTGTCTCCAAATTGGGTTCCCCAGCTGTTTTTGATTATCCATGCACCGTCGCCCGGCGGAGTGATGAGGAAATTGTCCTTTGAATAGCTGTCATCCCAGCCGATTACACAAACCTCATGATTCGGTTCCAGACTTTCATTGGTGTATTGTGATGAATGTTCATAATCATAATATCCCGCACCGGTTACGTCTGCAAAATACACAACTGCCAATGCACCGTATTTCATGATTGCAGATTTGATTTTTGAGCCGACTCCGATATCATCGTTGGCAATGACGATCACGTCCTGAACGTGAATGGTATCATAACCGCTTGTCTTGAATGGTGAAAGTTTTCCAACCTCGTCATAGACATCCTCAGTCTCCAGCTCGGGACCGTACCAGCCGATAAGATATGAATCGCCCAATGGTGACGTTCCGCCTTCATCGCTAATTATGCATCCGTATTTGAAATATTTCATCATATTATGATGAAGATTGCCTTCGGAAAGGTCAAACTCCATTCCATATGTCTTCAGTAATGCTGATTCCAATGATGCTATGGTTCCGAATGTCCAGCAGGCACCCATATGTCCCTGACTTTTAACCGGAGTTACCCATCCCCAATCGCGCAAATCAAATCGGCTCGGAATGCCTGTGACATTTATGGTATTGGTGATCGGTTCAAATTTCAATGCAGGCGAATCGACATATGTGACATAGGAAAGGGTTTCATTTGTGATTAGAGTGTCATTGCCGTAGACATTATTATCGAGACTGCACGGATTTTTGTCAAAGTAGGAATATAGCGCATTTTTATTGCCCCTGAATATGCATCCGGTAATGTTATATCTTGTATCACATGCATATACCGCATTGCCTTCGGTGGCAGAGTTATTTGTGAATCTGGAGTTTATGATTGTCAGATTATTGTAATCGGAAAATATGGCTCCTCCCGAAGTCATATAATTTTCAACCAATTCAACGGCATTTGAGTCAAAGGTACAATTGCTGATTCGGCTATCGGTAAATGACAGGTAAACCGCTCCGCCGTAATATGTTGCCCTGTTGTTTGTGAAATTGGTATTGTTCATGACCAGGCGGCCTCCAAGCTGGATGTATGCGCCTCCGATCATGGAATATGAATTGTCAAATGTGGTGTCCAGCATTGTGACGTTCATGCTGTCATTGCCGAAGTTGATATAATCCACATTGACGGCGCCTGCATTTTTAAATGAACGGGTGTTTTTGAACTCACAGCCTTTGATATACAGGTTTCCATATCTTTTAAGGCCGATTGCACCGGCAGACATGTCCGCTGTGAGATTGATGAATTTTGAATTGGTCAGTCTCATATTGGAGTATTCAAGAGATATTGCAGGTGAATAAATCGAAGACAGGTTTATGAATTGTGCATTATCGATTTCAACCTGACTGCTTCTTGCCCAGATTTGGCCGTACTTGTTTGGTATGGTGGAGGTGAAATAGGTGTTTTTAACATATAACTCTCCATCTTCTATGAGTATGGCTGAACCTGACTCCGCATGATTGTCGATGAATCTTGAATCGATGCAGGTGATTTTCCCGCCATGATTGGCAACTGCTCCTCCAAGATATGTTATATGGTCATTGATATAGGTGACATTGTTCATGATGAAGGTGACGTTGTTCAGTGTTATCTCACCTGTGGAGTCCACAATTCCTTCCCTTGCGGTCTTGCCGTTTTTAAAAATTAAGTCGTTGATCGTTACATTCTTTCCGGTTATGTTGAATATTCCGGATTGTCCGTTTCCATCCAGAACATGGTTGTTTCCGTTTATCGTGAAGTCGCTTTTATCGATGACGACAGGGCCCCTGTCGCTTTCATTGCTGAATGTATAATCATATCTCACATCAAAGGTGTTCGGTGATTCATTGATGTCGCTTTCCAATTGTGTAAAGGTTTTCGGATTATCTGTCAGTATTTCATTGTTTTCATCAGTATTCAAGTCATTGCCCTGTACTGATTCGATTGGCATGCCGTCATCGCAGGCGACTGCAGCATCATTCACATCACCGGCGCATGCGCAGGCAATGCCAAAGAGAAAAACAGTAAGGATTATTAAAATCATGCTTTTTTTGCATTAAACTCCCAAAAATTCTATGCCAAATGTCATATGTTATTCAAATTCACGAAAATCTTCGATTTTGTTCAAACATTTAAAGCATGATTAAAACTTTATCAATGAATGCATATATAAATAACGAATTTATGAAATCGATGCTGCCGACCGGATAGTCTCCGCCGTTTTCGATGATGTCCTCAACCAGTTCCGCTGCCTCGTCAATTTCCAAATCGCTTATGTCCAGCTCATAGGTGCTTTCCGGATACTTCTCAAATGCCTCGGCAGAGCACACTCCAAGGGCTTCGGCTTCAAGGTTTTCCCTGGCTGTCATTGTTAGATTATTGTCCTTGAAGATATTATAATTAAAAAAAAAGTATAGATGAAAGGGGATTTCATCTATTTTACTTTGACTGTGGTTTTGATGGTGTCTTTGAGGTAAGTCACTTTTACCGCATAGGTTTTGCCCTTTTTGAGCTTTTTGATGACTTTCCTGTTCAATGTCTTTTTGGCAACGCCTTTCTTGTTGGTCTTTACCTTGTAGGTTTTGCCGTTGAACTTGAAAGTTATTGTTTTGCCCTTTACGAGCTTGCCGTTGATTTTGAGAGTTGCCTTTAAGGCAAATTTCTTGGCGGTCCTTTTGACAGTGACCTTCTTGGCTTTAAGCACCTGTTTTACTGTGACTGTGTTTTTGACTGATTTTGCGTTAAATCCAACTGTCATTGTGTATTTGCCCGGAACATCAGTTATCAGAACTTTAGCCATTCCGTCCTTGTCTGTTGTGACTGTGGTTGTCTTTCCGTTGATTGTGAATTTGACGCTCACACCGGAAGCGGCCACCTTACCGTCAGCTGAAACGATTTTGACTGAGAAGTATTTTCCACCGTCATAGTCCACTGTAATGTCTTTGTTTTCTGTAATTTTACAGGTGCTTGGATTTAATTTTACAGAAACACTGTTCCTGTATGTTTTATTGGCGTATGTGGTTGTTACCTCATAAGTGCCTGGAACCTCAGTGATTGCAACTTTAGCAATGCCGTCGGCATCAGTGGAAGCGGCGGTTGTCTTTCCATTGATTGTGAAATTGACAATTGCACCTTCACCGACTGGGTGGCCGTCAGCGGTTACAACCTGAACGGTGAAGTAGGATTCGCTTGCATAATCCACTGTAATGTTGGCGTTTTGTGTGACGAGGGTATTGTCCCTTAGGGTATATGCCTTGATGCATGCCACCTGCTGGAAGTCAGGATCCAGGCTGACAATGTCCCTCCAGGTTCCGTTGAAGTCTGTTCGTGAAATATTGTTCAGATAATGCACCCTTGTATCTGTACATATAGGCACCGCATTTGAAGTGATGTAGACGCTGAACTCATCATTCTTTTTGATTGGAATATACTTGTCCAGTTTGATTGTGTGATAGCCGTAATATGGTGAGATGCCTTCCTGTGTTAGGACTTCAACGCCGTTGACAGTGATACGGATGGTGTAGTTAACGCCTGCCTGATTGAAGTAGGTTCCCACAGCGCCGATTAAATCATCGCCCAGGCTAGCGAAATCATTCACATAAGTTACTGGATTGCCGTATAGAGGATTGCCCTCATCGTATTCCATGAAATAATATACTGCGCCGAGGTCATACTGATAGTTCCTGTTGTAAGGCAGGGCATTCTCAAAGATGAATGCGACAGGGGCAGTCAAAACATCGTCTGAAGAGATTGTTGTGTCGCTGTAGGAGAGATAGAAGTATCCCTCATCACAGGCCTTCTTGCCCCAGCTGTTTTTGACAATCCATGCGCCGTCATGGCCAGGGTCGATTGCAAAGTTTTCCCGTGGATAGGTGTCATCCCATCCCACTATGGCAACTATATGGTTGCCGTCGTCGCCGTCAGGGTCATACTGTGCAAATGTTGTGCCATTGTAATATATCCTTGAGCCGTCGGCATTGCTTTCGAAGGCAAAATATGAGATGGCCACTGCACCATATTTGAGGATGGCCTCTTTGACGGCAGGGTCTCCGCCCGCAATTGTCATGTTTATAGGGACGTAAATCATGTCCTGGACATGGATGTTTTCCCCTGATGATATTACCGGTGAAAATTTGCCCAACTCATCGTAGGTGTCGAAATCCGTTGGGAATACTCCAAACCAGTTCAGCGCATAGGCCGCACCCTCTGAAGTGAAACCGCCCTCAGGAGAGGTCAAATCACCATATTTACTGTATCTAATCATTAGATTTTGCATATTGTCTTCTGAAAGGTCATATGCAATTCCTGTTGCCTTCAAAAGGGCTGATTCCAATGCTGCGGTTACACCAAATGCCCAACAGGAACCCATAAGTCCCTGGTCCCTTACATCTGTAACCCATCCGTAGTCCCTTAAATCAAAGCGGACCGGAAGAGTTGTGAGATTTATGTTATTTGTGATGAGGGTTATGATTTTTCCTTCCTCTGAAATGCAGCCGGGATAGAAAGTCCTGTTAATGTCCTGTGCGGATACAATGTCTGTTCCGTGCAGGGCACCTATTTCGCATTCGGGATCGTCGAAAAAGGTCAGGACAGCTTCATCGCCATTGCTGTTCAATGTTATGTTGTCGATACGGTATTTTGAATCATATAGACATATGGCGCCTGCGGATTGTGCATTATTGGTGTTGAATTCACAGTCAGTCAGATTCAATTCGCCATAGTCGAAGTATATCGCCCCTCCAAGTGACGGATATTTCCTGTTGTTTTCCACATGGTTTGAAGTGAATGTGCTGTTTTTGATTTGTGCGGATGCCCATGAAGCGTAGATTGCTCCGCCGTCATAATCCCCATGACATCCTGTGAATGTGGAATCCTGGATTGTCAGGTTGCCTCCTATCTGGACAATGGCTCCTCCAAATGAGGAGTATGTGTCGGTGCAGGTCACATTGATGATGTCGACACTGCCGATTCCTGCGCCTTCACCTATGGTGTCGATGAATATCGCACCGGCATTCTTGACCGAACGGGTATTTTCGAATATGCAGTTTTCAATTATCCCCTTTCTTGCCAGCTTCAGTGAAACGGCACCGGCGCTTTCAGTTGCGCTCAGGTTGATGAATCGGGTATTGTTGATAACCGCATTTGTAATGCTCTGCTCGCTCCAGCAGAACAATGCCGGAGAGTATGTTGAGGAGATATTGGCGAAGGTACAGTTGTCCAAAAGGACGGCATAGGCAACCTTGGCAAAGATTGAGCCGTATTTGGTTGAATATTTTGATGTGAACTGTGAATTTAAACATCGCAATTCGGATGTCTCAACATATACATCGGCTCCCGCCCTATCGCCTGCAACATTGTCAGCGAATCTGGCATTGTTCAGGGTTACAAAAGAATCTCCCACCACAGACAACGTTCCGGCGGAATCTCCCGCGACATTGTCAATGAATGAAACATTGTTCAAAGTCACGGAACTGTTGACAACAGCCAATGCTCCCATTCCATAGCCCCTGGTGAAAATAAGATTGTTGATTGTGACATTATCTGAACCGATAATAATCAGCGATGCAGTCTTATTGTTTCCGTTGAGGGTGAAATGGTTTCCGTTAATTACAAAATTGTCTGTTTCATTTAATATGACCTTGTTGGGCTCATCGCCTTCATCGAATGTGTAATTGTATCTTATGTCAAATGTTCCCGAAGAGGAAGCAATATCCGCAGCCAGTTCAGTATAGTTGTGGCTAGCCTCCCCTGTTTTTTCTTCCTGCGTGATTTCCTGTTTGTCATCAATGTCGCCATCGGCGATTTCCATTGAATCATCATTGTTTCCTGCCATAATGTCTTCGCTTATTTCATCGCTTGCCGAAACGGCGCCGATTGTGAGAATAAGAAGAAGAAATATGACAGACATCTTCCATGGACTCATTGTTCGTACTCCCTTGAATGATTTTAAATAGATTTTACTAAAATCAAAATGTTTTATTAATATCGAACTATTTTTATATAAATTTTTCAAACAGTTCTAAATAAAAGTATAATTTGTCAACTATTTAAATATTATCATGAATTCAAAACAATGAAAAAAAAGCGGGATTGGTTGAAAAAATTGTTCATTTCTTGAGGATTATCCTGAGCACATCCTCATCCTCAAGCACATGGTCCGGTCCCACCTTCTGACCCGGAAACTTGACTGATGTTCCCCAGACTTTCGCATGTCTGAAGTTCTTCACGAATTCCCTGTGAAGCTTTCCGCAGGCATCGATTACGGTTGAGCCTTTCTTGATGACAAGAGGATCCTCCATATCCGCCTTTCTTCCCTGAGGCTTCAGGTAGACTCTCACCAAATCGAGATTGTCGAATATCAAATCCTTGAGCTCGTCTATGTTGGTGTTCTTGTCGGCTGAAATCGGAATGAAGTCCGGAATGTATTTCTTGAGCTCCTCGATGTATGCCTCATCCACAAGGTCCACCTTGTTTAGAAGAATCAGCATAGGAACGTATGACTTGTTTCTGTCCAAAACGTCGATGAACTGGTCCATTGTGACGTCATCCCTGAAAAGAACATCTGCGTTGATGTATCCGTACTCGTTTAGAATTGACCTGATGGTCTTCTCATCCAGGTGTGTGAGCTTGCATGTGCTTGAAACCTTCACACCACCCAGCTTTTTCCTTTTGACGGTGACGTCAGGCGGATGCTCGTTCGGCCTGATTCCGATTGCCCTAAGCTCCCTTATGATGACGTCAAGGTGCTGAGGGTTGAAAGTGTCGAGAACAACAAGTATCAAATCGGCGGTCCTTGCAACCGAAAGGATTTCCTTACCACGGCCCTTTCCGCTGCTTGCCCCTGTGATGATTCCCGGAATGTCAAAGACCTGGATCTTTGCGTTCTTGTGCTCCATGACGCCCGGAACAATGTCGAGGGTTGTGAACTGATAGGCTCCGACCTTACTTTCGGCATTTGTGATGTTGTTCAGCAAAGTGGATTTGCCCACAGACGGGAAACCTACAAGCACTACTGTTGCGTCTCCTGACTTTTTAACGTGAAAACCCTGTCCCTTTGACCCTCCGCTGCTTCTCTGCAGGGATTCCTCTTTCAATTTGGACAGTTTTGCCTTAAGTTTTCCAATGTGGTGAGAGGTGGCCTTGTTGTAGGGTGTCTTCTGGATTTCCTCTTCAATAGATTTTATCTTGTCTTCAATTCCCATCTGGTTTCTCCTAAAATTAGTAATTAATATTTTAGATTTTTATATTATTTATATTTTAAAGACACTCAAATTCCGGAAGCCCAACAATTATTCAGATTAAAGTAAAAATTGATTTATGAGTGTTATTTTACAATACAAGAGCAATAATTACTTTTATTGATACATAGGTTTTTATATGAATAGTTTTAAAGATTATCTTGTCGGACGTCCTTTAATTTGACTTAGCTAAGAAATCGTTATCAATTAAAAAAAGGTGAATTTAATGAGTGAGGACATTATTGGAGCGGACGAATGCTACAAATACATATTCAAAAAGTTGAATGCGAGATTTCACAGGAGACTCGGTTATGACTGCGAAAGAATCGATTTCATCAATATCGAATTGATTCCGCCCGACAGGGCACACAAATTCATGGACATAGGCTATGTTGTTGACGGAAAGGAAAAATACAATATCGAATTTCAATCAACGGCAGTTTATGATCCAAAAATGGAAGACATGTACAAATATCGCATATATTCACAAGCGGACGATTATTCTCCATTCAAAACATGTGTATTTGCAACATACCCTCCGACACAGGGAATTGAAAATAGGGATTTTGATGGAGATGTTGATTTTCATCCTGATTTCTTCTACACTAAAAATCTAAAAGCATCAGAAACTTTAAATGTGGTTAGAAACAAAAATGAAAACAACATTCCATTGACTGACAATGAGGCAATCGACTTGCTCATTGTCCCCGACATGACTCATAACCATGACATCAGGGAATTGCTTGAAATGACTTCCAAATTATTGCGCGATGCAAAAATACCTGACAGAGAATTTCACTGCGACCTGATAGACTGTCAAAAGAAAGTAATGCAAAGATTTATGAAAAAGGAAGAGAGAAAGGAGATGGAAAATATGTTAAACCTAAAAGCAGAAGATTACGGGCTGGAACCAAACGTCACAGGATTTGAAGAAGCGGTGAACTTATCCTACCTCGACGGAAAACGAGAAGGCATAAGTAAAGGAAAAAAAGATGGAATAAAAGAAGGAAAACGAGAAGGAAAAAAAGAAGGTATTGAAGATACAGCCAAAAACCTCATCGAACTAGGATTCGAAGACGAAATAATCTCCAAAGCCACCAAACTCGACCTGAAAACAATAAAAAAATTAAGAAATGAATAAATAAACCTCAATTTATTCATTTAAAATATGATTAAAATGTTAAACCTAAAAGCAGAAGATTATGGCTTCGAACCAAACGTCACAGGATTCGAAGAAGCAGTCAACCTAGCCTACCTCGACGGAAAAAGAGAAGGCATAAGTGAAGGAAAAAAAGAAGGTATTGAAGATACAGCCAAAAACCTCATCGAACTAGGAGTATCCGATGAATTCATAGCCAAAGCCACCAAACTCGACCTGAAAACCATACAAAAACTGAGAAAAAACTAAAAAGTCACACTCCATAGATCCATTCCGCTGAAGCTATTTTTACAGTGTATGTCTTAGGTACAAGCAGTTATTAGAAGTTTTAATCAACATTAAACTGTTGTACAGAAGAAGATGTGATTTCAGAGAAAAAACAATTATTAATATCAAAAAAATAGTGCAGGTGCTGATGCACCTACCTTATTGTTATTTTAACCTTTTTGGTGACGGAACTGTAGTACTTGTTTGCCTTGAATATTTGAAAAACAGTGACATCATGCCAAATCTTAAAAAAAAAGAAAAATAAGGAAAGATTTCCCTATTTTTTGACTTTTACGGTTCTTTTTACGGTGTCCTTGAGGTAGGTTGCTGTATATGTTATCTTTTTGCCTGCCTTAAGTTTCTTTAACACCGATTTTTTGACGGTTATCTTTGCGACACCCTTCTTGTTTGTCTTTGCAGTGTATTTCTTGCCTTTGAACTTGAAGACTATCTTTTTGCCCTTCAAGGCCTTTTTGCCCTGCTTGAGGGTTGCCTTGATGATGAGCTTTTTGGCGGATCTTTTGACCTTGACCTTTGAAAGCTTGAGGACCTGTTTCACATTGACGTTATGCTTGATTTCAACGCCTGCATATGATGCCACAAGAACATATTTGCCCGGCTTGACCGTATTTGGAATCTTCAGGATTGCATATCCCTGGGCATTGGTTTTAACCCTGTAGGTCTTCTTGTTGAGCTTGATTGTGACAATCTCGTTTGCGCCTGCAGGATTTCCACCGTTGTTCATCACGCGGATTTTGAATGAGGATCCGTCATAGTAGTACATGTTGATGTTCTTTGATTCGGCAAATCTTGAAACCACATTGACTGTGACTGTCCACTCTTCTGCAGTTGCCGGGTTTTTAAGGACAAACTTGTGCTCTCCGACGCTTAAATCTTCAAGTACAGGAGCCAATTCGCCGTTTTTCCCGGTGGTCATTGTGTATGTCTTGCCGTCCAGCACCACTGAAACAGCAGTGTCGTTGAGCGGAGTTCCGTCACCCCTTAAAAACTTTGCCTCAACTGTCAGGTCGGTGTTGAATGATATCTTGGCATCCTCCGGCGCAATTATGGTATTGTTCACCAGAAATGAACTGCGGATTTCAGTTCCGTTGTAGATGGTGCGCATCACATAGTTTCCTGGTGCGATTCCTGTGAATGTAACCTTGCCGCCTTCCACAACGCCTGAAGCTATGGTCTTTCCGCCCTTTTCAATGATTACCTGAGCCCCTGTGAGATTGGATGGGACTGTTATTGAAGGGGAGTAGTAGACATTGACGTTTTGTGCTGTGAAGTTTGCAGGAAGGGCATATGCCTTGATTGCGGCAACCCTTCCGTATTTGGTCAGGTCCACTGTACCCTCAGGAGTGTACTGCAGGGATGTTTCCGCTTCGAAGTGCTGTCTTGTGGCCATAATAAGAGGCAGGGATTGCCTGCGCATTTCAATGGAGAACTTGTCTCCGGCATTGACTGCGACATATGTGTTCAGCTTTATTGTCTCATATCCCATGAAGGAGGATTTTCCTTTTTGGGTATAGACCTCACAGTCATTGATTGAGATTATGATTTCATAGGCCTCATTCGGCTCTTCGAAGTATGTTCCCACAGCCGCAATCCAGTCGTCAGAGATTGCGGTGTAGACGTTAGCATAATCCAGAGTGGAGTTGTCATCAGTGCTGTAAATCATGTCAATTGCCCCGACATCCAGCTGATAAAGATTGCTGTAGGCAAGGGTGTTGTTTATGACATAAGCCACCGCAGGAACCTTCCTAAGCGGCAGGTCGTAATATGAAAGGTAGAAATATCCTTTATCTCCCCAGCCTGTACCCCAGCTGTTTTTGCATATCCATGCACCGTCTCCCGGAGGTGTTATCTTGAAATTATCCCTGGAGAATGTGTCGTTCCATCCCACCAGTGTGACGAAGTGGTTTCCATATGTTGAGTTATCACAGTAGGACGCAGAGGTATCCTTATTGAAGAAATCGTTGTTCGGGTTTGCACCTTCCACATAAACGGTCAGGGCCCCGTATTTGAGAAGGGCATCCTTAATGGCGTTTCTGTCATTAGAATCCACCATCTCAATATCCACAACATGGTATGAATCCTTTGAAAACATTACATATGAGATTTTTCCCAGCTCGTCATATTCATCATATTTCGCAGGAAGGGCACCCAGCCAGCTTGCGAAATAGGCCATTCCCATTAAGGCGGTTCCGGCTTCGGTCAAACTGGATTTCCCATATTTTGAATATCTTAATTCCGCACTGTGCATGTTGTTTTCTGAAATGTCCAATGTGATGTTTGTTGCAATCAGGAAGGCTGATTCAAATGCCCCTGCAGCACCGAATGCCCAGCAGGACCCCAGTGAACCCTGGTCCCTGACCGGAGTCACAAGCCCATAGTCATTGAGGTTGAAATACTTATCTGTGATATTTCCAGGCACTGTCTGTCTGTTGAGAACAATCTGCTTTCCTGTAAAATTAACATATGATCCGTAGTAGGTATCGTTGAGTGTCACGTTTCCATTGATTATGACATCCTCATCGATAATGGAGCCTTTAATGTCAAAATAGGTGTGTATAGTATCGTTTGAATCTCCTGTGAAGTTGGACGCTGCTATTTCATATCTTGCATCGTATGCATATAGGCTTGCACCTTCCCAGGCAGTGTTGTTCACAAATTTTGAATCTTCGATTTCAAGTGATCCATAATCGAAAAATATCGCTCCTCCGCTTCCGAAATATTGTGATGCGGCGTTTGAATCGAATATGTTTCCTGATGCTTCAAGGGTTGCATTGGAGGTGTACACAGCTCCGCCGTCAACCAATGCGGTGTTTCGGGTGAAGTTGGAAAGGCTCACGTTCAGCGCGCCTCCCAGCTGAAGTATTGCCCCTCCGAACTCGGAAGAGCAGTTGGTGAATGATGACATGTAGATGATGCAATTCGCATCTGAACTTCCCTTGTCACCGTTTAAGTCGAAAAATATTGCCCCACCGTTTCTAAGGGAGGTCACGTTGATGAATTCACAGTTATCTACCCTCACTCCTTTCGCTTCCTTGGCTGCAATAGCACCTGCGGTGAAATTGGCCGAGAGATTGATGAATTTTGACCGGGTTACAACGAGATAGCCTGTGTTGTATACGGCAGTGGCATACCTTGAGGTGATGTTGGCTATTGTTGTGGAGTTGATG
>ONSJ01000028.1 GCA_900320515.1 uncultured Methanobrevibacter sp. | reverse complement strand
AGTAGATGGAATACCTTGAGCAGCACGAGCTGCACCTACGTTAACCATAGTTGCTGCAACAGCACCAGCAGCAGCATATGCGTTCCATTTAGCTGCGTCGTCAGTGTTGTAAATAGCGAAATCAGTTAATTGTTCTTGAGGAGCAATAATTCCGTCAGCTTCTGCACGAGCAATAGTTGCTTGTACAATACTACCAACAGTACCGTCTGCGTTTTCTTTAACCATATCATATACTAAGTTATCAGCGTTTAAACCTTGGTAAGCTAAACCTAATAAGTGTAATCTTTCAAATGAACCTAATGCGTCAGCCATTTCAAACATTGCAGTTTGTTCGAAGATTGCTGCTAATGCAGTAGCTTGGAAAGTGTTTTTCAATGTAGCAGCAGCGAAGTCGTTTGCTTTTACATTTCTTAAACCGTAACCTGCACCTTCGAGCTTTTGTGGAATGTCTAACATGGTTGCTATGTTAGATCCTTTGTAGTCTACAGATTGTGGATATCTACCTAATACAGCAGCTTTTACGAAGTTTGCATCGTAAATGTCCACACCACAAACATCAATTACAGATTGTACTAATGCGGAAGCACTGGATAATGGAGCTGTTGAGTATTCAGCAGCAACATCAATTCTTCTGGTTGGTACTTGTACTAATAACCTTTTTCCTCCAGAAATAGGTGTTACAACAGTATCATCGTCTGCAGAAATTTGGATAATTTCTTTCATTTTGTCTGCGATTGCTTCTGCGTTATCTACAATAGCGAGATCTAATTCTCTTCCTAATATTCTAGATTTGTCTCCACCAACAGATGCGTTGCCTCTATCATCGAATAAATCGATTTTATCATCAAACTTTGCCATTTTTTCCCTCCTAAATAAATAGAGTTTAACTAATATACCACTCTCAATGGCGAATTTTTTCCGCCAAATTGAGTTGAGCTACAAAGCAAGTTTTTGCAATAGCCAGCCATATGGTATACAAATTTTATTTTATAAAAGATATAATATAAAGATTACCTATGAAATATTTTAGAAAAGTTTATAAAGTATAATAAAAGATTTTTCATTTAAGAAAAAATTACTCAAAAGTAATACTTTTAATTATTAATTAAAACTATTCTTTTTAGAAAATTTTAGAAATTTTTAAATTAATTACTAATTAGACTAAAATATTAATCTTTTGATACATATAAATTGATAAAAATCTTTATTTTTAAAAATGAAAGGAAATAAAAAATTATTACTTTAAAGGTTCATAGTAATAAATAATACTAAAAGTAATACAAAAATCTTTTCAAAAAAAATCATGAAATTTATAAATAAAATGAAAATAAAATAAACTAACATGCAACTTGTAGCAGATGTAGGAGGAATACCTGGAAGAGACTGCAATGGATTTTGCAAATATTGTTACTTCAGAAAGGTAAAGGAAGTGAAAAGTTTCGGATGTGCACACTGTCTGCCAAATAAAATAGGCTGTGAAAGATGCAGCAAAGGCGTTTCCGAAACTCAAGGAGATTTTAAGTCCCCATTTGAAGTTATCAACCAGGTACAAACCGCAATGATGATGGGAATGCCTCAGGGAGAGGTAAGCGCATACATCAGCGGTGGAGGAGACATAAGCTGCTATCCCCATCTTGAGACCCTGACCGCCAACCTAAACCAATTTTCAATATCCTCAGTATTGGGATATACCTGCGGAAAGGGAATAAGCGACTCCGAAATGGCTACAAGACTAATTAATAATGGCGTCAATGAAGTTTCATTTACCGTCTTTTCAACAGACCCCCAACTTCGAAAGGAATGGGTAAAGGACCCCAACCCTGAAGAGGCACTTAAAGCCTGCCAGATATTTTGTGAAAACATTAAGCTGACCGGCGCGGCAGTAATCATTCCCGGAGTCAATGACGGGGATGTGTTAAGGCAAACCTGCAATTCCCTAGAGGAATGGGGTGCAAAGGGAATGCTTCTGATGAGATTTGCAAATACCTTCAACGAAGGACTGATTCTGGGCAATGAGCCTATCATAAAGGGCATCGAATCACAGCCTGTTGAAGATTTCGGTGAACTTGTAAGGCAAATAAACTCCGAATACAAGTTCAGAGTCAGCGGAACACCAATATGTGACCCTGAAACCGGAGGACCATTCGCAATCGCAAAAGATGAAAACGAAGTGTTCCTGCAATTCATAAAGCCAATTACTGGTGAGGCAACAATCATTACCTCAAAAATAGCCGAACCCTACATCAGCAAAATCTTTGACAAGATTGATGAGGAAAACAATGTGAATGTCGTTGCCGTTGAAAAGGAAATAGCATGTCTTATTACAAAAGAGGATTTGGAACAGCTTGACCTGTCCGAAATCAGGAACTCCGTCATAATACCCGGCAGATCTTTTGTTCACCAGCTTGATGCCGAAAGAATTCTGAGTGCAGACGGCGTCGACAGGCTCATCGGCCGTGGCCCGGACACATTGACCGTGGACGGAGAACTGAGCATAGACATGACAGATGAAAATGTCATAGAAAGGGAACTGGAACAGTTCAATGATCTGGTTGATGCGGTCAACTTCTTTGGTATGAGAAGAATTTAAAAAAAAAGAGAGTTAGTCAGAATCCTCAACAAGAGAACTCTCACTATTAATTTTCACCAGGATATAATCATACATTTTTGATTTTTTAATCTCGGCGATTTCTGACAGCTTTTTGCCGTCGATGACAACGTTTCCGATGTCTTCGGCATAGGTGTCATAATTCAGTTTAACGCGAACACCGTCGAGCTGTGAAGTTACAGGGGTTGGAGAAATTACATCTTTTATTTCCCTGATTTGATTTTCAATTGCATTTTTTACAACGATGGATGGCACTAACGGAGGGTCAAGAGTCATCTCACGTTTCTTGTCACTTAAAATCTGCTCGATAGTTTCAACCAGCTTATCGAGTGCGCGAATGTCCGGACCTCTTCTGAGTCTTCTTGGTATTCTTCCAAGGCCTCCTACATATGCGTCAGCGCCCGGAAGCTCACTGACATCGATTTCCGGTGCTCCTGTGACAATTACTGGTATGTCAATATTATCATAAAGGAATGCCTTTTCCTTGATGCAGTTTTCAAAGCTGCCCAAAGCAAAAATGGCAATGTCATGCTCTTCAATCAAATCTCTTTCCTCTTCTGTGATTCCTGAAGTTCCTTTACCGTCTCCCCTTGCAAGACCTATCATGTTATCCTTTGCACCGAATTCACGCAGATACTCGGAAATGTCACATGCGGCGTGAGGCAAATGGTGCCTTGCAAGTGTTGGTGAGACAATAGCTATTTCAGAACCTGCCATAGGAGCAACGGATAGCTTTGCCAATAACTCTTTGGACTTTTCTTCAATCTTATCAACATCCTCAAGAGGAACAGCCATGTTCAAGACCAGTTCCATTTGCTGAACGCTGTCCTGAAGAATGAATCCGCCCAAATCCTCTATCAGCTCTCTTATCTCTTCACTTTTGTGAACTCCACCAGTAAATATCAATGTTTCATACATTCCTAACACTCTCAAAAAATGCAATTGTAATAAATAATATTTATAATTTATATATTATATTAAATTTTCTAAAATGCCATATCTCAATTCTGCCTTATCAAAGGGATTTTTGGAAATTGCATTGTGGGACGGGATTTCAACAGTGTTTTCGGTTTCTATGACCTTATCCTTTAAATAATCCGGATATATCACATAATCAAAGCCATCAGTACAGATATTGAAGCCCACATCCGAAACCATATCCCTTAAAAATTCGGAATATACCTTGACACTGACATCCCTTTTGAAATCCGAATTCAGATATTTCCTGCAAAGCTCATAACCATCAAAATATGACAATATCTCTTCATCGCCCAGTTCATTGCCTGCAAGGGAGGAAATCTCTTTGATGCTTTCAAAAATCTGTGTTGACGTATTGATTTTGATTTGAACTGCATCCATTTCGACTTTGCTTTCCGAAAGCAAAATTGCCAAATCTCCGTCACTTTTTTGGGGAAATTTGTTTACCTCATAATCCCTGATGCCTGCAAGCCTTACGATTTCTTCACACATTGGGGTTGTGACTATCTTCATGAATATTATTATATAATTATTTCAATATAAATTACTTCATGAAGGTGACATTGAGTTTTGAGGAAAGTTCAAGCGGCGACGTTTCCATTATGGTTGATGCTCTGAGGGCAAGCACAACAATAACACTGGCCCTGAACAGTTTTAAAAGGATAATTCCATGCTTCACTCCTGAAGAAGCCATTGCGTTAAAGGAAAAAACCGGAGGCATGCTTGCAGGCGAGCGCAACGGAAAGCGCCTCGAAGGATTTGACATTGGAAACAGTCCCTCTGCCATTAAAGATTTGAAAACTTCCGAAGATACTTTAATCCTGACAACAAGCAACGGAACCAGGATTCTTGAAAACATGAACTCAAAGGTATTGGTCGGTTCAATGGTCAATGCTGAAGCGGTCGGAGAAAAAAGCGTTCAGTTGGCCGAAGAGCATATCGATGTGGTTATGGCAGGCGTCAAAGGAGAATTTGCAATAGAGGATTTTCTGGCCGCCGGAGAGATCTTATACTGGATTAATGAAAATCTGGACGAATGCAAATTAAGCGAATATGCCAAATCTGCAATTCTGGCCAGCAGAGACTATAATCTGGTGAAAGAGGCATTTTTAAATTCAAGAACTGCCAAAAGATTAATCGAGCTCGGTTACACAGATGATGTCGAGTTGTCAGTGATGAGAAAAATAACCGATAATGTTGCCATATATAAAGATAATGAATTAACTTTATATAGGTAGATTTCTTAATAATTAGATAATATAATTATACAAAGAAGTGTTTTTTTGAAAAGAGAATGTTTAAAAATTATAGGTACCGCTCACGTATCACAGGAAAGTGTTGAAGAAGTGAAAGATGCAATCTACGAACACCAACCTGATGTAGTTGCCATCGAGCTTGACAGAGGAAGATACACTAAATTAAAACAAGAGATGATGGGCATTGAACAGGATGAGACAATTTCAGTTACTAAAATCATCAAAGAAAACAAGGTTGGATTATTCTTTACAACTACACTTTTAAGCTACTTCCAATCCAAGGTCGGAGCCGATTTGGATGTTGCACCGGGTTCAGAAATGATTGGTGCAATCGAAGCGAGCGAAGATTTGGGAATCCCAATCGCACTGATTGACAGGGACATCAGCATAACATTGCAAAGGGCTCTGAATAAGATGGGCTTTATGGAAAAGGCCAAATTCATGTTCAGCCTAATAGCTTCCGCTTTTGGATATGGCGATGATGAGGAAGTCGATGTCGAGGAGCTTAAAAATCCGGAAAACTTGGACGAACTGATGGAAATGTTTAAGGATGAAGCCCCTAGCGTCCATGAGGTCCTTGTTCATGAAAGGGATGCATACCTGGCCGGAAGCATAATGAGAATCCCTCAAGATCACGTCATTGCAGTTGTCGGAGCAGGACATAAGCCTGGAATCGAAAAATACTTGGACAACCCCGAAACATTGCCTAATTTAAGGGATCTGGAAGTAATCAAAGACAAAAAAGGAATACCATGGACAAAAATAATTTTGGCACTAATTCCAATTCTGTTTGTTGTGATATTTTTTCTGGCATATTTTAGCGGGATAAACATCACATGGAACATCTATGAGTTTGTTGTCATCAGCATGATTATGGGATTTATCGGATCAATCCTTTCAGGATCCAAAATCCAATCAGCAATTGTCGGCGGAGTAGTTGCTCCTCTGACCATCATTCACCCCCTGCTTGCTGCGGGATGGTTTTCAGGATTGTGCGAAGCCAAGTTCAGAAAAGTGAGACAGAGCGACGTCAAGAATCTGGCCCATGTTGAAAGCTTTAAAGATCTGTGGCACAACAACATTTTCAGAATACTTCTTGTAGTCATCGGTACCAACCTTGGAGTCAGCATAGCAACCTTGGTGATTTTGCCTTCCAAAGTTTTCATACCATTATTCATGAAAATATTTGGAGGATAATAATTAATTTTAAATAATATATTGATAATATTATAATTACTATTGATTTTATAAATGGAAATACCATGTATTTAATATTTCGTTGTGACTGTGGAAGAGCATTGTATGCAAAGGAAGGCGTGGCTACACGCAAATGCGTATGCGGAAAGACCTTGAAAGTAAAATCAAGACGCATTTTCCAAAAGGTGGCCACAAGAGAGGAAGCCTCTGAAGCAGTTCAGGAAATGCAGGACAAAATATATGGAAACACTGGCTTCATGAAGGCCAGCGAATTAAAATAGTTTTAATGGTTTGTTAAAAATGATTGGGACGACACTCAAAATAATTATCATATTAATTCTAATAATTTTCACAGGATACCTGTCAATGGCTGAACTTGCCGTGGTATCCATCAGAAAGGCAAAAATGCAAAAATACTTGGAAGAAGGAAATAAAAACGCTCAAATTGTTTTTGATTTGTTAGAAGACCCTAATGAATTTTTATCAACAGTGCAGATTGGAATTTCACTGATTGGTGTTTTGACAGGTGCATTTGGTGGAGTAACATTAGCCGATCCACTGGCAGCATACATTTCCTTTATACCATACAGCGGACCTGTTAGCGTTGCTATAGTCGTTATTGTCACCACCTACCTTACACTGGTTATCGGAGAGATTGTGCCGAAGGTCATTGCATTGAACGACCCTGAAAGAATTGCCCTGAAAGTTGCAAAAAGTATGGTGGTTCTTGAAAAGGTTTCAAAACCTGTCAGTTTCATTTTAGCCAAATCAAGTCGTTTTCTCTTATGGCTTATGAGAATTGAAGATAAAAGCGAAGATGTGGTTACTGAAGAAGAAATCGAACTGATGATTAAGGAAGGAAGGGAAGACGGAACCATCGAAAAAGAAGAGGAAGACATCATCAAAAGGGTTTTCAAGCTTGACGACCAAAAGGTCGAAAGCATAATGACCCCTAGAAACGAGATAATCTGGATTGACCTGGAAGACGACAGGGAAATCAATAAAATAAAAATCATCGAAAGCAAAAGGTCAATTTTCCCGATAGCTTCCGGAGAGCTTGACGATTTCATTGGAGTGGTTCAGGCAAAAGACATCCTATCAGCAATGTTCACTGATGAGAAATTTGACGTGCACAAAATCGTGAAAGAGCCATTGGTTGTTTCCGAACACCTTGAAACTTTGGAATTGCTTAAGGAATTTAAGGAAAATCAGGGATATGTCCACATGTCACTTGTAGTCGATGAATTCGGAAGTGTTGAAGGATTAATCACATTGAACGACTTGCTTGAGGGAATTGTAGGAGACATTCCTGGAATCGATGAGGAAGCCGAACCTGAAGCGATTCAGAGAGCCGACGGAACATGGCTTATTGACGGAAGATATCCGATTGATAAATTCAAGGAACTGTTTGACTTTAAAGATTCATTGCCTGATGAAGAGGAAGACAACTACACCACATTAGCAGGATTCATACTCAGCATAAGCGGAACAATCCCTAATGAAGAGGACACATTCGAATGTGGAAGATTTGTCTTTGAGATAATAGATATGGACGGCCATCAAATCGATAAGGTCATCGTTACCGATTTGGGACCTGAAGAGGAAATTGAAGAGGAATAGAAAATGGACGCATCAATAATAATCCAATTCGTTTTATTAATTGTAGGATTCGTATTTCTGATTAAAGGATCCGACTTTTTTGTTGATGGGGCAAGCAGCATAGCCTCCCTTTTGAAGATTCCTACAATCATTGTCGGTTTGACAATTGTGGCATTGGGAACAAGCGCTCCCGAAGCGGCAGTTTCCATTACTTCATCACTTACCGGAAGCAATGCGCTTGCTGTGAGTAACGTAATCGGAAGCAATATGTTCAACATACTGATGGTTATCGGTATTGCAGCACTTTTAAGTGAACTGGTAATGGAAAAACAGGTTCTTGAAAAGGATTTACCGTTCCTTGTAGGAATTACACTATTATGGGCAGTTTTCATCGTAATAGGATGGGACATAACCAATATTGAAGGAATAATTTTACTTGCAATCATGGTTGCATATATTGCATATCTTGTTTATAGCACTAAAAAATCCGGAGGTGCAACCGAAGTCGAAAAGCCAAAGTACAGCCTCCCATACAGCATCATTTTCATACTTGTTGGACTTGCAGGAATCGTAATCGGTGGAGATTTGGTTGTAGACAGTGCTTCAGCAATAGCAATAGCATTCGGAATGAGCGAAACACTGGTAGGTTTAACCATTGTTGCAATCGGTACCTCTTTGCCTGAACTTGTGACCTCACTTACCGCTTTAAAGAAAGGGGAAAATCAGATGGTCATAGGTAATGTAATAGGATCAAACATCTTCAACATACTGTTCGTGCTTGGTGCAAGCAGCGCAATAAGTGCAATACCTCTAAACTCAGGCATGCTCATAGATGTCATTCTAATGATATTCGTCACAGTACTGTGCTTCATATTCGGTAAGACACAGGACAAATACGATAAAAAAGAGGGAGCTATCCTAGTTGCATTATTTATAATCTATATGGCTTTCGCAATTTTGAGAAATTAAATCTTTCAACTCACAGGCCTTGCAGATATTGGATGAAGTCGGCTCACCACAGACTTCACATTCATTGAGGCTTGGAGTTACATCATTTTCAAACATTAAAATCTGTTTAAATGACTCCATCACATTATTTTTTACACCAGGATAATTGTCTTCGCTGACATTTAGGAATTCCTTGATTTTAGCCCTTAACGACAGATGGGAATAAGGGCACTCATCCAGATGAATATCAATATTGTTTATAACAGCCCACATTCCGACCTCCTTTTCGGGAGTGTTCCACAGAGGCTTGATTCTTGGAACTAGTTTGGGATGAATCACATCAAGTTCAGGGCCGAATTTGGAGAATTTGATCGTATCACCACGGGCAAAACTCATCAAAAATGACTGTATTTCATCATCCAAATTATGACCTGTGGCAATTTTGGCCGCATCAAGCTCATAAGCGGTCTTGTTCAAAATGTTTCTTCTAAACACACCGCAAGGAATGCAAGCACTTTTAAAATCAGAGTATATGTCATCCAAAGCGAAACCCTCTTCCTCTTTAAATGACTTCTGAACCAGCTTTACATTTAAATCACGAGCATTTTGGACAGCAGAGTCGATTCCATGCTGTCTGTAACCTTCAATACCTTCATCAACGCTGATTGCCACTAAATCAAAATCAAGAAATTGCTGATAATTTTTAAGGGCATGCAAAGTCAATACACTGTCTTTACCGCCGGATAATGCAACCGCTATCAATTCGCCTTCCTTGATTAGCTCATAATCATCAATAAGATTATTGATTCTTGTAAAAATCATTTCATTAAATTCATCTTTATCTAATTTGACCATTACCAATTATTTTATTAAACAATAAATAAATAATTTTAGTAGGTGAAAAAATGATAACTTGTGATTTTGCAATATTGCCGGTCGGAACAGAAACTACAGAATGTAAAGATTATGTGACTGCTGCAGTCCAGTCAATAAAGGATTCCGGGTTGAACTACCAGCTTACCGGAATGGGAACACAAATAGAAGCAGACAATCTTGAAGAGTTATATTCTGCAATTGCCACAGCTCAAGAAGCAATTTTTGAACTTGGAATAGGCAGAGTATACACTGTCATAAAAGTGGATGACAGAAGAGATCTAGAAAACAGGACTTTGGACGCTAAAGTCGATACAGTTAACGAAATGCTGAAATGATATTTAAAAAAAGTGAAAAAAAGTTAGAAGTTAATCTAACTCATTGGAAGCGGTTTTTACCGCTTCAATTACAAGGTCCAAATCTTCTTGGGTCAATGATGGATGTACAGGTAGGGAAATTACATTATCCGCTGCAAGCTCTGCATTAGGACAATATCCTTCAAAATCCAATGCCTTATAAATTGGTTGATTATACAATGGAATCGGATAGTGTATGCCTGTTCCAACGCCACAGTCATTAATTATGTCAACCCAATCGTCACGGTCTGCCTTTTCAACCCTGATTGTGTACTGATGATATACATGCTTTGAACCGTCTGCACAGTAAGGTGTGATAACCCCATCAACATCAGCCAAACCCTTATTCAAATACTCTGCATTGGCTATTCTTTTTTCGTTGAATCCATCAATCTTTTCCAGTTGCGCAAGACCTATGGCTGCGGAAATATCAGTCATTCTAAAGTTATAGCCTATTGCATCGTGGTGATATCTGACTGTTGCCCCATGTGCCCTGAACATTCTTGCATTATCGGCCAATTCTTCATCATCAGTGGTGATAATTCCTCCTTCTGAGGTGGTCATATTTTTTGTTGGGTAAAAACTGAAGCAGGACATGTCTCCTATGCTTCCAACTTTTTGACCTTTGAAAGTTGCTCCATGTGCCTGTGCGGCATCTTCTATAACAATTAAACCATATTTTTCAGCAATTTCATTAATCTTGTCCATCTCCGCAGACTGACCATATAACTGAACAGGCATAATTGCCTTGGTGTTTTCAGTTATTACATCTTCAATCGCATCAGGACTTAATGTATATGTTTTCAAGTCAATGTCTGCAAATACAGGCTTTGCACCGGTGTAAACAATTGAGTTCCCGCTTGCAATGAATGTGAACGGAGTTGTGATTACCTCATCTCCCGGACCAATATCACATGCAAGCAGTGCAGTGTGCAAAGCTGCGGTTCCTGAGTTGACAGCAATACCGTATTCCGCTCCAACCCATTCAGCAAATTTTTGCTCAAATTCTTCCACCTTTGGTCCTTGGGCAATCATTCCTGATTTTAATACTTCAACTACATTTTCAATTTCTTCATCGCCGATTATCGGTTTTGCAATAGGAACTTTAATATTTGACACAATTATCACCAAATTTAAATTAAATTACCATACTAATATTTAAATCTAATAATATTTAAAATATAGTTATTAAAAAAAAATTAAGAGTGAGAAGTAATGGACGAATATAAAATAGTAAGTATTGAAGAGGGATTGACAAAAATCGAATTTCCCGAATATGAAAAGGTTTCATCAGCAGCACCGGTTTTTTACAATCCTCACATGGAATTAAACAGGGATTTGTCTATTCTTGCAATCCAAGTATTCCAAAAGGAGCAGGACCGTGAAATAAACATCTGCGACCTGTTTGGAGGAAGCGGAATAAGAGGCGTTAGATATAAAAATGAAATTGATGGAGTCGGAGATGTTTCCATCAACGACATAAGTGAAACAGCCAACCATTACGAACGCCACAACATTGAACTGAACAACTTGAGTGACGTTGAAGTATACCAGCATGACGCAAGCATGTTTTTGAGGATGAAACGTGGCGAATTCGATGTTATTGACATTGATCCTTTCGGAACCCCCTCACCGTTTCTGGACTCCGCCGGGTATTGTGCCCGCAGAAACTCCCTGATGTGCGTTACGGCAACAGACACTTCCGCATTGTGCGGAACTTACCAGGAACCCTGCATACGCAAATATAACTCAAAGCCTTACAAAAGCGAGTATTGCCATGAAACTGGAATCAGAATACTGGCGGGTTTTGTCGCACTCACTCTTTCAAAATACGCCAAGTTCATTGAAGTGAAGATGTCACACAGCACTGAACACTATATGAGAATGTATCTTGAAATCAAAAAAGGTTCAAAAAGGACTGATGAATCCCTGAAAAACATCGGATATATCAGTCACTGCAAACATTGCCTGCACAGGCAAACCAGCAACGGCCTGGCAAGTCCTATTGATGAGGTATGTCCGATTTGCGGTGAAAAATTAGTTCACGCAGGACCTTTATGGCTGGGAAAGATTCAGGACGGCGAATTTATCCAAAAAATGATTGACGAGGCAGACAACAAAAAAATCAATAGCGAAAAAGAAGCCTTGAAACTATTGAACAAATGTCTTGTTGAATGTGACGGGCCTGCAACATTCTACGACGTCCACAGCATATGCAAATCCTTAAAAATAAGTGCACCAAAATTTGAACTAATTCTGAATGAACTTGAAAAGGAAGGGTTCACAGCCCTTAAAACCCATTTTAATCCAATCGGAATTAAAAGTGATGCTGGAATTGAAAACATTAAAAATATTCTGATAAAATTAAATGATATTTAGATAAACTTTAAAATAGTATAGAAGGATATGAAAAAAACAAACTGCATTACATATTTAATCATAATTTAAAAAAAATTAGTAATATAAAAATTACTTAATAACTATTGTTTAATAAAAATTAGTAAAAAATTAAAAATATAGACAAAGTTTTATATATTATAAAAACATTAGTATAAATTATATGGTTAATTTACAAATTAACCAAATACTATAAAATAATTTATAGGGAGATATAATGGTGAAAACTAAAGATAATGTAGTAAAACTTGATGATACAGACATCAACATATTAAAAATTATTAATGAGGATGTAAGAACTTCCTACAGGCAAATATCACGCAGTTTAGATGTTTCTGTTGGAACTGTTCACAACCGTATTGACAAAATGGTAAAATCCGGAGTAATTAAAAAATTCTCCCCGGTTATTGACCATGAAAAATTAGGTTTCGTTTTAACCACCATTATCGGCGTAAGAGTCAAAGGTGGAAAACTCAAAAATTGGGAAGAAAAAACATTCTTCAATAAGAATGTAGTTGGAATCTATGATGTTACTGGAGAATACGACGCATTTTTAATCGCAAAATTCAGAAACACCAATGAATTAAACTCATTCATTAAAGAATTATTAAAAGACCCAATTATAGAAAGAACCTACACTCAAACTGTTCTTGATGTTATTAAAGAAGATATGGGATCATCCAATATCTTATAATTTTGTTTTAAAAAAGTGGTTTTAACAAAACTACTTTTAATATTCTCTTTTTTTGTAAAAAATTTTTTTCATCATGACAAAAATATTGCCGTGAAAAAGCTGATTTTATAATGTATTTAAATAAAAAGAAATACAAATATTATAATATTTAAATTAATTTAAATAGAGGTTATAAAATTGGCAGTTTGCTTACCCGATACTCAGGACGATGCTCCAAGTGTGCCCATAAAACTAACAAGAGTGGGCGTTACTGGAGTTAAAAAATTATTACAACTTAAAAGAACAAATAAAAGACCTATAATACTGGTACCAACTTTTGATGCATTTGTTGATTTACCAAGTGATCAAAAAGGCGTACACATGTCCAGGAACCCGGAAGCCATTAGCGAAGTCCTCGAAGATGTAGCTAAAGACTCTACCGTAGATGTTGAATCATTATGTGCAAAAATCGTTGACAGAATGATGACCAAACACGAATATGCAAAACGTGTTGAAATATCCATGACAACCGATTTTATGTTCATGAAGGAATCTCCAGTTACCAAAAACAAAACCCAGGAAATGGCACAGCTAAAAGCCAAAGCCATTGGACTAAGGGATGAAGACGGTAACGTGGATATTAGAAAAAGCATAGGTGCGGAACTTATTGGAATGACAGTGTGTCCATGTGCACAGGAATCTGTTAGAGAATCCGATAAGACCAAACTATTAGAATTTTTAGATGAGGAAACCACTCAAAAAGTTTTAGATACAGTTACTTTTGCTTCACACAATCAGAGGGGAGTAGGAACATTATTAATTGAGGTTCCTGAAGACAAATATGTGAAAGCGGAAGATTTGATTGACATTATTGAAACTTCAATGAGTTCACCAGTGTGCGAATTACTCAAAAGGCCTGACGAAAACGCAACAGTGATGAATGCGCACAGAAACCCTGTTTTCGTTGAAGACTGCGTAAGAAACATGATGGAGAAAATAGTTCAAAAATATGCTGATTTCCCAGATGACACATTGATTACTGCACGCCAAGAAAACCAGGAAAGTATTCACAGGCACAACGCTTATGCTGAAAAAGTAACTACACTCGGAGAATTGAAAGCTGAATTAAATATCTAAGGAAATGGTTTAATGAAAAAAACTTATGAACTTGCAGGACAAGTAATGGGATTTTTCGATGCATTTAAAGGATCAAGACCTGCGATAGATAATGAAAGGATATTGATTGTCAGAGGCAGATCCAGAAAAGTTCTGCCGCTCAACGAATTTGACTCAAAACTCACAGAAATCGGTGAAATTCTGGGCGGAACTGAATTGGATGCCACATCTGAAAAAATTTCAGAAATTCTTGAAGTTGGAGACAAAAACATCAAAAGAAGCGAAAACGTTACAAGCGATGTCGACAACAAGGGATTCATGAGAATGCAGGAAGAACTTGAATCCATGGGTCTTGTTGTTGAGTATAAAGTATTTGAACTTCCAAATTTTGATGTTATTATAGCAATTTGGGAAGACAAAAATGAAATTCCTCCACTTTATGTGGAAGTTACCGTTTCTGAACGTGAAGATTAAATATGACATCAAACTTAACTAAAGAGGATATTCTCCGCATATTGAACGCAACTGACAGCGAAATAAATAAATACATGTCACAAACCGTGAAATATAGGGAGAATAATCTTATTACTTATTCTAAAAATATTTTCATACCCCTGACTGAAATCTGCAAGAACGATTGCGGATACTGTAATTTTAAAAAGCATCCTGACGACCCTGACGTCATCATTTTAAAAACAAAAGAGGAAGTCCTGGAGGATTTGAAAGAAGCTGAAAAATATGGGTGCAAGGAAGCCCTGTTCACATTCGGCGAGGATGCCGATGAGGAAGAGGCAGTCCGTTTAAAATTGGCAGAATACGGTTATGAAAAAATGATTGACTATGTCGTTGACATCTGTCAGATGACATTGGACGAAACTTCACTTCTGCCGCATACCAACGGCGGAAACTACTCCTATGATGATTTGAAAAAGCTGAAGGAGGTCAATGCCTCAATGGGATTGATGCTTGAAAATTCATCTTCAAGACTGATGAATCTGCCTGCCCACAATAAAAGTCCGGGCAAAGACCCGAAAATCAGATTAAAAACCATTGAAAATGCAGGAAAGCTTAAAATTCCATATACAACAGGCATTCTAATCGGAATTGGCGAAACCCATGAAGAGGTGGCCGAATCCCTGCTTGCCATTAAAGACCTTTATGACAAGTATGGCCATATACAGGAAGTCATCATTCAAAATTTCACCCCGATACCTGGAATTGAAATGGAAGACTGGCCTGAACCAAGCTTTCTGGATATGATCAGAACTGTCACTGCAGCCAGATTATTATTTAAAGATACTGACGTCAGCATTCAGGTTCCACCTAATCTGAACAGGGACACCGCACAGGTATTCCTGTCATGCGGCGCCGACGATTGGGGAGGAGTTTCACCGGTAAGTCCGGATTACGTCAACATCACCTCACCGTGGCCTGGAATTGATGAGCTTAAAAGCCTGACTGAAGATGATGGCTTTGAGCTGATTGAAAGGCTGTGCGTCTATGAAAAATACATCAACAAAGAATGGCTGAACGAAACCATTTTAAAAAAGATATCTAATCTATCCGAGCGTCAATAACCACATGCCAGACTCCCGGAGAATATTTCTTTATTTTATTTATTTTCAACAGTTCAACGGGACGGTTGCCCGCCTGAGAAATGACTCTTTCAATCGGCCTTGAATTCATCAGCTTTTCAGGAACAGTTTCATGATAATGCAGGATTCCCCCTTCATTCAGGCTGTCAATAGCCACCTTCAGGTAATGGTGAGTTGTCTTGACATAACCCATAATGATTCTGTCGGCACTGTATTTTGGAGTTTCCACCATGCAGTCCCCCAAAACAGGAGTGATGTTGTCCAACTTGTTCAGTTTGATGTTTTCGCACAGGAAATGATAGGAATTCGGATTTATCTCAATGGATATGACTTCCCGGGCATTTGCATGAACACCAATCGGAATGGAAAAGTAGCCTATGCCCGCAAACATGTCGATTACGGTTTCACCATCCTCGACCAGTCTGGCAATTCTTAACCGTTCATTGTTATTGCCCTTTGACCACATCACCTTTGACAAGTCCAGCTTAAAGAGACACCCGTTTTCCTTATTGACCGTTTCGGTGTCCTCACCATAAAGAACCCTGTAAACAGGCTCCCTCTTTGTTCCCTGAATATGGTCAATCTTCATGATGGTTTTAACATGATGCCTTTTTGACAACTCCTCAAAATCCCCGTCAGGATAATTCCTGTCCAATATCAGGATATCTCCAATTTTTTTATATTTCATCTGCACCCTCTCAAAAGAAAACTTTATATATACAAATAACTAATATTAGTATTGTTAGTTTATACTAATTATTGATTCTGATTTTAAATAAAATTAATCGCTAGATTAGTTTATATTTTGTTAAATTAACCTATGAGTAGTTGAAATTAGATATTTTAAATACTTATATGAGGTGTATTTAAATGGATGATAAAATACTAGAAGGTACAACAACCGTTGGAATTACTTGTAAAGACGGAGTTGTATTTGCAAGCGAAAGAAGAGCTAGTATGGGAAACCTTGTAGCTCACAAAGTAGCAGAAAAAATATTTAAAATTGACGATCACATTGTAACCACCATAGCTGGTTCCGTTGGAGACGCTCAAAGCTTGATGAAAGTTATTGAAGCAGAAGTCTCACTCTACCAAATGAGAAACAACGATGCAATTAGCGTCAAGGCAGCTGCATCATTGACAGCAAACATCCTTCGTTCCGGACCAATGTATGTCCAAACATTACTTGGAGGAATGGACGGTGACAAGCCATCTCTTTACTCACTGGACCCAGCAGGCGGTATGATTGAAGACACTTATATCTCAACTGGATCAGGTTCCATCGTAGCATACGGTGTTCTTGAAGACAGATTCAGAGATGATTTAACAACTGACGAAGGAATTGAAATAGCCATAAGAGCTATAAGAGCTGCCGCTGAACGTGACACCTACTCCGGAAACGGATATCTAGTCGCCAAAGTGGATGAAAACGGCTTTGAAATGTTAGATAATGAAAAAATTAATGAGATTCTTGGAAAACTATAAGTGATAAGCTAATTTTTCATAACTAACTATTTTTTATATACAATAGTGTAGATAGTTTATGGAATTTTACTAATTATAGCTTAACCGCTTTCATAAACTATTATCCTACACAAACTTTTTTTGAAGGGATTATATGACTTCAGACATTTTAGATGATATTAAAAAAGAGATTTTAAGTAAACTGCCAGATGAAATTCAGGTTTCCAAAGTGGAATTTGAAGGTCCTGAAGTGGTGGTTTATACCAAAAATCCGGAAATTATTACTGAAAATGGCGATCTAATCAGATCACTTGCAAAAGAACTTAGAAAAAGGATCATTATTAGATCTGACAAAAGCGCATTACTTGAACCCGAAGCAACTATTAATAAAATTCATGAAATAGTTCCCGACGGAGCTGAAATTACAGATATTTACTTTGACACCGTAACCTGTGAAGTGGTCATTACCGCTAAAAAACCAGGACTCGTAATTGGAAAATACGGGGTTACCTCAAGGAATATCGTTAAAAACACCGGATGGGCACCTAAAATATTAAGAACCCCACCGATTAGCTCAGACATTATTGGAAAAATTAGAACAATCCAAAAGAACAGCAGTAAGGACAGAAAGAAATTACTGCAAAAGCTCGGACGTCAAATTCACCAAGGAAGCAAATTCCCAAATGACTGGGCAAGAGTTACTTCAATGGGAGGATATAAAGAAGTAGGACGTTCCTCAATGTTATTGCAAACACCAAACAGTCGTGTTTTGCTCGATTGTGGTGTTAATGTTGCTGCATCAGACAATAAAAATGCATTCCCCATGTTGAATGCACCTGAATTTTCAATTGAGGAATTGGATGCAGTCATAATATCTCACGCTCATTTAGATCATTGCGGATTTGTGCCATACCTTTTCCATTACGGATATGATGGACCGGTTTACTGTACAACTCCAACAAGGGATTTAACCACCCTTTTACAGTTTGATCATTTGGACATTGCCCACAGAGAGGGCAATCCATTACCTTTCACATCAAAAAATGTAAAGCATCAAATTAAAAATACAATCACTTTGGATTACGGTGAAGTAACCGACATTTCACCGGACATAAGACTGACATTGCATAATGCAGGACACATCTTAGGTTCCGCAATCTCCCACATGCACATTGGAGACGGTGCCTACAATCTGGTATATACCGGAGACTTCAAATATGAACCGTCAAGATTACTCGAACCTGCTACAATCAGATTCCCGCGTGCCGAAACAGTAATCATGGAAAGCACATACGGTGGAAAGGAAGATGTGCAGCCTTCCAGAAACAATGCCGAAAAGGAAATGATGAAAACCATCTACAAAACCCTCAAACGTGGAGGAAAAGTACTGGTTCCGGTATTTGCTGTGGGAAGGGCACAGGAACTTATGGTTGTGCTTGAAGAGTACATGAGACATGGAATGATTGAAGAAGTACCGATTTACATTGACGGAATGATTTGGGAAGCTACAGCAATCCACACCGCAAGGCCGGAATACCTAAGCAAAGACTTAAGGGATCAAATCTTCCACATGGGAAGAAATCCGTTTGTCTCAGACATTTTCAAGAAAGTCCAGAATCATGACCAGAGAAAGGACATTGTCGAGGCAAAACAGCCTGCGATTATCCTGTCAACATCTGGTATGCTTACCGGAGGAAACTCAGTGGAATACTTCAAATGGCTATGCGAAGATGAAAGAAATACCATCATCTTCGTAGGATACCAGTCCGAAGGTTCAATGGGTAGAAGAGTCCAGAAAGGCTGGAAGGAAATTCCTCTTGAAGATGACGACGGAAGAACCAGACAGTTCTGCGTCAGGATGCAAGTTAAAACCATTAATGGATTCAGTGGTCACTCCAACAGAAAACAGCTGATGGAATATGTCAAAAGGCTCAATCCAAGACCTGAAAGAGTCATCACATGTCACGGTGACCCATACAAGGCAGTTGATTTGGCCTCATCAATTCACAGAAGCTATAAGATTGAGACCAAAACTCCAATCAATTTGGATTGTGTAAGAATTCATTAGAAAAAAATTAAATACTATATAAAACAAAATATATAGTATTATGAAAATGTTGTAAAACTTTACAACATTAATTTATTTTTTAAATAGGTGTTATTATGGTTACTTATTCAGAATCCGGTGTGGATATTGATTTGGAAGCAGTCACTGTTTCAGCACTGGCAGACAAACTCAAATCAACATTGGAATGTAGAGATATTATTACCGACAGTGGTCACTATGCGGCTTTGGTAAGATTAGGCGACAAAGCCATCGCAATGAGTACTGACGGCGTTGGAAGTAAAATTTTAATTGCTGAAATGATGAACAAATACGATACCGTAGGTATAGACTGTATCGCAATGGTTGTAAACGACATTTTATGTGTCGGAGCCGAACCTATAGCACTGGTCGACTACCTCGCCGTTGAAAAGCCTGACCCTAAAAGGGCAGCGGAAATTGCTGAAGGATTAGTTACAGGTGCAAACGAGTCAAAAATCGCAATCATCGGAGGGGAAACCGCTTCACTTCCGGGAATCATTAAGGACTTTGACCTTGCAGGAACAGGTATCGGATTTGTGGATGTTGACAAAATCATTACCGGCGAAAACATCCAGCCTGGAAATGTCCTGATCGGCATCAACAGTAACGGAATCCACTCCAACGGATACAGCCTTGCAAGAAAGGCATTGTTTGATGATGCAGGACTTAGCGTTGACGACAAGATGCCTAACGGTAAAACCACAGTAGGTGAAGAGCTAATCAGACCAACAGAACTCTATGTCAAACCTATCGTGAGCCTATTTGAAAAAGAATACGATATCAATGGACTTGCCCACATTACCGGAGGAGGATTTACAAATCTCAGACGTTTGAAAAAAGGCGTGGGATACGATATCAATAACCTTCCGGAAGTTCCGGAAATATTTAAACTCGTTTATGAACAGAACGTCGACATCAAGGAAATGTATAAGGTTTTCAACATGGGTGTCGGTTTTGTTGTCATCTGCGATGAAGGCGAAGCAGATAAGATTATGGAAACTTTAAAAGAATACTGCGAATGTCAAATAATAGGTAAAGTGACAGATGATGAAAAAATCACCGTCAAGACTTTTGAAGGATCTGAAATCGAATACTAATTATCAAAAAAGGGGGAATGAATAGATGAAGATAATGAAAGATAAGGAAATGGCTCTTGTAAAGGAGATATTGGCTAAGCTTGGAGCCAGCGAAGAGGATCAGGAATTAGTTGCAGAAGCCACATTGGATGCTGACTTAAAAGGATTTACATCACACGGACTTGGAAGATTCCCACAATATTTAATTAGTATAAAAGCAGGCACAATCAATCTGAAAGACAATATCACTATAGAAAAGGAAACCCCTGCTATCGCATTAATCAATGGTAACAGCGGATTTGGACAGGCAGTATCCTATAAAGCAATGCAGATTGCAATCAAAAAAGCAAAAGAAGTAGGTATTGCATGTGTCGGTGTCCACAATACAAATCACTTTGGAGTTACCGGATTTTACTCCGATTTGGCCTTAAGAGAAAACTGCATCGGTTTGGTCTTGGCAAATACCGACCCTGCAATCGCACCATTAGGCGGTAAGGACAAATTAATCGGAACAAATCCTATCGCATTAGGAATTCCATCAGACTCATACATTACAGTGGACATGGCAACCTCAGTGACCGCCCGTGGAAAAATCATCGAATCAAAAAGAAAAGGTCTTGACCTGCCTGACGGCTGGGCATTAGACAAAGACGGAAACCCAACAAATGATCCTGAAGCAGCGCTTGAAGGTTCAATCCTACCATTCGGCGGATTCAAAGGATATGCTTTAGCATTACTGATTGAAATCCTAACCGGACCATTGGTACAAGCAGGATATGGTCTTGGAGTAACAGGTACAGCATCACCGGACAAGGACTGTACAAAAGGTGATTTGTACGTTGTAATCGACCCATCCAAATTCGGAGACTTTGACGAGTTCAAGGCAAATACCGAAGACTTCATCTCACAGGTAAGGGCAACCGGTGAAAACGTTGCAATTCCGGGAGACCTTGAAGTCAAAAGGATTGCCGATGCCGAAGCAAATGGCGTGGCAATCGATGAAAAATTATATGAACAGTTAAAAGGAATCTGTGATGACCTCAACATCGACATTGATTCCTATGTTGAAGAATAGTTTTTATTCTTCAAAAATTCTTTTTTTATTACACTTTTGATTGAATTAATGCAATATTTTTAATTAAGATTTCATCACCCAAACATCTATTTTATCATTTGAAATCAATTTTCACTATATAATATATATAAAAATAGATTGATTTATATATCTCAAAATCTAAAGTTTATAATGCTATAAATATTTGAAAAAATATTTGTGCAAAAATTATTTAAAAAAAGATTTTCTTAAAAAGGAGGACAATAAATTTATGAAATTGAAAAATTCTCTCGTATTAATAGCAATAGCAATATTTCTATTAATAAGCATCGGATCCGTCTGTGCTAGTGAGAATGTCACCTCTGACGGTGATGTCCAATCAACTGATGACGGAACAGACGTTGTCCTCAGTAGTGATAGTGATACTGACGGAAACGTAGCCGATGGAAATACGAATCAAGATATAACAAATACAACCACTGTACCTGAGAAGGAAAAGTATGAATATAAAGAGGATTCTGCTAATAAAACTATCTCAGTTGAAGTGAAAGACAACAAAACAGGCAATCCTATTAATGTGAACAAAAATGAATTGTCCGTTATGAACGGAAATAAAAACATTTCCTTTGAATATAACGCTACAATCATTAAAATAACCGAAACATTACCTGTTGGAAACTACAACTTAACAATCAACTACCTGGGTAATGCGCAATACAATACTTCACAAGCAATGGTTGCCGTGAAAATATTCGGAAACAAGACAATCGAAACTGAAACCAGTGTAGTTTGCAATGGAAGAGATATCGAAGTTCCGGTTAAAGTATTCGATCAGGTGGAATACATTGAATTAGTCAAAGACAACTTTAACTTAACTTTAGTCTACACAAATGAAACTGGAAACGTGACCAATTTAACAATCAGTGATTTTGACCTTGAAAAGAAAGATGAAAACAATAGTTACGCAATCAAATTCGCAACAAATGTTAAATTGATATCAGCAAGCTTGATTATAAATTATGCTAATGCAACCGAACCGAAAACTGTTGGTATAAAAGTTAGTACCGAAGTGAAAGCTGAAACCGACAAAGACAAATTTAAATCTGAAGAGATTAAAAACATCAGTATCACAATCAAAGATGGCGAAGAAAATCTATTAAATGTTAGTAAAAATGATTTAAAAGTCTTAGATAACGGCAATGAAATAACTAACTTTAACTATGCAAATTCAAACATTACTTTTGAATTGAAAGCAGAAGGAAA
>ONSJ01000038.1 GCA_900320515.1 uncultured Methanobrevibacter sp. | reverse complement strand
TCAAATTCACAATCAACGGAAAATCCACAACTGTCAAAACCGACAAAAACGGAATCGCCAAAATCAAAATAACTGATGTTCCTAAAAAGTACACCATGATAACCACATACAATGGAAAATCAGTTAAAAATACTGTAACCGTAAATCAGGTACTCAAAGCCAAAAAAGTCACCCTCAAAAAGACAGCCAAAAAACTTACCTTAAAAGCAACCCTCAAAATCAACGGCAAACTCCAAAAAGGAAAACAAATAACCTTCAAATTCAACGGCAAAACCTACAAAGTCAAAACCAACAAAAAAGGTGTTGCACAAAAAACATTAAACAAAAAAATCATCAAAAAGCTCAAAAAAGGTAAAAAATACACTGTCAAAGTGACCTACAAAAAAGACACCATTAAAACAACTGTTAAAGTTAAGTAGATAATTTATTATCTACTTTTCCCTTATTTTTTTAACAATTTATTCGTTCATTCACTTTTTTCCAAACAATTCGAATAATTATCATCAAATCTTCTCAAAATTAAATAAGCACGCTTATATATAAACTTTTTACATATATTTTAATTGTGATGATTATGAAGGTTTTAAAAATTTTGATTGTCATGCTTATTTTGATAATGTCGGTGGGGGCGGTCTGCGCAGCAGAAAGCATTACTGACGATGCAATGGGAGATGACAGCAAAGAAATACTAGAAACGGTTCAGGAGGATATCACAACTGACGACAGTGCAGATATTCTTAAAACCGCTCAGAATGACATCTACACTGCAGGTGATGATTCATTCACCAACCTGACTGATGAAATAAAAAGTAAAGATGTTGTGGATTTAACCCATGACTACAAATTCAACAATGGAACCGATGACAACAGCGGAATTGTTATTGGGAAGGATAATTTTGTCCTTAACGGTAACGGCCGTACAATTGACGGGAAAAACCAATCAAGAATATTCAACATTACCGCAAACAATGTAACATTAAGCAATCTGATTTTAACCGGAGGTAATGCCGAAAAAGGTGGAGCAATCTATACCACCGGATTATTGACATTAAACAACGTTACTTTCATTGACAACTACGCAAGCAAAAACGGTGGGGCAGTAGCACTCTACGATGATGTAACTCTCAATTGTAACAATTCCAAATTCATTGACAATTATGCAGGTGAAGGCGGATCAGCAATTGTAAATGCGAAAGGAGAAGTGAATCTTTACAATTCATGCATTACCTCAAAAGTATATTCTAAAGGAGGCCAGGTCATGGGCTCCACAGGTGCCAGATTCTATCTCGAAAACATTACCTTTGCCAATACCACAGCCACCTATGCGCCGGCAATTTATCTTGTAGGTTCCAAAATTAGAATAATCGATTCCAAATTCATTAATCTAAAAGCTAATCTCACTGCTGGTGCAATGAGCCTTAGGGAAGGCGGTGAACTTTACATTAGGAATTGTGAATTCATAAACACCACCTCTTCCAGAAATGCAGGTGCCATCTATGCAGATATTACTGGATATAATCCAGGCAATGAGGGCAATGCGACAATAATCGATTCCAAATTTAAGGATGTCTCTTCCGGATTTGGTGGAGCATATGTTCAATTGGGCGGACAGTTCTGGATAAGCAATTCAGAATTCACAAACAGTCACGCTGCCTTCAATGGTGGGGCAATCTATCTTTCATTTACAGAAACTGAAATCAAAAACTGCACTTTCGATTCAAACGGTGTTGATGTTATTGAAGGTTATCCAACCTATGGTGGAGCAATATTCTCAGATATGTCTACACTAAACATAACCGACTCCAGGTTCTTTAATAATGTTGCAGGTGACGGCAATGCAATATATGCATATGATAGCTCATTCAACATTAAGGGTTCAACATTCAAAAACAATACAAATGCCATTTTCAGTGTCTTTACTAAAAAATATACTATAGATGCAACCACTGAATTAAATAACGATACTGTTTCAACCAACAATACATTCTATGCAACAATAATTGTTGGGGAAGGCCTGCAGTTGACCCTTGGTAACAATACAATTAATGTTGATGTTATTCCGGCCAAATTTGATTTGCGTGACTGGGGATGGGTCTCATCCGTTAAAGATCAAGGATGGATGGGTGCCTGCTGGACATTCGGAATGACCGGTGCATTAGAATCAGTATTATTAAAAGCTACAGGAATTCCATTCAACGTTTCTATGAATAATATGAAAACAGTGATGAAATATTCACCTTATGGGGCTATTGAAGTATTTGAAGGTGGAGCCAATCTTGCGTCTGTAGGATATTTATTGAGCTGGCTTGGAGCAATTCCATATGATGCGGATACTTATGATGAGCTCGGTAAAATTACAATGCCAATCGTAACCGATAACAACATTCATGTTCAGGATATAATATTCGTACCTAATAGTGAAATACCTAACGGTACACAGATTAAACTTGCAATCATGAAATATGGATCTCTGGATGTGTCCTTTTTCGGACAATCTTCATTCGATGATGAAGTTCCTTATTATGATCCGAAAACCAATGCACAATATGTTGATGTGCCTGAAGGTGCAAACCATGAAGTGTCCATTATCGGATGGGACGATAATTTCCCAAAAGAAAAATTCCTAATCACACCTCCAGGCAATGGAGCATGGATTATCAAAAACAGTTATGGCTCTGAATGGGGAGACAACGGATACCTCTATGTTTCATATTATGACCAATCACTCCTACACTATTCTCTAGGCAAGGTCACTGATTATGCTGCCATACCAATAATCGAAAATACAGTGCCATACAATAAAAACTATCAATATGACATTACATGGCTCTCTAATTTTGCGCCAAGTAATGGAACTATAAGTTATATGAATGTCTTTGAAGCATTGGATGATGACTTGATTGCGGGTGTTGGAACATACTTCAATGAGAGTGGCGTCAGTTATACCGTCAAAATTTATGTAAATGATGAATTAAGATTGACTCAAGAAGGAGTGTCTCCACATGTTGGTTATCACACTATCAAATTGGATAGTTACATACCAGTCAAAAAAGGTGATGTCTTCAGAGCAGTGATGACATCAAATTGGGCACCATACGTTCTTTTAGAGGATACTAGGGTTCATTATGTTCAAAACATTTCATTTATATCATTTGATGGAAAAACATGGAAAGATGCTTATGATTTAGGTTATATCACTTGTTTAAAAGTATATACCGTTGATGATGATACTAAAATCATCAACAATGAAAACATCACTGTTGACTATGGCAGCGGTTCTGCCTTCTCTGTTAAAGTTGTGACTGCTGACGGACATGCTGTCGGTTCAGGCGCTGAAGTTCACTTCACAATCAACGGTAAAACAATCACTGCCTTCACTGATGCTGATGGTGTGGCTAAATTTGAAATAACTGATGTTCCGGGAACATATGAGGTAACAACCACATATAACAATCAGACCTGCAAGAACAGTGTTGCTGTAAACTTAAATCCAGGCACCTGTAAAATTACAGAAAACAAAGACATTACAGTGGACTATGATGGCGGCAAATACTTCTCCGTTAAAATCATCTCTGCAGACGGTAAGGTGGCCGCTTCCGGAGTTAGCGTCAAATTCACAATCAACGGTAAATCCACAACTGTGACAACTGATAAAGACGGTATTGCAAAAATCAAAATTACTGATGTTCCTAAAAAGTACACCATGACAACTACATTCAATGGAAATTCAGTCAAAAACACTGTAACCGTAAAACAGGTGCTTAAAGCCAAAAAAGTCACTGTCAAAAAGACAGCCAAGAAATTTACCTTAAAAACGACCCTCAAAATCAACGGCAAAAAGGTCAAAGGCAAAAAGATAACATTCAAATTCAACGGCAAAACCTACAAGGCCAAAACCAACAAAAAAGGAATAGCCAAGGTCACCATCAAAAAGAATGTAATCAAAAAGCTCAAAAAAGGTAAAAAATACACTGTCAAAGTGACCTACAAAAAAGACACCATAAAAACAACCGTTAAAGTCAAGTAGATAATTTTATCTACTTTACTCTTATTTTTTTACGATCCATTATTTCGTTCATTTTTTCTAGACGATTTAGAAAAAATTGTCATTAAAACTTCCAAAAATTAAATAAGCATGTTTATATATCAACTTTTAACATATATTAAACTGTGATAATTATGAAAGCTTTAAAAATATTGATTGTCATGCTTGTTCTAATCATGTCGGTGGGGGCTGTGTGTGCAGCGGAAAACATCGCCGACGATGCAATAGGCGATGACAGCAAAGAAATATTAGAAACGGTTCAGGAGGATATCACAACCGATGACAGTTCGGATATTCTTGAAACCGCTCAGAATGACATCTACACAGCAAGTGATGATTCATTCACCAACTTGACTGATGAAATAGCGAGAAATGATGTCGTGGATTTAACCCACGACTACAAATTCAACAACGAAACTGATGACAGTAACGGAATTGTTATTAACAAGGATAATTTTGTCCTTAACGGTAACGGCCGCACAATCGATGGAAACAACCAATCAAGACTATTCGCCATTAGCGGAAAAAATATAACATTAAATGATTTGATTTTAATCAACGGTTATAACAAGAATTGTGCTGGAATGCGTGTTGTTGAATCAACACTGACATTAAATAATGTTACATTCATCAACAATCATGCAGACAATCAAGGAGGAGCTATAGGACTTGATACTACAACCCTTATTTGTAATAATACCAAATTTATTGATAGTTATGCTGAAGATGGGCCGGCCATCCTTCTTATGGAAAGTGAAGTGAAACTTTACAATTCATACATAACCTCAAAAAATTTCGTTAAGGGTTCCCAAATTTACCTTACTCCCGGCACTGAAGCATATATAGAAAACACTACTTTTGCCAATATTATTTCATCTTATGCGCCGGCATTGAATATTAGACAGTCTAAAGCTTCAATAGTCAATTCCAAATTCATTAACTTAACAGCCAATATTACCGCAGGTGCAATTGCCACTAAAACCGGTGGAGAGCTATATATTGAAAATAGTGAATTCGAAAACGTTACCTCTTCCAAAAATGGAGGTGCCATTTTTGCTGATGTTACCGGAAGTACTGGCGCTACAGGTAATGTGACCATAATCGGCAGCAAATTTAAGGACACTTATTCTGAATTTGGCGGAGCATACGTCCAATTGGGCGGAGATTTCACGTTAAAGAATACAGAATTCATAAACTCCCAGGCCAAGTATAATGGAGGTGCAGTTTACGTTTCATATACAAATACCAAAATCGATAATTGTACCTTTGATTCAAATGGCGTCAGCATTATTGAAGGATATCCGACATATGGCGGTGCAATATACTGTGATATGAGCACATTAAAAATAAATGGATCTAAATTTTTCAATAATGTGGCAAGTGCCGGAAGCGCAATCTATGCATACGATAACTCATACAGCATCAAAAACTCAATATTTGAAAACAATACAAACCCTATCTACACTGTTTTCGATCAGGAATCTGTTTTAGAAAACAATGAATATATTAATGACGGCAACATCTCACTAAACAACACATATTATTCAACTATAATAATCGGAGAAGGCCTGCAATTGGTATTGCTCAACAATACCATCAGTGTCGACACCATTCCAAAGAAATTTGATTTGCGTGATTGGGGATGGGTTTCATCCGTTAAAAATCAGGCAGGAATGGGTGCATGCTGGACATTCGGAATGACAGGTACACTGGAATCCGCACTGCTGAAAGCTGCAAACATCACAACTGACTTTTCAGAAAACAACATGCAGAATACCATGCTGAAATATTCAATTTATGGATGCAATATGATGACGGAAGGTGGAGCCAACGTTATTTCCACAGGTTATTTGTTGAGCTGGCTTGGAGCATTCACACAGGATGCGGATATCTATGATGAAGTTGGAAAAATTTCACCGGTTATCACAACCCAGAATGATATCCATGTTCAGGATGTGATGTTCACACCTAACAATGAAATACCGCAGGGCACATTACTTAAATTGGCGATCATGAACTACGGTTCCATAGACGTGGCATTTTACGGACAAGCCACATCTGAGGAGAGAAATGAGTATTATAATCCAGAAACCCATGCGCATTATGTTAATGAATCCATAGAACCAAGTCATGCGGTTTCAATTATAGGATGGGACGACAGTTATGATGCAAGCAACTTCCTAATCACACCTCCGGGCAACGGCGCATGGATTGTCAAAAACAGTTACGGTACCAACTGGGGAGAGAATGGATTCTTCTATATCTCATATTACGATAAGACATTACTGAACTGTGAAGACGTGACAAATTATGCCACTTCAATAATAATTGAAAATACCGAACCATACAATAAAAACTACCAACGTACTCTCATATGGGGAGGCGATTTCCAATCAGGCAGTCAAAATGTAAGTTATATGAATGTCTTTGAAGCATTGGACGATGATTTGATTGCAGCTGTCGGAACATACTTCGATCAGGAAGGTATGGATTATACAATCGAAATTTATGTAAATGACGAATTGAAATTGACCCAGACCGGAGTGTCACCATACTTCGGTTACCGCACAATCAAGTTAAACAAATACATACCGATTAAAGAAGGCGATGTTTTCAAAGCAGTGATAACTTCAAATGCCGCACCAACCGTTAACTTAACTTATGGCAGGGCACATTACACCCAAAATACATCATTCATATCCTTCGATGGAGGATCCATGGTAGATTCCTATGACTTAGGATATATTGCATGTCTGAAAGTCTACACAGTTGCTGATGATTGCATAATCGTTGACAATGAAGATATCACAGTTGATTACAGAAGTGACTCCTACTTTACTGTTAAAATCGTGACCGCTGATGGCCATGCTGTCGGTGCAGGCGCAGCAGTCAACTTCACAATCAACGAAAAAACAACAACAGTGCTGACAGATGAAGACGGAATAGCCAAAATAAAGATTTCAGAAACTCCGGACACATATACAATGACAACCTCCATCAACGGCAAGGACTACACCAATACCGTTACAGTAATTCAGGTCCCAACTCCTGCAATGACATTTAAAGAATTGGAGGAAGCAATTAAAAACTCAACCAAAGACTATCTGGATTTATATGATGATTATGAATTCAACAATGAAACAGACAGCAAAATTGGAATTCTCATTGACAGGCATAACTTTGTCATCAACGGTAATGGCCACACAATCGATGGTAAAAACCTATCAAGAATATTTGTCACTGCAATGAATGTCACATTAAACAACTTAATCCTAATCAACGGTAATGCTGATAACGGTGGGGCAGTATACACAGAAGGAACAGCAACACTGAACAATGTCACTTTCATCAACAACTACGCAACCCAGGGAGGAGCTGTAGCACTTCTATTTGATGATGTTTTAAACATTAACAATTCAAAATTCATTGATAATCGTGGAAATGTCGGCCAATCAATATATGTTGAAAACGGTAAATTAAACCTCTACAACACAGAGTTCACTTCAGCCATACCTACCAAACGTAGCCAAATTGTTATTAAAGGCGCTGAAGGTTATGTTGACAACGCAACATTTGCAAATATCGTTGCAAACTATACTCCTGCAATACATATGGAAAAAGCAAAAGCTCTTACAATACTCAATTCCAAATTTATTAATCTGACTGCAAACATCTCATCAGGTGCGATAGGCGTTAAAACTGGTGGCGTAGTATACATCAGGAATTGTGAATTCATCAATGTCTCTTCTGCTAAGAATGCGGGAGCTATTCTTGTAGATATTCTAGGCATGGATAGCTCAAGGCCGGGCAATGTAACCATACTCGACACAGTATTTAGAAACACTTCTTCCGGATTTGGTGGTGCTTATATCCAATTCGGCGGAAAACTCATCATAAACAATACAGAATTCACAAACGGTCATGCCACATACAATGGCGGATCAGTTTACATATCATATGTCGATTATGCTGAAATCAATAACTGTAATTTCACTTCAAATGGTGTTGACATTATTGAAGGATATCCTACTTATGGTGGTGCAATGGTCATTGACATGTCTACAATAAGTATAAACAACTCCAGATTCATCAACAACACTGCAAGTGCTGGAAGTGCAATATATGGTTTTGATGCATCATATGACATTAGAAATTCACTGTTTGAAAATAACACAAATCCTATCTATACTTTATTTGATAAGAAATCCAGTTTACAAAACAATGTCTACGTTAATGACAATAATGTCTCAACCAATAATACATTCTATGCAACATTCCAAGTTGGACAAGGTCTGCAGTTAACATTAATCAACAATACAATAAATGTAACTGCTCTTCCAGCAAGATATGACTCACGTGACTGGGGATGGGTTTCACCAGTTAGAAATCAGGGATCAATGGGTGCCTGCTGGACATTCGATATGACTGGAGTGCTGGAATCTGCGTTATTGAAAGCAGCAGGTCTTGCAGCTGACCTTTCAGAAAACAACATGCAGGACACTATGCTGAGATATTCAATTTACGGTGCTACTCAAATAACAGAAGGAGGAGGTAACATTATTTCCACAGGTTATCTCTTGAGCTGGCTTGGAGCATTTATACAGGATGCTGATACATATGATGAGCTAGGAAAGCTTTCACCGGTAATCACAACCCAAAAGGACATCCATGTTCAGGATCTTATGTTCACACCTAACAACGAAATACCAAACGGCACACAGCTCAAATGGGCAATCCTGAAATACGGTTCCATAGATGTAAACTACAATGGACAGTCCACATATGATGAAGTGACTCCTTACTATCGGCCGGACACTCATTCACAGTATGTGAATGTACCTATTCAACCGAACCATGCTGTTTCAGTTGTAGGATGGGATGACAACTATCCAAAAGAGAATTTCGGAATTGAACCTCCAGGTGACGGCGCATGGATTGTCAAAAACAGCTGGGGAACTGACTTTGGAGAAAACGGATTCCTGTATGTTTCATATTATGACCAGTCTTTCCTGCAGTATAATCCGGGCCAAATATTTACATATGCAACTTCAATAATAATTGAAAATACAGTCCCATATAATAAGAACTATCAGTATGACCTAATATGGGGTGGAGAGTTCAAAACAGGCAATTCAACTGCAAGTTATATGAATGTATTTGAGGCTTTGGATGATGATTTGATTGCAGCAGTTGGAACATACTTCAACCAAAGTGGCATCAACTATAAAGTCGAAATTTTTGTTAATGATGTGTTAAAACTAACTCAGGAAGGAGTATCTCCATATCTTGGTTATCATACCATCAAATTAAACGATTACATACCAGTCAAAAAAGGAGATGTCTTCAAAGCAGTGATTACTTCAAATTGTGTACCATTCATTGGTATTTCAGATATCAGGACACATTATACTGAAAACATTTCATTTGTTTCATTTGACGGACAGCCTTGGCAGGATGCTTATGACTTAGGTTATATAAATTGTCTAAAAGTATACACAGTTGCTGATGACAGTAAAATCATCAACAATGAAAATGTCACTGTTGACTATGGCAGTGGATCATACTTCACCGTTCAGGTCGTAACCGCTGATGGCCACAGCGTTGGTGCAGGTGCAGCTGTAAACATTACAATCAACGGAAAAACAACTACAGCAATAACTGATGCTGACGGCATTGCTAAAGTTGAAATCACTGATGTTCCAGGCACATATGAAATAACAACCACATACAACGGCCAAACATACAAAAACAGTGTTAGTGTAAACTTAAATCCAAGTACCTGTAAAATTACAGAAAACAAAGACATTGCAGTGGACTATGATGGTGGAAAATACTTCTCCGTTAAAATAGTATCAGCAGACGGCAAAGTGGTCGCTTCCGAAGTTAGCGTAACATTCACAATCAACGGAAAAACCACAACAGTGAAAACTGATGCTAATGGTATTGCAAGAATCAAAATAACTGATGTTCCTAAAAAGTACACCATGACAACTACATTCAATGGAAATTCAGTCAAAAACACTGTAACCGTAAAACAGGTGCTTAAAGCCAAGAAAGTCACAGTCAAAAAGACAGCCAAGAAATTTACCTTAAAAGCGACCCTCAAAATCAACGGCAAAAAGGTCAAAGGCAAAAAGATTACATTCAAATTCAAAGGAAAAACCTACAAGGCTAAAACCAACAAAAAAGGAATGGCCAAGGTCACTGTTAAAAAGAATGTTATCAAAAAGCTCAAAAAAGGCAAAAAATACACTGTCAAAGTGACTTACAAAAAAGACACAATAAAAACAACTGTTAAAGTCAAGTAGATAATTTACTATCTACTTTTTTTCTATTTTTTTACAATTTACTGTCTTCAAAGCCTCTCAAAATTAAATAACCATGCTTATATATCAACTTTTAACATATAGTTAACTGTGATAATTATGAAGGTTTTAAAAATTCTGATTTTCATGCTTATTTTGATAATGTCAGTGGGGGCGGTCTGTGCAGCAGAAAGCGTTACTGACGATGCAATGGGCGATGACAGCAAAGAAATATTAGAAACGGTTCAGGAGGATATCGCAACTGATGACAGTGCGGATATTCTTGAAACCACTCAGAATGACATCTACACAGCAAGTGATAATTCATTCACTAACCTGACTGATGAAATAGAAAATGCGGGTACGACTTTGGATTTAACCAAAGACTATACCTTCAACAATGAAACTGATAACAAAAAAGGAATTGTTATTGGCAAGGATAATTTTGTACTTAACGGTAACGGCCGTACAATTGATGGGAAAAACCAGTCAAGAATATTCAACATTACCGCAAACAACGTAACATTAAGCAATCTGATTTTAACCGGAGGTAATGCTGAAAAAGGTGGAGCAGTCTATGTCACCGGATCATTAACATTGAACAATGTCACATTCATAAACAACTATGCAAAAATAGAGGGAGGAGCTATAGGACTATATGGCAATGTAATCCTTACCTGCAACAATTCCGATTTTATAGACAATTATGCGGAAGCAGGTTCAGCAATATTTGTTAAGAAAGGCGTATTAAATCTTTACAATGCCGATTTAAGTTCAAAAATATTCAACATGTATTCACAAATTGCAGTACTTACCAACTCTATAGTTTACATAGAAAATGCCACTTTTTCAAATAGTAACTCTTCCTATGCTCCGGCATTGTATCTTAGAGATTCCAAAACTTCAGTAATTAATTCTAAATTCATTAATTTAAGAGGTAACATTACTTCAGGTGCAATAGGCGTTAGGATGGGTGGTGACTTATATGTTAAAAATTGTGAATTCATAAACACCACCTCCTCTAAAAATGCCGGCGCAATTTTTGCAGATGTTCTATACGATGGTAATTTGGGATCTGTGACAATAATTGATACCGTATTCAGGGATACCAGTTCAGAATTTGGTGGAGCATTCCTTCAATTAAGCGGAAATTTGTTCCTAAACAATACAACATTCATAAATGGTCATGCAACTTATAATGGTGGATCAGTTTATCTTTCAGGTGTAAACGGCACAATCAATAACTGTACTTTTGATTCAAACGGAGTTGATGTTATTGAAGGTTATCCGACTTATGGAGGTGCAATATTGCTGGACATGGGTACCTATAACATTTCCGGTTCTAAATTCTTCAATAACAATGCAAGTGCAGGTTCTGCGGTTTATGCATATGATTCAGCATACACCATCACGAATTCAATATTTGAAAACAATACAAATCCTATTTACACATTTTTCGATAAACAATCCATTATTGATGAAACAAACACTTTCAGCAATGACAACAACATCTCAACCAATAATACATTTTTTGCAACAATAATAATTGGAGAAGGCAAGCAAATCACATTGACTAATAATACCATTAATGTCACTAAACTTCCGGCCAAATATGATTCACGTGACTGGGGATGGACTTCATCAGTTAAAGCTCAAGGATGGATGGGATCATGCTGGACATTCGGAATAACCGGTTCCATGGAATCAGCATTATTGAAAGCTGCAGGCATCACAACCGACTTTTCAGAAAACAACATGCAAAACACCATGATAAGATATTCAATTTATGGTTCTCCTAGAATATATGAAGGAGGAAGCAACACTTATGCAGTAAGTTATCTGTTGAGTTGGCTTGGAGCATTTGCGCAGGATGCAGATACCTATGATGAAATGGGGAAAATTTCACCCCTAATCACAACCAATCAGGACATTCATGTTCAGGATTTGATGTTCATACCTAACAATGAGGTACCAAACGGCACACAGCTTAAAGAAGCAATCTTTAAATACGGTTCTGTAGAAGTGTGTTATTACGGACAATCCAGATATGATGAAGTAAGTCTTTATTATAATACTGAAACATATGCGCAGTATGTTAATGTGTCTGTAGCGCCAAATCATGATGTTTCAATTGTGGGATGGGATGATAATTTCCCAAAAGAAAAATTCTTAACCCCTCCTCCGGGCAACGGTGCATGGATTGTTAAAAACAGTTGGGGTTCTGGCTGGGGAGACAACGGATATTTATATGTTTCATATTATGACCAATCACTCCTGCCGTATGTACCGGGCAGTATAGGTACATCAGCTACCGCAATCATATTTGAAAATACTGTACCTTACAATAAGAACTATCAATATGATATTGTATGGGCGGGTTCTTTTGTTCCAAGTAATGGAACTATAAGTTATATGAATGTCTTTGAAGCATTGGATGATGATTTGATTGCAGCCGTCGGAACATACTTCAACCGCAGTGATGTTAACTATAAAGTTGAAATTTATGTAAATGACGAATTGAGATTGACTCAGGAAGGAGTATCACCATTCGTAGGTTATCACACTATCAAATTAGATGAATACATTCCAATCAAAAAAGGTGATGTCTTTAAAGCAGTAATGACCTCAGATGCAATGCCTGGTGTTGATTTTACAGAAACAAGGTTGCATTATAGTAGAAATATTTCATTTTTCTCTTACGACGGAGAGAACTGGATAGATTGTTATACTGAAGAAGCAATCGCATCTTTGAAAGTATACACTGTCGCTGATGACAGTAAAATCATCGAAAATGAAAACATTACTGTGGATTATGACATAGGATCCTATTTCAGTGTAAAGGTTGTGACTGCTGACGGGCATGCTGTCGGTGCAGGTGCTGCAGTTAACTTCACAATCAACGGTAAAACAACCACTGCATTCACTGATGCAGATGGTATTGCTAAAGTTGCAATAACTGATGTTCCTGGAACATATGAGGTAACAACCGCATATAACAATCAGACCTACAAAAACAAAGTCACTGTAAACTTAAATCCAAGTACCTGTAAAATTACAGAAAACAAAGACATTAAAGTGGATTATGATGGTGGAAAATACTTCTCCGTTAAAATCGTCTCAGCAGACGGCAAGGTGGCCGCTTCCGGAGTTAGCGTCAAATTCACAATCAACGGTAAATCCACAACTGTGACAACTGATAAAGAAGGTATTGCCAAAATCAAAATAACTGATGTTCCTAAAAAGTACACCATTACAACCACATACAATGGAAAATCAGTCAAAAACACTGTAACCGTAAAACAGGTGCTTAAAGCCAAAAAGGTCACTGTCAAAAAGACAGCCAAGAAATTTACCTTAAAAGCGACCCTCAAAATCAACGGCAAAAAGGTCAAAGGCAAAAAGATCACATTCAAATTGAACGGCAAAACCTACAAGGCTAAAACCAACAAAAAAGGAATAGCCAAGATTGCCGTTAAAAAGAATGTTATCAAAAAGCTCAAAAAAGGCAAAAAATACACTGTCAAAGTGACTTACCTTAAAGACACAATAAAAACAACTGTTAAAGTCAAGTAGATAATTCATTATCTACTTTTTTCTATTTTAATTTTCAGTAAAATTCGCTGGGAGTTAACAATCTTCTATCATTTATTTTATTTTTAGGGTGATTAATTCTTATTGATAATTGGTTAACTGTCTTTTTAATCAATGGTTTTTATAATTATTTTGATGTTGTTTTTAAACTGTAACATTTTTTAGTCGTTGATGTAGGTAGAAAGACAAAGAAATGGTGAATTGGGCAGATTTCAATCAAAAAATTCAGACTCCTGAAATTTGATTTTTCAATTCCTAAAATATTAATAATGATTAGGAATAAAAAAGTTAATTGGTGAACATATGGAAATATTTGCGAGTACTTTGTTTCAATTGTCCGTGGTAATTATTATCTTTCTAGTTTTAACAGTTTTGGGCAAAGTCATTTATCATAAATTGAAAAATAGGTATGGAAACTCCATGAGTCTCAGTAAATTATTGCCTGAAGATGAAGTTCATACTTTAATACAGGTTTTTTATTTAATTTTGATGGCATTGTGTGTTGTAAATATTTTCTATTCTCTTATGGGGTCCGATAATGACCTGTATTCTTTTGCAATATTTGACATTGTACTTTCACTATATTTTGCAATCACATTGGATATGAGTTCTTCGAAAAATAGGATTATCTGGTTGTTATTGGTTCCGTATGGATCTCTTGTTTATCCATTATTTGGCCTTAGTTTAGTAATTTTTGCAGATTTTCTTCATGCTTTTGTCTTCATATACTTTGCAAAACTCAATCTCGATAAATTTATAGAATATACTAATTCAAACGCTTTGGGAATGACTATAGTACTGTTGTTTGTGGTAATTTTTGCAGGATTTTTCATAACGCAATATTCTGAAGGTGTGAATGCCTTGGATTCCCTTGTAATTGTTTCCAATCAATTTACGGGTAATGGTTATTCTGCTTTTGGTAATACCGTTTCCGGTAAACTCAACAGTTTATTGCTGGTTTGGGGAGGATATATCCTTTCCGGTGTAGGTGCCGCAACATTAACTGCTGCACTTTTAGTTAGACATTTCAAAAAGGAATTTAATGAATTAAAAGCATTGATGGAAGAAGGGGAGGAAGAATAATGGATGCTGGATGGATATTTTTTTGTATTTTCCAAATATTGGTTGCAATGGGAGTTTTCGTGGCTTTAGCATATGCTGCCAGATATATTGCTAATAATGGCAGATTAATCAATCGTTTTAAAAAGTCAAGGCTTTCAAATCCTCTAGAATATTTTCCTTCTGAAGCGGTATTCCTGTTAAAGCAAGTTTTTTATTTGGCAGTGATAATGGTCATCATCATCATCTGCTTATATCTGACCTTTGATTGGAACGAGGGTTTTTATTTTATATACCTTTTGGACATTGTTGTTTCCATATATCTTGCTCTTAAAATGGACAAGGAGTCCCGAAAAGATAAGGTGTTATTGTTTCTATTAATTCCATTCGGTTCCATAACTGCATTATTGTTTGGGGAAGGCATTGTTGTTTTACTGGATTTGACTCACATTATCGGATATCTGTATTTCATTAAAGTTTACTTCCGTAAATTTGTAGATTACACTGAAAATAACGGATTGGGAGTAACCATAATATTGTTATTTGCAATAATACTGATTAGTTTTTTATTTACTATCCTTGTTGAAAACGTTTCTCCTATGGACTCCATGACCATGGTTTCCAATGCATTCACAAGCAACAGCTTTGATGCTTCAGGAAAAAACATAATCGGTAAACTTAATTCACTGGTATTGGCCTGGAGCGGTTTCATCTTATCAGGTGTCGGTACGGCCACTTTGGCTGTTTCAATAGTAAATAATTATGTTGATCGTCAATTTTCTGAAATGAAGGAGTTTGTTAAAAAGAAAAAAGAAGAGGAGTAATATCTAAATTTCCGATACGGATTATATGCTATTGGAATCCGTCTTCACGCAAGGCATTTCATGATGTTGTGGACATGGTGAAGATTCTGTTACTCTTTTTTTAATTGTCTAATTGGCTAAAAGGGGCAAAATACTAGTCTGCTGTTAAAATCATGGCGAGCAAATTCTCTAAAGTGGCTGCCAAAAATTCAATAATCACTGTCAATTTGTGGATTGAACAGTTCTCTTTTTATTTTCTTTTATTTGTTAAAGTGGTAAGATTTTATAAAAATATTTATATATTACTATCAATATAAATAGTTAATAACTCATATGGAGTTTAAAAATTAAACAAAAGGTGAAAAATCATGAATTTAGGTGAAATACTTGGGGATGCAATTGTATACCCATTACATAATGTTAAATCATTAGTATTATATGTTATTTTAGGAATAATCGGAGCCATTATTGGTGGAGCATCTGTAATTAGTATTTTAGGTGCATTAGGTACAACCGGATGGACAGAATTTGCTTTCTCTGGATTAAGTATCGTAGGAGTCATTGTTTTTATTCTTATACTATTTTTAATTGGAGGATATACCTTAGACATTATTAAATTCGGTATTGAAAGAAGGCCTGACGGACCGGGAATCGATATTGGAAGACAAATCTCCAACACTATTAAATTAATCGTTGTTGATGTTGTTTACTATGTTGTTCCTGCAATAATCGTATTCGTTTTAGGATTATTCCTTAGAGACTGGTTAATGACCATAATTAGTATAATTATATTTATCGTATTTGCTTTAGCCAACTTCATGGCTAAATGTAGATTAGCAAAAACTGATAGTATGGGTGAAGCTTTAGCTATTGGAGAAGCTATCGGAGATATATCCAGAGTAGGCCTTCTTAAAATAATCGCTACTATTATTGTTATGTTAATTATTGCAGTTGTTGCTGCAATTATTATTGCTTGGATTGGTAATCTAAACAATATTGTTGGTAGTATTTTATTAGGTATCTTTGCAGTATACTTCCTATTCTTCTACAATAGGGCTATTGGTTTATTATACTCTGACGCATAATTAAACCACTCTTTTTTCTTTTTTTGAGGCTGACTCATAATTTTTGTGTTTAAATTTTTTTTCTTATTTTATTATCCTTTAATTTTATATACTAGGAAGTACAATCTATTATTAGAGTTAATTA
>ONSJ01000013.1 GCA_900320515.1 uncultured Methanobrevibacter sp. | reverse complement strand
GATTATATTCTTATCGATGACAATACCTTCGGCATAAGTCACTTCTTCACCGGCAACATCTGCATTTAATTGGAAGTTTCCTTTTACATCATATGTTTCGCCAGCAGAAGTATTTTGAATGTTGCTTTCCAATTTTGCAAAACCTTTAGCTTCATCTTTAACATCAAAACTGAATGATTGCTCATTTACTGTAACAGTGACTGTGTTTCCTGAAAATTCGGTGATTGATTGATCCAATGTTAATGTTCCAACACCATTAACTATTTTAACTTTTCTAGTTTCACCAAGACCAGTGATTGTAGCTTCCATTTCAGGCAACAATTCAGGATTATCCAATAAAGTATTATTGTTTAATGAGGTTAACTTTGCAATGACATGAGTGTCATCATGTTCCATGGTCATGACAACCCAGTCGGTCAATTCGACTCCCACATCAGCAGGTTCATTGCTTCCCCACCAATTGTAAGCCCAGTTATAATCCTTATTCTCATTAACATACTGATTTTTACTAATTTTGCCGTCGGTAAATGCATTGTGATGTATTTCGCCACCATTTTCAAACTTGGCGGATATGGAGTCATCCCCAGAATTGTTTTCAAATAAACATCCAGTTACAACAAAATCGGTGCCTCTGAAATAGAGTGCTGAAACATGACTGGCAGAATTGTCTCTAAAAGTAGTATTTACCACTTTTGAGGTACGGCCATTAGGGATTGCATACACTGCCCCCGCCAATGCATTAGATGCAGAACATGTCAACCTATTGTTAACAAATTCTGAGTTGGAAATGGATACGAAAGAATTGAGAGAAGCAATTGCACCTCCACCTGCTTGATTTGAAGTTTTAGTGAAAATAGCTTCGTTGTTCTCGAAATAAGTTCCATCAACATATATGGAGGAGCCACCCTGATTAGCGTTTATTGCAGCTCCACCACCTGCAGAATTCGGAGCCTGATCATGTTTAAGAGTGTTGTTTACAAAGGATCCTCCTGTAACATTAACGGTTCCTCCGTTATAGACCATTACTGCGGCAGAACCTATTTTACTGTTTGCTGTCATTTGTGCATAATTGTTAATGAAGTTTACATTAATCAGTGTCAGGTATCCTCCATTTACAGTAATTGCACCACCGATCTGGTTACCATCACCAACATAGCTTGCACCAGTGATGGTCATATCTTTTAAAGTCACATGTGCACCTGAGCCTATGGTAAATACACGAACCTTGTTTCCATTGGCATCGGTTGCATTTATTGTTTGGTCATAACCATTAATAGTAACATCCTTACTAATAGTTATTCCGTTTACGTATGTAGTCTCTTCATCGGAAGTTCCGCCATTTAACGTTACATTTTGATTTAAATGAACAGTTCCTCCGGCATCAACATTCTGAATTGCTGAATCCAATGCTGCGAAATTTCCATCGTCAACATCAGTTTCGTCTGCGTCTAAAACATCATTTTCCAAATTATTAGAACTTAAATCATCAGAAGAATCTGATGAAATAACATCATTAGAATCTTCTGCAGATACAGATCCAATAATCAGAAAAATCAATAAGACGATCCCCAAAAGGGAGATTGATTTTCTAATAATTACACCTCATAAATATTTATTTTTTTACCATACTCTAAAAGCATTAAATAAACTTGAGAAAAAATAAAGTATGACATATATAATATAATTAATTAATTATATATAAATATTAAAGTATAATTGAAAAAAAATTAAAAAAAAATAAAATGAAAAAAGTCATTTTATTTTCTAATGGTGATTTTATTTTTAATTTTGGACTTACCATAGCTGGTTTTGATAGTGTATTTACCCACCTTAAGTTTTAATTTAAGCTTTAAAGTGGCAACACCTTTTTTATTGGTTTTAGCCTTGTATTTCTTACCCTTGAATTTAAAAGTGATTTTTTTGCCCTTGAGAGGTTTGCCCTTGCCATTGACCAGTTTGGCCTTAAACCTAATCACCTTTCCTTTCTTTTTAGAGACGTTTTTAGCTGTCAAAACAGGCTTTACGGTAATTTTATTAGAAACCTTATAGTTAGCATATGTAACTACAACTGTATACTTGTCAGGTTTAAGAGTGATCCTTAAAGAGGCATATCCATCCTTATCCGTCACCACATCATAAGTCTTATCCCTGATTTTAAATTTGACCGAAACACCGCTGCCAACCGGTTTTCCATTTTTACCGATGATTTTAACCTTATATGATGCACCATTATTATAATACATCACCAGATTTTCATTTTCAATAATCGGAGCGAAAACATCAATGGTGCTTTCAATATATTCGCCGGTATCCGGATTAATGACTGTGACAAGGTAGCTTTTAGGCGCCAACTCCATATTTACCTTAATTTCCCCTGCGTAATCAGTTCTGTGGACATATTTTATTCCATCAATTATAACATCAACGTCGCAATCAATCAATGGAACTCCATCCTTGCCTATAAATAAAACGGAATAATACTGGCCATCACCCAATAATTTGACAATCTTATCGGCAAATATTGTAGGCAATATCTCTAAGTCATAGCTTTCGGCAAAGCCATCGTAAGGATTTGTCACACCAATAACATGGCTTCCGGAAGCCAAATTAAGATTGAAGTTGAATACACCGTCGCTTCCTATTGTGGCAATATAATTTGTTCCGTCAATATTGATAACAAACTGAGAATTTTTAATCAACTCACCATTGCCTGCAAGGAATCTGACATTCAAATAAGGAGTTTCGCCATAATACCTGATTGCATTTTCACCCAAAACTGTTTTTAAAACCGTTATTGTTGTCTGATTGAATGAATTTTCAAAAGGAATCCTTCCATAATAATAACATTCAACATCATATATTCCGGGCTTTAAATCAACTTTTAAGGTAATCCAACCATCATCATCAGTGGTGCAGTTATATGTGACATTATCCACAACAACAACCATTGTCTTATTGGCCAAAGCGGCACCCGTATTACTTACAAGCCTTGCATGGAATTGTGTACCGTTCCTATAATACTTGACCAATTCCAAAGCGTACAACTGTGTTGAATCACCGGATACGAACAGTTTTGCGGAAGTTGAAACTTTTTTATAATCATCATCCCCGGAAAATACTGCCTTAACGGCATATACGTTAGGATACAGCTCAACATCCAAATATGCCTTGCCTTCCAAATCAGTTACTGCAGAATAATACTTTCCATCAACTGAAAATGTGATTGACATATTGACAAGCAATGTTCCGTTAACATCAGCTAAAACAACGTAATATTTTGAGTTTTTAATGTTAGTTTCACCTTTAATCATGACAGTTTTAATTTTGTCATCTGAAGATACTATGTCAATCGTATTTATTGAACTGCTTGGCAGATACAAATCATTTCCTTCATATATTGCCCTGACAATATATTTTCCATACTCCAATTCCAAATCAAACATTACAATACCATTCCTATCAGTAGTTTTTGTAATGGTTTTAACAGGTTCGCCGTCAAATGTAGAAATTTCAAGAGTAATTTTGCTGCTGGATATGCCCTTATTAATTGGATCAGACAATGTTACCTTAAATTGGGCCGTTTCATTATCCAATGCAACAATATCTCTTGCATTAAGATTTGTTAAGATTTTATCCGAATCTACAACATAAATGATTGAAGAGCCATTGCTCGGCAAATAGTTAGGATTATCCATAGAATAACTAATTGTATACCTTCCCTCATCCAAATTAAGCAATAGTTTCGCAATACCGTCATTATTTGTTGTTAAATTATACTTTGTTCCGTTAATATCCGCATGAACCTGCATGTTTTTAATCGGAACATTGTTGACATCCCTAAGACTTATTTCATATTGCCTTGTTTCACCATATTGCACAATAACATCCTTACCTAAAATGGTTGTCGGCATCTTATAAACGGTTATGGTATTTGAACCTGACCCGAAGATATTATAATAGTCATTGGAGTATTTATAGGTGATATTATATTTTCCAGGGTTCAATGTGATTTTCAGCCTGCCCAAACCGAACACGTCAGTTATCACTTCATATGACCTGGACCATTCCTCGGAAGTAATGGACACCTGAAGAGTTTTTCCATATTGACTATATGCGTTCGGATCATTGAACTCGATTATGAAAAATTTGTCTTCGCCATAATATTGAACCAAATCAGTTGAATTAATCTGAATATTCTGTAAAACCGCCTCTTTACTTACTATAATTGTCGCAGCATTTGTTGCATCGGCATACCATTCATTGCCGCCATAATCAAATGTGGTCAGATAATTTCCCTCATCCAGGTCAATGACGAATGACGCTTCACCATTTGAATCAGTACTCAACCGATATGATTTAATCAATTTTCCCTGATAACAATTTAAAATAATTGTTTCATTATTCACCCTTTTTCCATACATGTCACTTAAAACAACAGTGTAAATTCCCTTCAATGGGACAGTGACATGGGAAAATCCGGAAAGGATAGTCAATACTTTTTCAACATGGATTACGCTGCTGTTAACGCTAGGACCATAAATTTCATCCCCTTTAAATTCCGCCCGGACATTATAGGTTCCTGGAAGATAGTTAATTTCCAAACTGGCCTTACCGTTGTCATCAGTTTTCAATACAAACCTGTCATAGATATCTCCTTGAGATAAAGTAACAACAATGTTTTCACCACGAATCAATGTGCCGTAAACATCCTTTAAAGTAATGTTATAGACATTTCCTTGCCCGTATAATGTGACTTCAGGAACAATCAATGTTGAATTGGCAGGTTTTATTTCGATGCTCCTTTCAACGAAAGACGAATTATACCATGAGTCACCCAAAAATTCTGATCTTATTGTGTATTTTCCCACGTCAAGACTGAAAATAATCTCTGATTGGCCGTACATATCAGTGGTTCCCACTATCTTACTGGATATTCCTTTGGAATTTGTGACTGTGAATGTAATAGGCATATTAACTAATTTTCTTCCTTCCTCACCATATAAAATGGCATAATAGCGATTATTTTTACCGTAATATGTGGCATTATAAGCAACAATGCTTGTAACGGATGGAATTACCTCAATTATTGCAGAATTGTTGGACTTATCAAAATATCCATTTCCCATATAATTCACATTAACTGTATAAATGCCTATAGGATAATCGACATTGAAGCTAGCGTGGCCATTTTCATCAGTCAGAATGGTGAATGCATAACTTTCACCGCTCGGATCAACAATTTCAACATTCAATGTTTGATTGAATATCTGATAACCATTCACATTAACCAGACTTAACTCATATTTATAATCCTTTCCCTTGAATGCAACATCAGACATTAAGATACGAGTGTTAGTGTTTTTAACATCCAAGTCCAACAGTTGATTATCAATCCTGGCATATACCTTTAAATCCTGAGCATAGAAATCATATGCCAATGTTGCGTTGGCCCTGTTATTGCTCAAATAAGTTAATTCAGGAGCGATAGCACCACCATTAATCATGAAATAAACCGGTCTTACAGGCATTTCATAGCCGATTGGCCTGATGTTGCCCATATCATCGACCAAATTATTCAATGCGGCCTCAACGACCGTGCCGGAAACACTTTCAAGAGACATTATAACCCAATCGTTCAATTTCAAGTTTCCAAGGAAAATGAAAATATTGTCTGTTGTCGGCTTTTGATTGTCTCCCCACCAATTGCTTGAATAATCGACATCACCCGATGCAGAATATATATCATTTCCTGAATATTTGGCAGTATTGTTAACAAATACGCAGTAATGAACTTGTTTTGAGGCTGAAACGGCACCTCCAAAAGATGCCCTATTGTTTATGAATATAGACCGCAATATTGTATCAGCAGAAGCGATTCCTTCCCCAAGATATGCATCATCATAATCAATATACTGGTTTAAATTTTGTTCAAATATTGAATTTTCAATCAGTACCGCACTCACCAAGGCTTCACCACCATATGCCTCACCATGATTATTATAAAAGTAGCAATCATTGACATTGGTGGCATAGGCTATCTTTCCACGGTTTCCAGTAAATGAACAATTCTTAACGAATCCATCGAAGGTTCCGTAACTGTCATGAATCAGCAAACCGACCCCGCTGCTTGAATAACTGCTGCTTTTAAAAACATTGTTCTCAAATACGGTATTTTCAACATAGGCATATCTTCCATAGCTTTCAGAATATTGTGAGTATGTAGCACCTAAAAGAGATGAAGATGAATAGGAATAAGGGTGTAAATTAATAACTCCCACATAATTTTGTCTGAAAAGAGAATCATATATTTCTATGGAGGATGTTATCGGAAATATATTATTATAATATTCCATGCCCTGATAGTTATAATAATTCCGGATATTCTCAAATGTTGAATTTCTTACATATGTCCTTGCAGTTCCCCTAGAAACGGCACCCACAATATCATCGAATTTACAATCCTCAATATAAACCAAACCCCCATAATTGTTTCCTGAAACTGTAAATATGATTGAAGGAGCAGTTATTCCAGTGAAATTACAATTACTTATAGTTACATTTCCTCCCATCAAATTAATTATAGGGTCATCATACTCCCTGACATCAACTGTGAATTTAATGTTTTTAACTAAAAGATTACCCCATTCCTGAACATTGAAGACACTGAATGCATTTGCTCTGACTAAAGTAACATCCTCAAATCCGACGATTGTGAGATTTTTATCGATAGCCACATTAGAATTAGGATTGAATTTATATGTTCCATTAAGCAAACAGATCGTATTTCCGTTTCCGGCTCTTTTTACAGCATATTCCAATGACCAGAATGGTTTTTCGAGTGTTCCGTCTTCAGGGCCGTCATGACCGTTAGGAGATACGAAAAATTGATATGCAGACATTCCATTACCTATTGTAAGGGACAACCTTTCATTATCAATTACAGAATAAACCAGACAGTCAAGGATGTTGTTGATTAGATAATTTGTGAAATTATTATTGAGTGTTCCTGACTGATACAAAAATCTGCCGTTTTGTGATTCGAAATAGACCGGTCTTGACGGTAAATACTCATCAGGTGCAAAATCATAAATACGACTTCCATCACTCCATTTGTTAATTGCAGTTATGAATTTTGAATTTGTTCCAACGGATTGATTGCCATCCTCTGTTTCAAATGTGGCTACTGCCCAATATCCAGTATAATAGTTTCTGAAATATTCAAATGAAGGACCATTGTTTGAACCCCACCAATTGTATGGAGCAAATAGAAAACCTATTTTTCCACCACCATAAATATGTCCCAGAATTGAGGAGTAGGTTATGTTCAAGTCAGTATACGAACATGAAATGGTATACTCAAAGATTGAATGCATTGCGGTTATATTTGACTCTGAAATGGATAATATGCTAAATGATGAACTTTGAGCAAAGATTACATTATCTAAAAATACATTTGCACCCTTAAGCGTAGATTGACCATTAATCCGTGAATTGAATATCCTGGCAGTCATATTCCCAATTTCAAAATCGGTACAAACTGAATTATTAATGAAAACGAATCCCGAATGATAATTATATTCATCATAAACAGGATTTGATTGCAAATTTTCCACCTGGGAATTAATAACATTCAAATTTTTATAATTATAAACTGTCACGGCAACCTCTGAAGAAGAGGTAGGATGTGCAGTGAATTTTGAATTGAGAACTGTACAATCACCAACATTTGTAATTATCTGTGCCATGTTTGCAGAATATGCATTAGCCACATTGGTATTGTTTACAGTCAATGACCCCTCATTGAAAATTGCGGCCATGACAGTCCTCATATTATTAAATGAGGAATTGTTTACACTCAACTCCCCCTCATTGTTTATTACACCCAATTGACTGTAGGAGTCTGTTTTACCATTTACGAAATTAATATTATTTAAAGTCAATGATGAGTCATGACTGACCTTAAAAAACCAATATTTATTTTCACCGTTGATTGTCGCTTTGGACTGACCTTCAATGGTCAAATGTTTGTTAATTGTAATTCCAGTATTTGAAGTTCCCTTATATGTTCCGTCCCTTACTATAATCTTAGAATTGTTATTTGCAACACTAACAGCAAACCCCACTGATGCAAATGGAGATTCAGGCGTACCATTTCCTACAAAATCATCACCGTCACCACTCACATAATATTCATGGACTTCTTCAACAGTAGTGTCGAAATCATCCCCCAAAACTGTTTCAGGATGATTTGATGAAGCAATTTCGGTCTGATTAGAATCATCTGCACTTACTACTGCCATTGAAGATATCAAAACAAATGCCAATATTATAAGCATACATTTTTTATATGAAATCATACCACCTCTTTAATTATACCTTATAAAATAATCAAGCATATTATATATCTTATAAAAAATGATATAAAAAAGTTTTTATTAAATATCAAATTCAATTGAAAAAAGGAAAAAATAGAAAATGAAAAAATTAATAATTATCTTCATTTTCTTTTTGTTTACGTCTATAACCTATTATTAGTAGAGACAATACAATAATCTCCAAAACAATAAATGCAGTCATTGAAATGCTATTGTCCACCAACTCTTCCAATTTTTCAGTTATCTCATATGATTTGGCCACATCAACATCAGATACTCCTCCAGAAGAGGAACTGGAACCTGATTCTCCGGCTCCTTGAGAACCTCCTTCAGAACTTGAAGAAGCAGCAGCTGAATTTGCAGTCATTCCAACACTTGCAAGATCTGCATTATAGTTGGAACTATTGGATTTGCTTAAACTGTTGGAATTAACGGTACCATCAACATTGGAATCAACATCAGATTGACCGTCCCTATCAGAGGTTCCTCGAATATTTTGACCATTATACGAATTGTATCCCGGCAAATTCGAATATGACCCTCCATGACCGGTTCCGGAACCTCCCGGACCCAAGTTTGACCCATCACCTGAACCGGAATAACCGTTACCATTACCATTGCCGTTACCATTACCGTTACCGTTACCATTACCGTTACCATTACCATGTCCACCGATTGAATTGCCGGTAGAAGTACTTGTACCTGTGGAAGTAGGATTTGGAGTGCTTGAACCACCTGGAGACGGTTTTGAACCACCAGGGTTTTCAGGAGTAGGATCGACAGGTTTTTCAGGGCCAGGAACAACAGGATCTATTGTGACCTCAGGAGGTTCCCATTTTACCCATTGCCTATGCCATGGTTTAAATACATTATTATTAACATTCCAAACCGAATTATCAGGTCCGTCATATCCTGTTGGAGAAATACCCCAATAATTATATCTCATATCAATGGAGTAACTTCCACCCATTGAATGGATAGTCGTATATGCCGGAGCAAAATTGTTTACAATGTTGCAGTCATGTATATTCATATTTCCTGAACCAACATTAAATGCGCCACCCATATTCAATGCTCTGTTATTGGATATTGTTGAGTTGTAAACATTGAAAGCATCCTGAATATGACCATAATATCGATAGGAATCATATTCTATAGCTCCACCATACCTAGCAGTGTTGTTTGATATGACCGTCCTCATTATCAAGAAGTTTTTAGCCAAATCTAATGCTCCACCACTGATTCCGGCGATATTTTCCCTAAATGTTGAGTCTAGTATCTTACCGTTGTTGGCTTTGGCGTACAATGTTCCACCATCGGTGGTAGCCTGATTATAATAAAATTCAGAGGATAAAACATATAACTTATCATATGTACCGTAAACCACTCCACCATCATAATCATTATAATACTCAAAGTAATCCAAGTCAACTGAACCTAAAGCACGTCGGGTATCATTTGCCCTATTATTGAAGAAATAACAATTTTCCAAAATTAAATCCACATTGGAATTGAAATTAGATTGGGATGTGAAACTGTCACATTGTGTTGCTATCACTCCTCCCCTTTGAGCGGAATTATCGCTGAAACTTGAATCTGAAATGGATACTGAAGTGTTATTGGTATAAATAACCCCACCGGAACCAATTGGAGATTCACATTCGGAACTCTGCTTATGATGATTTCCGTCAACAATAGACCACATGACTGTTGATAGCCTAATAGCGCAATAGTCAAGGGAAGTCAGTGCAGTATTGTGATTGAATATTGAATTTTCAATAGACAAATCGCTTTTGGAATCTGTATATATAACCCCTCCATGAACGCCCTCATTATCATAGAACAATGAGGAGTTTATGTATGTCTGGCCATAATCGGCAATTACTCCTCCCCAATGACCTAAATTGTTATAGAATACACTGGAGTCTATTACAAGATTTCCATTATTTAAAATTGCCCCTCCTTTTCCAGTGCCACTGCAATCAAGAGTGTGAGCTGTTTCAACATCACCTTCACGATTATAAGTGACATTATGGTCAAATACAGGATTGGAATTATCATAATAAGATGAGGAATTGCAGATTACAGAATTGTTAATGTATAACTTACCATTATTCACAAATACTGATCCTCCATCAACATTATGTGCATTTTCAATTATGACACCTGAAATTGAAAGAATACCTGTTTTACCAATATCGAATAACTGTTTTAAATTAGCATTTATTGTTACCTTGCCAGGATTCATTGCAATAACCGTTAAATTTTTATCAATCCGAATGTCGGAGTCGACATAATTTCCATCCATAATATAGATTTTACAATGATTTAATGCATTTTGTACAGCTTTTGATAGTGTTGCATATGGAGCGAAAATTGTTCCACCCCCAGTTATGTCACTACCGTTTTGTGAAACATAGATATCCATAGGAGCATTCGTATGCACGATATCATATAATCCATAAACTGCAAAATCAGAACGTTTTGAACCATTTGAACTGACTAAAAAATTCTTAACGACTGTATTGAATAAATCAGGAGTTGACATGGAAATTACAGCATAATCATCCGCATTTTTAGAAAATGTAACAATATAATTTTCACTGACAATATTATTTGATGAACCATCACCGTAATATATTGCTGTTTGATTTGTAACATTTCCAGTTCCAACAATCTCAACATTGTTAAAACTCACTTCACCGGATTTCACATTAGATGCATAATAGCCAAAAATTGAATCTGCACTGCCGGCCAAATTGTTATTCATGATTTTATCCTGATTTGAATTTATTGAATGAATAAAGATTAAATCGTTTGAGGTTGCATTCATATCATTATTCTCAATCAACAAATTATATCCGGCATCATTCACGATGATTTTGGCAATTTCACCAGTGATTTCAAAATTATTATCCCTTATTGTATTGGATTCTGTTTTATTCAATACTATTGCGGAAACATTGGTTGAATTAATGTAAATCACATTATTAATGAATAAATTATTTTCACCTTCATTTATACTCAAAATATTTGAAAGGGACGAATTAAACAGGCTATTCACTATGACGACATTTGAAGCATTATTCAATTCAATTGTAGAATTTACAAGATGCATATCATAAATTTTTATATTTGATGCATTCCCATCAATTATCAATGAAACTGTTGAAGGAATCTCCATATCATATGATGAAATATCAACCGGCATGTTGATTTTCATTATTTGGCCTTTTGTCAAATTATTCAGCAATAAAATACTATTCGGCATTACCATATCTGAATAAAAGTTTCCTTCATCATCGAAATAGATGTCATAGTTATTGTCATCAATAATGTATGAGTTTGAAGACACATCCAATTTGCCGTCATCTGTCATATTGACCGCATCTATCGGGTTTGTTACATTTGAATAAATTACATTGCCGATTATTGCAGTGTAATTTGTATCCTTAATGATTGCTATTGCTGAGTTTCCAATACCCAACACATCAGAAATTCCCGGAATTTCAGATAAATTTCCTCCATAAATTGAAATATCATTATTTTCGATGGAAATGTTATTGGACATGTAGGTAGCAATACCATAAACTCCATTACAATCACCATACAGATGATTATTTGAAATGGTTGAATTATTTACCATGTGGAATTCAATTAGGTATGCCATTTGCTTACTGTGAATTACAATTTCATTGCATGTAACATTTAATCCAGAAAGTTGTCCAATTAAATTTGCAAATGCGATACCATATGCATAATCATCCGAAATGACATTTATCTTATTAGAAATAAATTCACTTTCAGACAAGGAATCTGTGTAAATTGCCTCAACAACACCACTGGAAATCATGATAATCGTATTTTCCAAAACTGAAAATCCGCTAGATAATTTTTTATTCATGAGTCTGGTGGTCGGATTGAATGCAGGTGCATTAATCGCATAAGTATAGTTAATTTTGGAATTTACATAAATGTCATTGTGCGAAATTATCGAATTTTCACAAACATCCTGAATAAGAATCGCAGAGTTTGACAAACTGCCTCTTCTGAATATTTCGGTAATGCTGTTGCGAGTGATACTTACATCATTAACATGATTTAAGATAATCGCCTCCTTATCATAATTAACAAAATTAAAATCCCTAACCAAAGACCCATCAGAATCAGGTTCAAATGTAAGAGTAACATTAAATAGGAGGTTATTCATCCTGTTACTGATTACATTAATTTTGTCATTAAAGAAAAGATTTTTATTTGTTAAAAATGTTAAAAATATTACTTTAGTCTTATTTTCTGGGAATTCATAAGTCAAATAACCATTTTTATCAAAATATTCATAAAAATTACCGTCATTGACTATGATTGCAGTTGAATTTAGGATAATTCCATTAACCATGTTATCCAATTGAGTGTTGGATAACGGATCGGTCACCTCCACATTAATACCTTCGGTTTGATTGGTTTCAATTATATTATCTGTAATAACAGTATTGTAAACCAGACCATTTACTGAAATACCATAACTTTCACTAGTTATCCTATTATTAGTAATGGTGTCGTTATAATATCTGCTTCCACCATTTGTACTTCCAGGTATCGCAATACCTATACTTTTGGTATTGACAATATTATTATCTATGACATCATAACTTCCCAATACAGAAATGCCTTCATCATGATAGTTCTTAATACTATTATATGTTACAGTATTGTGATCACCCTTAACGTTTATCCCAATACCATATCCTTTAATATTAATCCTATTGTCATGAGCATAAACATGATTGGTTATTGTCATACCTGAAGTAACATCGGTAAATGTTATACTATTGTCATGTACTTCACAAGACTTTCCTACACTACCTGAAGCCTGAATACCGACACTAAGACTTTCTCCACTAACATTATTATCATGGACGGTAAAGTCGCCGCCGGATACTGAAATACCAATGGCACTTCCTTGTACAACATTTCCATAAACTGAAACATTTTCCCCACCAAGGTTAATTCCATATGACCCTTTAATAATAGTATTATTTGCAATAACCGTACCATCATGACTGGCGTATTGTGCCTGGATGATTATAGACATCGGCATTGTACAATACCCCTTCAGATAGTTATAGGAAATTATGTTGCCTTCACATAATGGAGACCCAGAATAATCAGCATGACCAAAAGGATTAAAATAAATTAGATTTGTAACGGATAACTCCGAATACGACAATACTTCAAGACTATTATGGGAAATCAGGTTATTGTGACACTGCCCCATAATTATGTTGCAAGTAACATAAGTCTTCATGTCATTGTAAATAATCCTATTATTACTAGACCAGCCCATAGGCATAGCATAAACTCCACCAGTATTTGCAACCCTTATCGTATTATAAGAGATAAGGTTATTATTTGAATTGGATAACCAAATACCATGTAATTGGCCTACGGTTACACCCCTAAGTGTTAAAGTGCCTTTAGTATTGTTAATAGTAAGATTTGTAATTGTTGAACCGTCACTACCTTTAATTAAATGAATAAAACCATTAGATATTTCATCATTTGAAGAAATCGGCATCAATGTAAGTTGACGATCAATAACAAAAGCCCGACCTGAAATATTTCCGATTTTTAATGTATCTCCACTGGAAATATCCGAATCATCCCTGATTTTACCTGTTCGAATGTCAAAATAACTTTCATAGTTATTTTGAGTAATCTCAAACGTTCTATTCTGAGCGGAAATTACATCCTGAGTATCATCAATAGTCAGCACATCATCCGATGTTGAATCCGGAATTTCTTCTGGAACAATGGTTGAATCAGCAGATAACAAGCTTTTATCATCAATATCCGTTTCATTAGCTGCAAAAGCAAAATTTAAAGATAACAATACAAAACAAATAAATATTAATGTAATAACAATATTCTTTTTCTTGATTATTTTCACCTCCTTTTATACCAATTGATAAAAGTAGTCAAATTATATTGAAGAAATATAATCAAAAATTGACTATAATAATATATTCAAATAAAAGGATATTTAAAGTTTGTGAAAAAATCAAGTTCAGTTGATAAACTGTTAAAAAAATAAAAAAAGTAATAGAGATTAAAAATCTCTATTTTTTAACGGTAATTTTAACTGATTTTGCAACTTTATTGTAAAGGTCGTTTCCAGCAAAGTTAACTTTAGCGGTGTATTTGCCTTTTTTCTTTAAGTTTTTGATTTTAAAGGTAGCTTTACCTTTAGCGTTGGTGGTTGCTTTGTAGGTTTTACCTTTAACTTTTAAAGTGAGTTTAACTTTTTTGATTGCTTTACCTTTACTGTCTTTTAAGACTACAGTGTATTTTTTGGTTTTGACTTTAGCCTTGAAAGTTTTCTTTTTAGCAGTTAATTTGGCAGCTTCTTTGTTGACTTTAATGGTTGCAGTTGCAGTTGTTGCAGCATAGAAACTGTTACCATCGAATTTTAAAGTCATATCATAACTGCCTGCTTTTGCAGCAACCACATTATAGGTGATTTCACCTTTATCATTGGTAGTTGCAGTAGTGGTCTTGCCGTTAAAGACAATAGTTACGTTTTGACCTGCTAAAGCATTGCCGGCATTGTCTTTTAATACGATATTATAGTTGTAACCTGATTTTTCTGCTGAAACCAAAATGCTTATTGCAGGAGCAACGAAAGCAGCTGGTGCTTTTTCAATGGTAAATGCCTTATAAATAGATTTATAAGTGTAGTTATCATCACCATCAAATTTAATTTCAGCAAGATATTCCTCAGGAATGACATTAATGTTAAATGCCACATTACCAGACTCATCAGTAGTGTTAATGAATGTTTGACCAGCAACTAATACTTTAACTGTCTTATTAAATAATTGACGGCCGTATTCATCTAAAAGTTTAACTACAAACAGATCATCAGTGCCATAAACTTTGGTAAATGAGTTAGCGGCGATGATAACTTTGAGTTTATCTGTAGGAGCAGGAGTGTTTCCTTCAGCAGTTACATTACCTAATCCAATAATGGCGTCATCACCTGCACCAACATTACTTGTCATTTGGTTATCTGAGATAGTACCGTTATTGTCACCTAAGTTAGCTGCATAATCACCAGTAGTATAAATGACATTGTCAGTAATGGTGAAATTACCTTTTTTCACAACTATACCTGCGGTTTCAGTTCCCAATTGATCCCAAACAAATTTATTACCTTCATTTGAAGCATCGGAAATGATGGTGTTATCATTAATAGTTATTTCATCAGTAAAAGCACCAATACCAATAGTATGATTACCACTAACTTTAATCTCATTGTCTTCGATTTCTGCATCATTTCCACCCACTTCAATACCTACAACATAGTAAGCTTCACCAGTAATATCATTTTCATAGATAGCTATATCAACAGGTAAATAATTCATTCCGGAGTAAATTGGGTAAGCGGAATTAGAAGCAACAGCGTTTATTATATTATTTGCAATTTGACCTTCTGCAGTTCCTTCAACATCAATACCACAAACATATTCATCAGAAGTTACAGTAATATTATTTTCGGAAATAATGAAACCTTCATCATTAATAATAATAGCATAAGTATAACCTGCACCATTTACAGTAATATTGTTGTATTCAATGCAAGGGTTTTCAGAATTAAAAATATCCACACCATAAATAGTGTTCTGACTATCGCCTCCATTAACGGTTACAGTAACATTATTATAATCAAATATTACATCATCACAGCCGACTAAAACAATACCTTCACTGAAAGAATCACGACCAGCAGCCCAGTTTACAGCAAAAGTAGGAATAGCAATATCAAAATCATTATACTCAATCACAGCATCACTGTTTTTAACAAAAATACCATAAGCATGAGTATTATTAGAGGAATCATAAATTGGATTACCCCAATCATCATAGCCAATGGTTACGAATTGATTATCAACCTTACCAGAGAATGTAACATCATTATTGACAATAGTTAAATCATCAATTTCCTCAGCAACAATAGCATAGTTATCAACTTTACCACTGTTAGCATTTACAACAATTATATTCTTTTCGATGCTTACTTTATCATTTGTAGAATCAACATTGATACCAATAGCGTTAGAAGAAACAGAGTTATTATAGATTGTTGCATTTCCTTCAATTACTTTGATAGCAGAGTTAAGAGTGCCCATACCATCCCAAATTGAGATATTACCTTCATTGGAAGCTAATGCATTAATAGCATTGTCCTTAATTGTTACATCAGAAACTTTAGTTCCAACACCAATAGTGCGATTACCGTTTACATCGACGTTATTATGTTCAATTAAAGCTTTTTTAGCAGCAATTTCCAAACCAACAACATAATATGCTTCAGCTTCAATATCATTATTAGTTATATTAACATTAACCTCCCCTGAAATCATACCAGTGTAAATTGCATAAGCAAATTCACTAGCTTCGAGAGATATATTATTGCCATCAATTACACCTTTAGCAGCACCTTCAACATCAATACCGCAAGCATATTTATCAGAACTTACAACAATATCATTTCCAGAAATATTGAAATTATTATCATTTATAATGATAGCATAAAGATAACCAATGGATTTAAGAGTTACATTGTTATTTTTAATATCAGGATTAGCAGAGTTCAAAATGTCAATACCGTAAACAGTATCCACACTAGACCCATTGTTAGTGGATATAGTGACATTGTTGTCAGCTAACTCTAAATCATCACAACCGACCAATACAATACCTTCACTGAAAGATTCACGAGTAGCACCCCAGTTAACAACAAAAGTAGGAATGGCAATATCAAAATCATTATTCTTGATTACCACATTACTCTTTTTAACATAAATACCATAAGCACAAGTATTATTAGAAGTATCATAAATAGGATATCCATAATCAGTATAGCCAACGATTACGAATTGATTATCCACTAAACCAGCGTAATTTACATCGTTGTTAATAATTCTTAAATCATCAACTTCTTCAGCAACAATAGCATAGTTATCAACTTTACCACTGTTAGCACTCACACTGATAGTATTATTATCTAAAGTAATTTTTTTAGATTCTTTAACAACTTGAATACCAATATTTGTTGAATAAATAGCATTTTCCTTAATTGTTGCATCAACATCGTCAGCATAAGATTTTACAGTGATTGCCATAGAGCTTCCTTTAGGAGTTAATGAGTCTCCAGTTTCATCAACACCCACGTTGGATCCAAAGTTAAAAATAGTATTATTGAATACTAATCCTTTTTTAGAGTCTCCTCTTAAACTTAAAGCAATGCCATAAGTATAATTACCGACTGTAGTGATTACATTACTATCAATAACTGTAGTATCTTCAGCAAATTCCATACCACAAGCCATATAAGCTTGTGCAATTATTTTGTTGTTTTTATAAGTTACATCACTAATAGGAGCTGCCCATGCATAGGAATAAAATCCATAAACTGCATCTGAAGCCTCAACGAAAACTTCATTATCGCTTACATTACCATTACATGAAAGATGATTAAGTGTAATAGCATTAGAATAATGTTCAGAAGTTACATTAAAGTTATTATTTGATATAGTAAAGTTGTCTGCAGCAAAGGCAAGGGCATAAGTACAATTATGTCCTTGGACATTAAATGTATTTCCAGCAATTACAATATTTTTGGAAGTGATTGGATATGTAAAGATTAGATTATCATCATCATCCCAACCATACTCATAACTATTTTCATTAGATTTTACAGCAAGTGCATAAATGCTGTCTGGACTAGTTTTTCCTAATGTAAAAGTGTTATATCTTAAATTTACTTTGTTATCAACGAATTTAAGATTTTCACAGAAAAAGAAAACAATACCTTCAGAATATGTTGTATATGGCATAGTCATATAATTTATTTCAACTGAAGGAATAGCAATGTCAAAAGTATTCCCTTCAACTGTAATATTTTTAGAAGCTTTTTTAGTATTAGAATCTCCTTCTACATAAATCGCATTATTAATTGTAGTTCCATTAGTATTTCCAACATAGGTAATTGTATTTTTAAGAATTTTTAAATTTTCAACAGAAACAGCATATATTGCATAACTGTTTGAACCTTCAATAGCTGTGAAATTTATATTACAATTTGATATAGTTACATTAGAAACATCACTAATTGTAAACAAAGAATAATCTGAACCAGTTAACTTAAATCCATCAATTGCAACATTATTTGCACTGATAACAAAACTTACCCCTTTGAATACAGCATCATTAGTAGTTAATTTAATTGATTTTCCAATAGTTATATAATTTACATCAACCTCACTGAAATCTCCTTCAAATTGCAACTCATCAGCTGTTACTGTATCCAATAATGTACCCTGATCATCAAAATAATCATGGAAGGAACTATTAGTTACAGTTGCACTTGAACCAACAACATTTGAACTTTCATCATCAACACTAAGTGCTTCGGTGTCTTCCCCAACACTTAGAACGTTATCATCAATAGCCATTTCATCATCCACTTCACCTAAAGTAACATTTCCATCAGCAGCAAAGCTTGTACTTACAGCAAACATTAAAACGCAAAGCAAGAGCAATGAAATAAGCAAACTCTTTCCTTTAATAATTTCACCTCATTAATAAATGATTAATTATAAAAAAATATAGTCGAATATTTTTAAAAATATAAGAATAAAAAATTGACTACAGTTTAAAATATTTAATTAAATATATTTAAAAGTTATTAAACTAATATTGAAAAAAAAGTAAAATGAAGGTGAAATACCTTCATTTTTTAATTTTAATAGTATTTTTTATAGTGCATCCACCATAACTGGAAGTAATGGTGAACTTACCCACTTTCAAATTCTTAATTGATACAGTAGCAACACCCTTTTTATTGGTTTTGGCGGTGTATTTTTTGCCTTTAATCTTAAAGGTCACTTTTTTACTTTTAACTGCTTTTCCGTTTTTATTAACTACCTTAACTGAAAATTTGATTCTTTTAGCCTTTTTCTTAACGATATTTTTTGCTGACAATGTAGGTTTGAAAGTTAACTTGTTTGAAACTTTATCTCCCTTAAATTCAGCAGTTATTGTATAAGAGCCAGTTTTCAATTTGATGGCTTTAGTTGCATAACCATTCTTATCAGTGCTAACCTTGTAAGTTTGACCATTGACTTTGATTGTCACAGTATTTCCTGCACCAAAACTACCGTCGGACCCTTTAACGCGAACCTTATATGTTATTGTGTTTCCATAATATACGACCGCATTAGAGCTTCCAGACAAGGAAGAAAGCACATTCACTCTCGCACTGTTTTTGGAGTCATAATACTGTTCATCACCAACAAATGAAACTGAAATGCTGTAAGTTCCTTTAGATAAAATTGGCATTGTTATTTCACCTTTGGAATTTGTAATCAATTGGTAGTCACTTGAACCGATTTTAACAAAGACTAATTTATTGGATACTGCCTTACCATATTGGTCTTTCAATATGGCTAAAACCCCATCAGGATAAACATTAGAATTTAAAACAATACTTGTTTTAGTAAGCCAATGTGCAGTTAGATTAGCTGTTTCGGATACGGAGTTAAAGTAATTCGGATTGTCAATCTTTGCAATGATTTTAGGATTATCAGAGTATATTTGAGGTATTTCACCATTTAAAATTGCTGAACCGTCCTTGTCAGTCATGGTCTTACCAATATAGATTAGGGTTCCGTCATTGACCCAGAACTCAACGGATATGCCGGAAACCCCTTCGCCTAAAATATTTTTAACGAGAGCTTTGAATACTGCATTTCGAGCCACTGCTCCAGTAACATTACTTACCAAAACAGCCAGGTCCCCGTTGCCTACAGTAAGCAATGCGGAAAATTCAGTTAATTTATAGTTTTTGGCATGTACCTTTGCATATATTGTATAAGAGGCAGGAGTGAATTCAGCAAAATTGTATTTGAATGTAGCAGACCCACTTTTAATTACGCTAGCTCCGACAACATTTCCATCAACATCCATGAATTCCACATTTGCATCTTCTAAACCGCTATCGGAAGTATTGAAAACAAATGTTCCTTCTTCTAAATACTTAATTTTGATATCTTCCAATTTTCCAGTCACCAGATAATTATAGTTATCTTGAACAAAATTATCTGATGTGGCATTTACCGCATCATCCCCTATTCCGAACTCTGACTTCAAATTATTATCGCAAACAGTGTTGTTAACTGCAACATCATCGATGCTTATTGCATAGCCTGTTCTAGATGTGATTTTATTGTTGGTAATGTTATTGTAGGATGAATTTGCGAAAATATAAATTCCTGCATTACCTTCCGGAATACTGTCATGATTATTAAATCCTATATTTTCACCGGTACCATTGGCAAAGATAGTATTTTCAAATATCTGGTTGTTTGCAGAGTTTGAAAGTGCTAATCCATAAACCAACTTACCATTCATGTCAAGATTGTTATTGCTAATTATATTATTGTTTGAGCTGAAAATTTCCATTCCATATATGACATCTGAATTCAATAAGAAAGTATTTTTATTAATTGTGGTATATTGAGGAGTTTCAAGATTTACTCCATAAGATACATTATTTGATTTTGCATTAACTGTATTGGATGTGATAATTGTATCTCCAGATTCATGTCCTATGACAAATCCTTCAGTGAAATATGTTCCTTCAAGGATTATGTTATTGTTGATGAATTGAGTATTTGTTGCACCTTGACCTTTAGGGGCATCATGACCCTCATAATAGCCTAAAACTCCCATACCATAAATGTAATTATCATTACCGTATACATAGACCTCATTTTTTGAGAAAACATTATCATGAGAATTATAATATAAATCTATTCCAACCAAGGAGTTTGTGGATTCATTAGTACGTAATGTCCTGTTTAACTTAGATGTTACATTTACTTCATTTTCAGAAACGGTACTTCCAGAAGCATAAATCATCAAGATTCCATAGGTTCTAAAGATTCCAGTAACAAAATGGTTTCCATCAAAGCAATTACCGTCAAGACAATTCTGGTTACCGTCAAGACAATTGCCATCCAAACAGTTACCATCCAAACAGTTACCGTCAAGACAATTCTGGTTACCGTCAATACATGTCTCACCTCCTGAAAGAACATATGCATTGCCAGTTCCTAAGGTCACAATAGTATTGTTAATGAAATTGCAGTCTTCTACAGTATGTGCCAATAAAGTATAGGTCAAATAATTACCGCTTGAGAATAATTTATTGTTTAATACATCAACACTACTTGATTCGACTACATAAATCGCATAAGCCGCATTAGGATCCCATACTTCAATATCACAATTTTTAATAGTTGCTCCAAAGACCTTATAAACAACTATACCCCATGAATTTACTCTGCTAGACTCATTGTTTATTATTTTTAAATTTTCAAGCCAAACGCTATCAGAAGATACCCTAAAAGTAGTGTTATAAAATGTTGCATTTGCACCATTTATTTTAACTTTTGCATTTACAATAATTATTTCATTTGAAAAGTCCCCTTCAAAGTTCAATATGTCTCCATCTTTAATATCTGATTTAAATGCACCATTTTCTTCCAGATAATCCACATATAAATTAGAAGGAGTAACTGTATAGACTGTTCCATCGAAGTTGTAAATTGGTTTTGTAGGGTCATATTCTCCTTCAGGAGTAACAACTATTCCTCCGTTTTTTGGTATAGTATTTGAACCAATTACATTAACTGAATCCGCATTTGCATCCCTTGCATCGATTGCATATTTATTTCCAGTGAAGATATAATTGTTTGTAATGGTAATGTTTCCAGGCATTCTTTTTGAGCTTAATTTCTGAATTAAAACACCCACTCCAGATTGGCTTGTAATATTATTTCCAATTATGCGAAGATTATATGAATATGTATTATATAGAATTCCAGAACCTGAAAGTGTTGAAATTTTATTATTTCTTATATCGATGTTGGATCCTTGTGGATGAATACCTGTTCCCCTATATGCCACTTGTACAGTGTTATTTTCAACAATTGAATTGTCCAAAACAGAAATTGCAGAACCACTGGAAAGTATTCTTGCATTAATTATAGTATTGTTAACTATTATTGAATTGGAAGCTCCAACAATACCAATATCCCCACCAACTTCAATGGTAGGATGATTATAATCCGCCCCAGTTAAATTTATAATCCGATTATTGATAATCCTATTACCTACATTTGATGTAGAAATTCCCCTAAATGCACCAATAATCCTATTGGAATCCATCGTATTGTTTGAACCCATAATCTGAATACCATATGCCCAAGAAGTGGGCAAAACATTATATTTTACAGTGTTATTGTAAATTACATTAAAATTGGATTCACCCCCTTTCAAAGGCCCTCCAGAGTAACTTGACAAATAAATTCCATTGGCATCATCACAGCCAATATAATTACTGGCAATATAATTATGATGAGCACCTGAAACAAGGAATGGAGTTGTTGACCTAGTTCCATGACCATAGGTTATTCCATAAGCATTAAGACTGTTATTTGTTATATTATTGTAATTTGCCTTGTTTGCAATACATACAGCATAAGAAGACACACCCGTATTGTTTATAAAACAATTTTGAATAGTACAATAGCTTACTCCATTTAAAAATATTCCATATGTTGTTTCTTTTGTATTGAAAATGTTCAATTTTGAAATAGAACTTCCGGAAGCCCCATCAGAAAATGTAAACATACAATTAGAAAATCTGACATTCTCTTTTCCAACAACATTTATTGATTTTTTAAAGACAAAATTAACGTTGGAGAAATCTCCATCCAAGTTAATTGTATCCCCTTCATTAACTGAAGAATCTTTTAACTCACCACTATTTGCATCAAAATAATTATAGTAACTTGTTTGATTTACAGTGTGAGAACTAGAACTTAAGATATCCTCATCAAAAGTCAATACTTCTTTTGAATCAGAAATGTCACTAATAGCTTCATCAATTCCTACCGTGTCGTTTGTATCGTCAACAGCACTTACTGCAGTTACTGACACGAATAAGAGTAATAAAACTAATATAAAATTAATTTTTTTTATCATGATATACCTCTTTTACATAAATAATTTATACTATTATTATGTATTGAAATAAAGTATATTTAAAAATTACTAAATTTGAAAAAAATAAAAAAAAGTTGATGATTAATTAGTAATCATCATATTCATCTTCATCATTTCTTGCATATCCGACTAGGAATATTGCAATTAAAACAATTATTGCAATGATGACAAAAATCGGCATGCTTGATTCGGTTGCGCTTGCGGATTTTGATGCAGATTTATCTGACAATTCATATGCCTTAGCACCTGATTCGCCAGCACCACCGTCAGAAGCAGAACTTTCAGAACTTGAAAGTTCACTGGTAGATCTTGCATCACCACCTTCTGAAGCATCTGCACCCACAGCAGTTCTTCCACCATCACTGCTGCTGGATTTATCATTTGATGTTCCATTTACCAACTGCTGCGCATTGGAATTTTGATTTCCTGCATTTGAAGCACCATTGCTTGAACCGCCTTGCTGTGAGTTGGAACTTTGGTCCTCCTCAGGCATCTGATATAACGGATCGGTATTGGTTGCCTGTGCAAGAATCTCTGCGAATTTTTGCTTTTGAGCCGGAGTAAGTGAGCTCATTTGGATTAGCTGCGCATTGAATGCGAGGTTCTTACATGTGTGGTGACAACATGCTACACCATATTTGTTTACATTATCCATATATTTGTCAACCAAATCCTGAACTGCCTTAGGATCTGCATTCCATGTTCCCTGGTCTGCAAGATAAATCATCCATGCAAGTGATGTCTGATAACCTGCTGCAGTGGTTGCGCTGTTGACATAGCCGTCCATACCCAACAGTTCATTGGCCAATTGATTACCTAATTGTGAATCAAGATTGTTTCCACTTACTGTTAAACCTCCAAACATGTTTTGGAATCTTGCCGCATAGGAGTTCATTCCAGCACCACCACCAGTAATGAGCGGCATGTAATATTTAGGGTTCAAAAGCATTGTCCTTATTTCAAACTCGATTTCCTCTTCATAAGTTCTTGCAATATAATTGTTTTTGCTTCTTATATCCACAAATGAAGTGTCCGGTCTTGACTGACCTGACCTTTCCTTCAATACATTGGCTGCATTATATAATCCGCCAAACCAGTCATAGTAATCATCTGAATCAAAGAGTCTCCATGTACTGTCAAAGTTCTGTGTGATTAAATCAGTCCTGTTGAGCAGATATATGAAGTTATCCTTCTGATTTGTTATTACAATATTACCTTTATCATCTATTGTCCATGAATAGGATACCCTTGAGAGATATACGTCCATTGCAAACTCATTGACAGTATTTATATCCCAATCGGCGGTGTTCGGTATGAGTGTTGACATACCGGTTCCTTCAAGGACATTGCCCGGAAGACCGAACAGCCTGTCAAGTGAAGGGTTTTCAGCATAATGCTTTTTCACAAAGTTGTTGCTTGCATTTTCGCCTTCCGCAAAAGCAGCGAATTTTACCGCTTTCAACATCCATGTGAGCCAATCCTTATTGCTTGTAACGATACTTGCGAACACATCAATTCTAGGTCTGTTTACAACGCTGCCGTTGGCCAACTTGACTGTAAGCTTATCCAAAGGAAGCATTTCAACATCAATGACCTTACCGTTGTCTGCCCATACAGGCTTACATCCAAGGAAATACAGGAATTCAGCAACACCGATACCTTCAGTTCTTGATATTTCAGTACCCCATAAGATCAATGAAGTCAATTCCGGCCATTTGCCGTGTTTTTCATAATATTCGGACAGGAGCAAATCAACAATCTTGATTGCAGATTCATAAGCTGACTCTGAAGGCATCCTTGTAGGGTCTGATGCATAACCGTCATAACCTGTAGGAATTGAATCCCCATAGGAAGGGTCTGCAAAGAGTCCGGATTTCACATATCCTCCTTCAAGAGCAGTGAATATTGCATTCCATTCATTGTTGTTTTGAATGTTGACAATCACCTGTGCGGCGTACAATGTTGAGTTGTATAATGAAGATCCAACTGGAATTCCATATTTCTGTGTCAGTTCACTTATTGAAGAACCGTTTACCAAATCCGTTACATAATCCTTTAGGAACTGTTTGATTGCACTGGCCTGAGTGAGATAATTCAGGTTTCCTGAAATGTCTTCATAGAAATTCAATCCTTTCAGTTCAGGATACAGGAGTTCCATGATGTATGTGTAGATTTTGGTCTGGGAAGTTGTAATTGTAATGACCTCTTCCACAAGCTCTTCACCGGTCAATATTTTACCCAAAGTATGTAAACCGTAACTTATGAAATCATCACTCATTGCCTCCAAATACAAATGCAAATCATCCAACCATTGTTCAAATGTTTCAGCATTTGTATAGTTTCTGAAACCTAGGCTTGGAGCCAAATTAATGATTTTAGCCTTATACTCTTCCGCATTTGAAGTTACATTGAGAGCCACCTGGTCCTTATAGTATGTAATATAATTATTTAACACAGTGTAGTTACCATATAAACCAGATGTTACCATTGCAGGAGTCATATGGGTAATAAGCAATGCCGCAATCCTGTCACGAGCAACCATTGCTTCACCAGGGTTTGATACGATATAAGGATATAGGGTCGGATTCAAGGTTAGCTCAAATGTCCAGTCACCTTCAACAGCACCCAAATTAGTGCCCGGCAACCATTCAAGAGTTCCATGGGTTCCCATATTCACGATTGCATTTACCTTTGCAGTTTGATCCAACCATTTGTAGAATGATACATAGTATTGTGTTGGAGGCAGAGTCAAATCGTGGTAATTTTCAACTGTCTTGAGCTCTTCCCAACCTCTACTTGGCTGGAATGTCACGAATACCTTACCGAACCACATTCCCGGAACGATCATGTACTGCTCGTCGGTACCGTTGTAAACCATTGACGGTCCTAAACCTGAACCCCAATAATCAGTCATGTTTTTAATCAGATTCATTGGAATGTCTTTAATCAGATTACGGAAGTCCCTTGTTGAAATCAATTGGTTGTGTCTGACCAGCTCGTCATAGTTTTCCTCAACATACTGTTTCAGCAAACCGTAAGCCCATGATCCCTTATTACCCATTTTGAAAATGCGCTCTTCGAGTTCCTGCGGAGTCATTATTTTTCTGATGTCTCCACCAGTATCATATCCCTGCTCATATAACTTAACAATCAAATCATAAGTGGATTGAGTTACATTCAAGTATGAAGCACCAATTTCAGCCTTACCTGGCGGATAATTGTAAAGTACAATAGCTATGGTCTTGTCAGAATTATCAAAATCCTTTAAATCTGCCCAGCCACAGCTTAACTTGACCATCTTATCCACACCGGTTTGAATTACATGAGTCTTGCCTGCACCGTCAACATATGATAGGATTACAGGTCCGTAAACACCTTCAAAACTTGGGTAGGTCACTGCATATGTCCATTCGATTTGTGGACCCAATTCAGAATTATAACTGTATTCTGATATATCATTGACACCTTTAAGAACTGCCAAATCTATTTCAGATAAATCAGGTTCCGCTGAACCGTTAGCATAACTTAAAGACCAACTATATAATGAAGTAATCAGTGAAATTCCCAATTTTGAGGAATTTGTGATGCTGTTTAAAATAGAAGACATTGACGGGGTAGTACTTGTCTTGAATACGTTAAAGGCAGGCCTACCGCTTGCGGCATAACTTCTAATTAAGGCATCAACAACATCTCCACCACAATAGTAAGTAGCGATAGCTATGAGTTTTTTATCTGGATTAAGCTTAGCAGTATAATTATTTTCAAAAAGGTTGAATAATTCTTTAGGATTTAAAGTGTGCTCAACCCAATATTGATAGTTCTCATTCATCCAGTTGAGGCTACCGTCAGGGGTTTTAGAATAACCTGGATTTGTTGTAATCCACTCGTGAATCAGATTTGCTTCAGGAACGAGAGTATACATTCCCAAATCCGGATGGTAAAAACCACATTCGGGACTCATCATAGGAATTCCGCCATCGGTTAATGTAGGATTGGAATACTTATCCGGTTCGATTTGATAACAAACGTAATCAAAGTAATTCCTCATGTTTTTAACCAGAACATCGGAATCCTTGATGTCTTCCGCCTGGAAATATGATCCAATGTAGGTATTTTCAATGGTATCATAATAGTTATTGGTTGGATTAGCACCAATAATATGAATACCTGTTGTATTTAATATCTCCTGGGAGTAAACTCCAAAAGTGTATGCAACCTTATAGTTTCTATTAGCCGGAGAGTTTTTCAACAATTCCTTTAGATATGATGCTGTAAACCTATTATAAGCTGAGTTTTCAGCAAACATATCGATGTGGATGTAGTTTGCGTAATCCGCCAGCCATGCCCTTGACTCATCGAAGTTTGTTGTACTGATGTATGCAACACGCCTTGACATGTTCATCAACAGGTCAACCTTTTCGTTGTGTGAAGCATAATCTACTAACAATAATATATCAGGAATGAACATCACATCCTTAATGTCCAATGTACCGCTGTTTTTAGTAAAATCAATGCCTTTGAGATAAATCGGATTGTATGTCAAGTAGGTAAGTTCCAAATTATATATTTGAGAACCTAATCCTGTGAATGTTGCAATACCATTATTATTAGTTGTCTGAGTTGAAATCAACTTATTTGTAGAATTTTCATATAGTTTTACGGTAGCTCCCTTAAGTTCAATTCCATCTTCTGTCCATGTTTTGCCTGTTTCATTGAAAGAATCATAAACGTGAACATTAATTACATTATCCCCTGCTTCAAGGATTCCCTCATCTGATTGAGAAGACTGAACATCTGTAACATCTGGAACTTGCGTTATTTCTTCTAACTCTCTTGGAGCACCCACCACATCAGATATTGTTTCATTATCTCCTGCAAATACACAACTTACAGAAAATACAAGCAATATTGAAATAATTAATGCAAATAATAATCTCTTATCGGTTTTCGTTTTTTCACCTCCTTCATGCCCAATTGAAACATAGCAAAATCAAATATTTACTATAAGTTTAAATTTGATTTGAGAACATATAAAATTAACTAAACTAAATTTTGTTTTCCCATTATTGAAAAAATGTATACACAAAAAAGATACATTTAAATACTTAATAAACTAAATAAAATTTACCACAATTAAAAGAGGTGATACTAATGCGCAAGATAATGATTTTACTAGCCATAATCGTTGTTGGAATGCTCATTCCAGTGGGATTTTCAACCAATGACTCCCAAGTGGTAATAACCTATGGTGAGACAACATATAACAATGCAAATTATAAAACTACTGTAGACACATTTTTTGAAAATAATGCTGGAGGCAATTTGAAAAACATAGATTCAAAAATCATCACAGCTTCAGACGTTAATAAGATTTCAGGTTCAATTACCGGAAAAACCTACTCTTCAGATCAGGTATTTTCATCCGCGCTGGTGAATTTAAAGGAGAACGACAATCTGGAGGTAAGCGTTGACAAATCCAAAATCACAACAATAACCGGAGACATGTACATTTCTGCCCTAAAATCTTCAGGAATTACAGCAGGACATGTTTATGTGACAAGTCCAGTGGAAGCTACCGGTGAATCCGCTCTTGCAGGCATCATGAATTCATATGAAGAGGTAACCGATGTCAAAATTCCAGATACCGTAAAAGAAGCGGCAAACAATGAAATTTATACACAAGCGGAAATTGTCAAAAACTCAAATGTCGATGCCGAGAAGTTATCTGATTTGGTTGATGACGTAAAAGAAGAAGTGAAAGTGAATAATGTTACAAATCACAATACCATCGTGAACATTATCAACAACCATACTGTTACAAACAACATCAACATTACAAACAGCGACATTGAAAACCTTGCAACAAGCATTGAGCAAACACAAAACGTTCAGGGTGACGTAAACACTTACCAAAGCGAAGTGTCTGATGTCATGAACGGCACCAATGCCAGTGAACCAAAAGGACTATTAGATGGATTTTTCAATTAATCCATCATCTTATTTTTTAAATCAATTTTCTCAATTCATTGAGATTAATCTCAATGAACTCTCTATTCTTAGGGTCTGCCAATATTTGATACTGCTTTAGTTTTGTTCGTATGTAAGCCTGCTTCATCAAATTCTGCAAATCCCCAACATCACTATCCAATATAACTTCTAATTTGCCTTTTTGCTCATCATTCATTTTATTCAAATGAGATTCGATTGTCGGTTGGAATTTTCTGACCAGATTGGAATTCTTTTTGGCCATTGCCCTCAATATGAATGACGGAGCCATTGTAAAGAGATGCTGATGCTCTTTTAAATCATCATATGTAATTTCATTTTCCATGATATCTCCCCTAATTACATCTTTTACTTAATAAAAATTATTCATTTTTTAATAGAAACTCTTTTATATTTACAAAATGATAAATATACTTGGTGAATTTTAATGTTAGAACAATATTTACCTTTTATGGGATTAATAATTTTTGGAAATATAGAAAACCTTATCCTATCATCTCAAGGTGTGGTTCAAGGTGTGGACCCTAAGGTTTTAGGTGGGTTAAGCATTATTGCTGTAATTATATGGTTAATAATCGGATTTGTAGCAACTGATCTCGCTATACAATACTCCAATTACATCACATTTATTGGAGGACTTGCAATAGTCATTTTAGGACTTATTTCAGTTAAAGATGCAATAATAAACCTAAGAAAAGCAAAAAGAGGTGAATAATATGGTTAATTTAAAAGATTATGCACCATTTACTGGACTGCTAATTTTTGGAAACATTGAAAACCTCATTTTAGCTTCACAAGGTGCTGTGGCCCATGTGAATCCGATTATTTTAAGTGTATTAAGCCTTATAGCTGTAATCATATGGTTACTGCTTGGAACTTATGGAACAAAGATAGCCATCAAATATGCTGATTATATCGAGATTATCGGAGGAGTGGCAATCATTATTTTAGGTTTAGAATCAATTTTTGAGGCAATGGGATTCATATAAATAATCTCATAATATATGAATAGAGAAAACGAGGTGTAATATGGGTAGAAAAGATATAGGCAATATCGTAGAGATAATGAAAAATGATTTTAAAGCCGCATTTTCAAATCCCATTGTAACAATAGTTCTTATTGCAATAATAATTTTACCGTCCCTTTATGCTCTTTTGAACATATATGCATGCTGGGACCCTTATGGAAATACCGACGAAGTAGAATTTGCAATTGCCAATCTCGATAATGGCACCTCCTTCGAAGACACAAAAATAAATGTTGGAAATGAACTTGTTAAAGATTTAAAAAATAACACCAAATTCAAATGGACATTTGTCACGGAGGATGAGCTGCGAGATGGGGTGCATAAGGGTGATTATTATGCAGGCATAGTAATACCCAAAAACTTGAGCGAAAACATTGTGTCGATTGCGACGGACAATCCAGAACAGGCCAAATTGGAATATGTTGTAAATGTTAAAGCCAACCCTGTGGCCGCCAAATTGACCAACACTGCCGCCAACACTGTCTATACCAATCTTAATGCAAGGATTGTTGAATTTATAAACCTTGCTGCATATGGCAAACTTGGGGAATTGCAGGAAGGTCTTGCTTCAGGAGCAGGGCAGTTATCCGATGGAGGATCACAACTCCAATCAGGTGCAGACCAGGTATCTTCCGGTGCAGACCAAGTCAATGACGGAGCATCACAGGTTCAAGACGGATCCAAAAAAATTAAACAGGGATCCGATACGATAAAAGAAAAATCAACTGAGATAGAGAAAGGTAAAAAGACTGTTGAAGATGGGTCAAGCACCCTTCAACAAAAATCGAACGAACTTCAGCAAGGTGCTGAAGAGATACAATCAACTGTTGACCCATCCTTAATACCAGATGGACCTATAAAGGAATATGCTGAAGGAACTTCAAAGGTTGCAGACGGAAGCGGTCAGATAGCAGAAGGTTCAAGCAAACTTGCAGAAGGTTCCGTAAAATTGGCTGAAGGTTCATCAAAAATCACTAACGGTAGCGTACTGTTAGCTGAAAAATCCGGTGAATTAGCAGACGGTTCCAATAAGGTTGCAGAAGGTTCAGTAACCCTTGCAGCAGGAGCGGAAATGCTTTCCAATGCAGCGGCGCAAGCATTATTCAGCGCATCAGCTGCTCTTTTCACATCTGCAGATGCACTTTCAAGCATTACAGGAATCAACGAAACATTGCTCGGAGACTATTTCTTCTCACCAGTCAAATTGGAAACAAATGAAATATTTTCAGTGCCTGATTATGGATCTAACGTATCCCCATTTTATATCGCATTATCAATGTGGGTCGGTGCTTTAATTACTTGTGTAATGATGGAACCTAAATCAAGTGTTGGAACCAAATATTCCCCATTTGAAATGTATTCAGGCAAACTGCTGATTTATGTGACAATGAGTATCCTGCAGGCCTGTGTAACTCTGATTGGAGCACATATCCTGGGAGTCTATGTCGATAATTATCCGTTGTTCTACTTATCGGCAATATTGGTATCGGTAGTGTTCATGATACTGATGTATTCCATGATTTCGGCAATAGGAACAGTTGGAAAAGGAGTTGCAGTGCTTCTTTTAGTACTTCAGATATCTGCAACGGGAGGAATTTACCCTATCGAAATCATGGCGAAATTTTTCCATTACATACATCCATATATGCCAATGACGTATGCGATTAATCTATTGCGTGAGGCGCAGCTTGGAGTCGTCTGGTCAAATTACATTCCATCATTGATTGTCCTGTTAGGAATTGGAGTTGCAACAGTTATTGTTTCAGTTCTTGTTAAAGAAAAAGCAGACAAACCTTCAAAATACTTTGAAGACCGTTTAGAGGATAGTGGATTATTTTAGAAGTTATTCCAATAACTTCTAATTATTTTTTTAGAAAAAGGTGAGAACAAAATGAAAAAAAAGAGTTTGCTGATAATTTTATTGGTTGCTTGCATGATTTTTAGTGTTACAAGCGTTGTAGCTAGTGACGTAAATGATGCGTTAGCGAATGACGGAAATGATACCTCTTTAGCCAGTGATGAAAACACTTTTGTTGTCGATAGTGACATTGACAATGTGAAAACATCCAGCAATGTTGAAAATCAACCGTTAAAGGAAAGCAACACAGATGACGGAACTTTCACATCATTACAACTAAAAATCCTTTCAGCAGATGACAGAAGCACAGTCACCCTATACAATGACTACAAGTACAATGATGACTTTAAACTCACTAGCGGAATTTTCATCAATAAGGACATAACCATCGACGGCAACGGACATAGCATTGATGCAATGGGCAAATCCAGAATTTTCAATATCAACTATGGTATAGGCATAAAGCAACACCAAGTTACATTGAAAAACATCAACTTCAAAAATGGACATGCCAATATTTACGGCGGTGCAATTTTAAACTTTGCACACCTGACAGTTGACCACTGTACTTTCACAGGCAACAATGCCGGAACTGCTGGTGGAGCAATTAATTCTTTAGGCGTTTTAAACTTAAAGAATTCTGTATTCAACAGAAATTCCGCAGGAGGAGATGCAGGCGCAGTCTTTTCACTGACATTCCAAAAAAGTCAACTGTTCTTTTACCAATATTTTGAAGGCCGCAATGCAACCGAGGATTCAAACCTCCTTTTTACATTGATGCAGGCACCTGTTGAACATAATAAAGATACAATATCCAACTGTGTATTCACCAACAACATAGCCAACGGCCGTGGTGGAGGGGCAGTATATGCATTCTCTCATATGGATATTAGTTCCTGCACATTCACTTCAAACAAAGCAGGTGAAGATGGAGGTGCGGTATTTGGAAACAAGGATCTCTTCATAAGAAATTCCCAATTCAAATACAACACAGTATCAGAATATGGTGGTGCAGTCTATTTCAGATGCCATGAAGTTGCAGGCAAATATGTAAACGGCAAATGGGTTCCAGAGGTTAAATTCTACAATAACCTAATCGAATCCTCAACATTTCTAAAAAATGTTGCAAAACATGGTGGAGCCATTTATGGATTTAAATACAGTGCTTCAGACAAGATACATGGTGCAAAGGCAGTGAAATGTACCTTTGAAGAAAACAAGGCACAAAAAGGCAGGGACGTATATGGAGGAACCACATCAAAATGTACCTTCATCTACTACAAGGTGACACTGAAAAAGGCCGCCGTGAAAAAATCCGCCAAAAAGCTTGTCCTGAAGGCAACCTTGAAGAAAGGCAAAAAAGTGGCAAAGGGCAAAAAAGTCACATTTAAATTCAAAGGCAAAAAATACACTGCAAAAACCAATAAAAAAGGTATTGCCAAAGTAACAATTAAGAAATCTGTCCTTAAAAAGCTTAAGGTTGGCAAAAAAGTAAAATATACTGCTACCTACAAGGCATTTTCAGGAAAGGTAACCGCCAAAAAAACAGTTAAAGTCAAAAAGTAAATGTTTAAACATTTACTTATTTTATTTTTTAAATCAATTTCAGACCATCATATTATCAAAAATACGCTTATTTTAAATACACATTATACTATTATTTGGTGATTTAAAGTATCGCTTCATTCATTAAATTAAAGGACCAAATCAAAAGCGACAATCTAATTTGTCAAATCTATATCAAACCACTTGTGAATGAAAAGTTAACAGACAACAGGGTCACTTTGACGTTCCACCCTATTGAATAGCCATTTAACAAATCCGTAGTAAACAAAAGCGAAGACAATCTCTTCAATCGATAATGCAAGCAAAAGACATAATCCAAACGGAAGTACCCCCTTACCTAAAACCAAAACAGCAACCTTCAATCCCAATTTGAATGTATTCAGCACCAGAGGATAATAACTTTTTCCAAACCCATCCACCATTTTTGCGGGAATGGCTGAAAAAGGCCTGGATATGAGGATGACCGCTCCGAAAATCGCAATCCAAAAAATGGAGGTTTCCATATTAACCACAGAAAACGATTGATAGACATAGTCTCTCATCAAAAAGAATGCGAAACTGACAATGATTGATGTGGCAAGATTGACCTTAAGCACATACCGATAAAGGTCCCTTGCCCTTTCGAATTTTTTGGCACCGTACAAATGTCCGGAAACAGACATTAATCCATTACCGAAAGCTTCAGTTGGGGTTTTAAGCAAATCTTCAATTTTGCTGGATACGGAAAACAGCAGCACGCCAACCTGACCCATCTGTTGGAAAAGCAATGCATTGACGAAAACTGAAACGGAACACCTTACGATATCGTCACAAAGATTAGGAACGCCCACCTTTAAAATTTCATAAATGATATGCATTTTAAACTTGAAATACTTTAAGCTTAATGGAATCTTCGTTCGTCCAGAAAAATACAGAAACAGGAATATGCAAACGGAAAATACTGAAGAAATGACTGTGGCATATGCAGCTCCTGAAACGCCCAACTTTAAATTGAATATGAAAATAGGGTCCAAAGCCAAATTCAAAAGGTTTGAAATAATAATTATGATGGTCGGGCTTTTAGAGTCTCCCTCAGACTGAAGGGTATTGCTGAAGAGATCTGATAAGATCAATACGCTTGCACCTAAAAAAAGAGGAAACAGATACTGCTTAGCCAATTCAACAGATTCGGATACTTCCATAAACTTCAATACTTCATTTAAAAAAAACGCTAAAATTATAAAAGCAACCGAAACGATTATGCTTATTAGAATTCCATGAATCAGCGCGTTGTATGATTCATCATAACTATCATGACCGATATAACGAGAAATTATTGAATTAGCCCCTTCACCAATTGCATCCCCAATCGAATAGATTAAAAGTAGAATTGGAGCGGAAACCCCCATAGCCACAACAGCATCACTGCTTATGGACGATACCCACATCATATCCACCAAAGCGGAAATGCCGTCAAACATGACAAAACACATTATTGGTATGGTCAATTTCCAGAATGATTTAATTGGGTTGGTGACTAAATCAATGTTTTTATGCATATTATTAATTTTAAAGTGAAGGACATTAAATATTTTTTTAATAATTGTGAATTTATTTCGATTCACAATATTTTTAAAAATAATCTAAAAATGGTTAAATTCAGTACCGAAGTATTCACGTACCTTCTCAAGCTCTTCAGGAATATTCATGTGCTGAGTGCACAACGGCAAACATTCCTCACACTTACGGCAGCTGTCTGCTCTTGAACCCCGGTCAATCACTGAGAAATACTGCATGGCACTTGCCTTAGGGTCCTTCATCATCTGAGCGATGTTGTATTCATTGAAGCAGTTAATGATATCCACCCCATTAGGACAAGGCATGCAATAACCGCATTTTGTACATTCATTTCCCAATGTGGAGGCCTTGTATTGCCTTGCAACATCATTTATCAGTTCCTGATCATATTCGCTGATAACATCTTCATGTGAAGCATATCTTATATTTTCCTTTACCTGATTTAAACTGCTCATTCCACTTAAAACACAATCGACATCGTCACGATTCCACAGGTATTGAAATGCCCACTCTACAGGAGTCCTTTCAACTTCAGATATTCCCCACAACACAGTAACCTCTTCAGGAACATGGTTGATTAATCTGCCTCCCCTCAAAGGTTCCATAATCATTGTACCGATATCATTCTTCTTTAAATATTGAAGGCCGTCGGCTCCTGACTGGTAGTATTCGTCCAGGTAATTCATTTGAGTCAAAACAACTTCCCATTTAGGATATTCCTCCAAAATCTCAGTCAGAAGATCCAATCCAACATGCGCTGAAAACCCTATATGCTTAACCTTTCCGGAACTTAAGCAATCATCCAGAAAGTCCATTACACCCAAATTCTTTACCTTATTCCATCCGGAGGCATTTAATGAGTGCAACAGGTAAACATCAAGATAATCTGTTTGCAGTTTTTCTAGCTGCTTATCCAAAAATGATTCAAAATCCTTTTTCTCTGAAATGAACCATGTAGGAGATTTTGTTTGAAGGATCACTTCATCTCTTAAGTTATTTTCTTTAAAATATTCGCCTAAAAATATTTCACCATTTCCATTGCCGGCCAAAGTAGCATTATGATATGGAAAAGCAGTGTCAAATATGTTGATTCCATTCTCAATTGCATAATCAAACATTTTAGTTGCTTCCTCCTCATCAATATCGGCATTGGAATAGAGTGTCGGAAGTCTCATGGTTCCAAAACCCAATCTTGAAACCTTTAAGCCTGTTTTTCCGAGCGTATTATATATCATTGACATCACATAAAATTAAGTTATTTTTCAACACATGTTTTTTTATATATCAATTAAGAATATATTTAATAACATATTTAATACTATGCAATTATAGAATGTTTAAGGTAATGAATATTTTTTCAAAAAAATAGTTAAAATTAGAAAATTAATTAATATTTTGGCATGTTAAGAGTAACCCACATTCTGTTCATCAGCATTCATCTTAGCGAACTACCTTGCCTACACAAGCGATTATCGGCAACTTTGCTCTTGCATC
>ONSJ01000016.1 GCA_900320515.1 uncultured Methanobrevibacter sp. | reverse complement strand
AGGGTTATACCTGGACTCGTTTCGATCCCAGTAGTGAAGTCTTTTTGCGTTTTGTTTGTGTACTATGGTTTTCTATGGGAATTTCATTTCGCTGCAAGCCTTCTATTACAATTATTACTTACTTTTTTTGACAGTTTTTTTTTGCTTAATACCCGTATAGAAATTTTTCAGTGATTTTTATGAATATTAAAGTATTGGATACAACATTGCGTGATGGGGAACAAACTCCAGGTGTATCATTAACTCCGTTGGAAAAACAAAGAATAGCTTCAAAGCTTGATGAAATCGGAATCGATTTTATTGAAGCGGGTTCCGCCATTACATCTGAAGGCGAAAGGGAATCTATTAAAGAAATTACTAAACAGGGGTTAAATGCAGAAATTTTAAGTTTTTCAAGACCTTTGACTGTCGATATTGATTATTGTATTGAATGTGATGTTGATGCAGTCAACCTTGTTGTCCCCACTTCTGATTTGCACATTTCAGATAAATTGAATACAACCAGAGATAAACTCATTGATTTGTCTAATGATGCAATTGATTACTGTAAGGATCATGGTTTGATTGTTGAGGTATCGGCTGAAGATGCCTCCAGAAGTGATGTTGATTTTTTAAGGGAAGTCTTTTTAAGTGCAATTGACCATCATGCCGACAGGCTTTGCGTATGCGATACTGTGGGAATATTTACTCCCGATTCTTCATATGAATTATTCAATAAGCTCAATGATTTGAAGGTTCCTATTTCTGTTCATTGCCATAATGATTTCGGACTTGCTGTTGCAAATACCTTATCTGCAATTAAGGCGGGGGCCAGCGAAATCCATACAACAATTAACGGTATTGGAGAAAGAGCGGGAAACACATCTTTTGAAGAGTGTATCGTCAGCATTGACAGATTGCTTCCGGAATTTTCAACTAACGTTAAAATCAATGAGATATATGACATTTCCAAATTGGTGGCAAGGTCCACCGGTGTATATATACAACCTAATAAGGCGATTGTTGGTGAAAATGCCTTTGCCCATGAATCAGGAATCCATTCAGATGGAATCATTAAGAATTCATCCACCTATGAACCTATAACCCCTGAACTTGTCGGACGCAAGCGTAAGTTCGTCCTGGGCAAGCATATGGGTACCCATGGGCTAGATTCCAGACTTAAGGAATTTGGTTTTGATGTCAATGAAGACCAATTAAATCAGATATGCAGTGACCTTAAGGATTTGGCGGATAAGGGAAAGACTGTTACTGATGCTGATTTGCATGCAGTTGCAGATAACGTTCTCCATATTAATAATGAAGATAGAATCAAGCTTGATGAGGTAACTATCGTTTCCGGAAATAAGGTAATGCCTACAGCGTCCGTTAAAATTACCATCGATGATGAGGAAATTCTAAATGCGGGTGTCGGTGTGGGTCCGGTTGATGCTGCAATCAATGCGCTTAAATCTCTAGACATATTCAAAGACATAGACCTTATTGAATATCACGTAGACGCAATCACTGGAGGTACAGACGCTTTCATTGACGTAATCATCAAAGTGCAGCAGGAGGACAAGATCGTTTCTGCCCGTGGAACCGAACCGGACATTATCAATGCCAGCGTAAAGGCATATATCGCAGGTGTAAACAGGTTGTTGAGGGATTAATATGCATATGGATAATATTCAAATATTGGGTTTCAGGGCAAATATCGATTCCGTTGGAGATGTGCTTGGCAAAATCAATTCAATTAAGGATGATGGTGAGATTATCCAGCTTCTTAATGCGGATTGTGTCGTTTCAAAAAATCATATAATTCATGGTGTCAATCAGGCTTTTCTTGCATTCGAGCGTGGTGAAAATCTTGCCAATGACTTAAGTGTTGAGATAGTGTTGAGATGTTCCGCCCAGCGCCAGATTTCAAAGGCATTCAAAATTTTAGGTCTGCGCGAGGGAGACATGAATCTGTGTGCAGTTTTAATTGATTCCAAAGACTACACAAAAGAACTGTCTTTATTGTTCACAAGGGATGATGATGTTCTGATTCCAAATGAGGATAAATTGATTGAAATGTATAAAATCAGTGACGAAGAACTTCAGAACATGTCTGTCGAAGAGATAATTGTTGACAGGATCACAAAACTTACAGTCGACATGTGACCTCATCAATTATTTTATCCAAATATTCTTTTTCAAGGCATCTGTAATCCAGATTCTTTATTTCCACACATATTGCCTTTTGTTTCACGCGATTATAGTTCGGGCATGTTGTGATGAATCCGCTTTTGTCGGTTGAGAGTGTCTTTTTCAAATCCCAGCATATTGACTTCGCATTATCGTTCGGTATAATTACATTAAGGCCTCTTTTATCTGCATGTATTGCATCAGGTATGTGTTTTTTTACATAGTCTGTTGCATTTAATGATACTTCAAGGTTATCTTTAACTTGATTGAGTTCACTATCTATACCACTGCATACTATTTGTGATGTTTTGCTTAATTTTTGTGGCAGGGATGTTCTTTTGAAAACTTCCTCATCGTCAGTGGAAATGAATCCTCCGCTTCCGACATTGATTATTTTTGGCGAACCGGTTGATGCAAGTATGATGTCTGAGTTTTTACCCAGATTGTTTTTAGTGTCACCAATTCCTGCTGAAGCGTCTTCAATTGTTGTAATGTTTCTGCTGCTGCAGTATCTGCAGATGGACCTGACATCCTGCTCGGCACTATAGCCTGCAAAGCTTGTAAATATCAAGGCTGATGAATCTGCAATGTCCAAATCCTCCATGTAATCCGTATCTATCAATCCCAAATCTGTCTTTACAGTAATTATGTTCTTTTTTAGGAACCTGGCAATCTGCTTGAAACCATGCCATGCGCCCTGGTCGGGAATGATGATGTCTCCCTCAACTGCTGAAAGCGCAATGAATATGCTGTTGTTTCCGCTTGAGGTCATCCTGACGTGTTCCTTGCCGGTCAGGTCTTTAATCTTACTTATGCAGCTTTTCTCATAGTCCTTTTCTATGTTGCCTTTTGCAACTTCAGACATTACTTTCAGGGTTTTTTCGGATGGGGTTTTAAACTTAAACATTGTTCTCACTTTTAAAGTACATGTCCAGGGTGGTCTGCTTTGTGTGAAGCATCTCATTGAGCAGTGTGCCCTGCTTGACATATCTGCTTATTGGTATTTTCAGTTTGGTTCCTGCATATTCCAGACATTTTTCCAGGGTTTCAAATTCCAGATAGGGCTGCATCATGGCTTCCTTAATGTTTTCACGCACATTGAAAACGCCCAGCGGGACATATCCGTCATAGGCTTCTCTCAATATCACAAGTCCTGATTGTCTTTTTATCTTCATCAGATAATCAAGGACTGCCATTTTAGCGGTATAATAGCAGCCTCCAACGATGGAGTACTCCTTTTTGCCGCCGTTGGTTTCATAGTCTGAAAAGATCAACTCTTCATTTCTCATCAATTTGATGAATGCCTCATACCATTCGTATTCCCATTCGCCGGGGGTCAGTATGATTACATAATAATTGTTCAGGGCTCCGAATTCAAAGACCCTGTATGTGTCAAGTATTTCAAATTTCCTAACTTCCTTTAGAAACTCATCCGCCAGTGTGGAATCGCATGCCGTGATTGACCAGCGTGTCGGAACCAGTTTTCTGTTGTTTTTGGTTCCTATCGCTCCCACAGAAAATGCCTTTTGCATTGCTGAAAATGGAACGTCCTTATTGTGCAGGTTCAATACCGCTTCAGTTGCCTTCAAGTCGGTATCATAGAATGTCTTTTCCAGCTGCCTGTCCCATCTTACGGCGTCTATGTCGAATTTCTCAATCACTGCACTCGGTCCGTGAGGCATGCTGTCCTCTGAAAGCATGGATCCTCTTGGCCTTTTTCCGAATGTCGCTTCGCTGTCGATTGATTTGGATGCAAGTGAAATGTCCTGAAGCTTTTCAACAAAGGGATTTTCCAAATCATCAATCTTAATCAGCTGCTTTCCCCTTACAAGGTTCATGCGGTAGTTTATGATTTCATCCTGGGTTTTGTTTTGGCCAAGCCACTCTTCCGGAGAGTCCATGATATGTGTATCCCCCATTTGGGAGCTCATCATAGGGCCTGCATATACTTTAGGATAGGACCATCTGCCAATGAAGACTGACGGGGGTGTTGTTCCTTCCAGGTTTTTGCCTACCTTGACAGATTTCATCTGGATTTGTTCTGTCAGTTTGGCCAAATATGCATTCTTTGTGGTTTTCATGATATTCTAAAAAAAGTAAAAAAATTAAAAATACCGGATTTCAGTATTTTTAACAGAATTCGATGGTTGCAGGTGGTTTGTCACTAATTGATAAAGCGACATGGGTAACTTCGGAAATTTCGGAAGTGATCCTTTTTGAAATGGTTTGAACGACTTCCCAAGGAAGTTCGGCAACTGATGCGGTCATGGCATCAATTGAATTGACCACTCTGACTATAACAAGGTATCCGAAGTCTCTTTGATCTCCTTTGACACCGGTAACTTTTGTGTCGGTCAATACTGCAAAGTATTGCCATACGTCCTTATCAATGCCTGCGGCTTCAATTTCATCGCAAACGATTTTGTTTGCTTTTCTGCAAATTTCAACATTTTCTCTTGTCAAATCTCCAACAACACGAACACCGAGTCCAGGTCCAGGGAAAGGCTGTCTGTAAACGGTGGTTGCAGGTAATCCCAATTCGTCTCCGATTTCCCTTACTTCATCCTTGTATAGGTCACGGATAGGTTCACACAATTCCAGTTCCATTCCGCTTGGAAGGGCAAGGTTGTGGTGAGATTTGATTTCGCCTTTTGTTTCAATCCAGTCAGGTGCAATGGTTCCTTGAACTAAGAATTTTGCCCCTGATTTGATTGCTTCTCTTTCAAATACTTCAATGAATACTCTTCCGATGATTTTACGTTTTTCTTCAGGGTCTTCAACCCCTGCAAGCTGGTCCATAAATTCATCAGAGGCGTCAACAAATTTAAAGTTTAACCTGTCCTTGAAAGTGTTGGTTACCTGTTCGACTTCACCTTCTCTTAAAAGACCATGGTCTACAAATACTGCAGTTAAATTATCGCCGATAGCCTCTTGGACAAGTACAGAACATACTGAACTGTCCACTCCACCAGATAAGGCGATGATTGCTTTTTCATCACCTATTTGGTCTTTGATTTTTTGAATTGCATCTTCAATAAATTCTTTAGGGCTTAACATTTTATTCCTCTTCATCTTCTTCTTCGTAATCTTCAATGATTTGTTTGATCATGGCTTCAAGACCATTGTCGTTTCCGGATTCAATGGCTTCAAAGATATCATCAAATTTAACGTATTTTTCTAGTTTAACAGATTTTTGGCCAATACCTGAGATTCTAAAGCCGTATTCCTCATCGCCAATTGGGATGTTTACAAACTGCTTTTTCAATCCGGTCTTAAATTCATTTGCCTTGTCTCTTAAATCGTCAGCGTTATCAATCATTATTACACCTATTTTTTACAGATTTCATAAAAGTTCTTAAATATTATTTCTCCTTTTGGAGTGTGATGTACTTCAGGGTGGAATTGGATTCCATACACATCTTTATCTTTATGCTTGAAGGATTCAACATCACATAAAGTGGAACTGGCCAGGATTTCAAAATCCTCGGGGATTGTTTTCACTTCGTCTTTGTGGGAAGACCAAACATCCATTTCAGGGGCCAATCCTTTAAATAAGTTTTCATCATTATTGATATTAATTTTAACCTGAGCATAACTTTCGGTATCTGATGTGGTAACTTCCCCGCCGTATGTTTTAGCAATCAACTGATGGCCAAGACAGATTCCTAGAATTGGAATATCAAAGTGTCTGATATATTCTTCACTTAATCCTGCACCTTCAAGGGAAGGTCCTCCACCTAAAATCAGTCCAATAGGATTTTTAGCTTCAATTTCTTCAATGCTCAAATCATTTGGGACAAGTTCGGATGGAATCTTAAGGTATTGTAAACTTCTAGCGATTCTGTGATTATATTGACCCTTGTTATTAACTACTATTATTGTCATGTTATGCTCCATCAAAATATAATGATATTATTTTTGGTTTTTTTATTTATTATATGTTTTTATAGTTCAAAAGAAAAAGTAAAAAAAACTCTTAAAGTTTATATACCATATGCAATATATTTGAATTACATGGAACTTCAAGATTTAATATTTATTATAATTGCTATATTAGTAGCGGTATTGTTGCTTAAGGTATTTATGTGGCTGCTGCCTGTAATTGTAGTGTTGCTCATCGCATTCTTTATTTACATGTTCTTAAAAGAACGCTACTGATTTTGCAGATCTTCAAATGCGGAAGTTGCGGCAACTGCACCCTCTCCGCATGCAACAACCCACTGTTTTAGACCGACACAGACATCACCGATTGCATAGACGTAGTCAACATTGGTTTTCTGTTTTTTATCTATGATGATGTGCCCTGACTCATCCAGGTTTATATCCAGTTGTTTTGCAAGTTCAGTGTGGGGAATGTAGCCTACGCTGATGAAAACTCCATTTATAGGCAGTTCTTTGAGTTCATTGGTTTTGGTGTCCTTTAGAATAACTGATTCAACCAGCATTTCACCTTTTATCTCTTCGACTGTGGCATTGAGTATTGTTGGGATTTCAGCTTCCTTTATCTGATTTTGCAGGTGCTTTTGGGCCCTGAACTCATCTCTTCTGTGAACGACTGTGACATTGGCGCCAAGGTTTTTAAGGTATAGCGCTTCCTGAAGTGCGCTGTTTCCCCCTCCGACCATTATGATGTCACGTCCGGCAAAGAAGAATCCGTCACATGTGGCGCAGTAGCTCACACCTTTTCCCTTAAACTCTTCCTCTCCTTTGGCTTCAAGGTGTCTGTGGGAACTGCCTGTTGCAAGGATTATTGCTTTTGACCGGTAGGTGTCCTTTGATGTTTTCACTGTGAACCTGTATTCATCGTCTGTTTTTGTGATTTCTGTAACCTCTTCCATTTCCCTCAAATCGCAGTTTTTGGTTGCCTGGGCCTTCATCTTTTCAATGAGCTCCAGACCTGAAATGTTGTCAAAGCCAGGATAGTTTTCCATTTCTGGAACTTCACGGCCCAGTCCTCCGGCCAGATCCCTGTCGATAATCAGATTCCTGGTTCCCTGACGGCCTGCATAGATTCCTGCTGTCAGTCCGCCAGGTCCCGCTCCGATGATAATGATGTCATATTCATTCATGTTTTTGCCTCGAATTAATTTATTTATTTAAAATTAATTTTAATTTAGTTATTTTAATATATATGTTTAATGAAATTAATTAACATGACTAGAATAGAAGATGCGGTTCAATTGTTTGAAGATGGTTACGTGTGCTCACAGGCAGTATTTGCTGCCTTCAGTGAGGATTTCGGGCTTTCAAAGGAGCAGGCCCTAAAAATCGGTGCTTGCTTTGGAAGTGGAATGAGAAAAGCAGAAGTATGTGGAGCATGCACCGGCGCACTGATGGTGTTGGGCTTGAAGTATGGAGAGGACAAACCCCAAAGCAATGAGATGTGTAAAAGATTGCTGGATGATTTTGAATCTGAAAACGGCTCTTATATCTGCAGGGATTTGCTTGACTGTGACATCAGCACTGAAAAAGGCGTTGGGTATGCAAGGGAAAATAATCTCTTTAGTGAAATCTGTCCGAAAATGGTTGAATCTGCAGCCAGGATTCTTGAGGAATTGATCTGATTGAGGTGATATTGTGGGAATCTGTCCACGATGCGGCTCATGGGTTGATGAAGGCGAGCCTTATTGTCCCGAATGTTGCTACATGGGAGAAGATGATGGGGAAGATGATAAAACAGTCACCATCGACGGCAGAGATTATGATGCCGATGAAGTAAAGAGGGTATTGGAGAATTACTGCTATACTTTAGAGGATTTGGAATACGGAAGAATCGATGATGAGGATTTGGAAAACATTATAGATGATTTGTGGTGACATCCCCGAAAAATGTACTCATGTTCAGGTGCTGCCGTGCCTTAATATTGTCATATTCAACTATTTTTTTAAAATTATTGATGTGAGTTAATCATTCTTTTTTTTTGACAATTTTTCATTTTAATCATAATAATTATTGTTGTTTAAAATCATAGTAATATGTATGAAATAGTATAATAGGGGGAAAAATTTTGATAAACAAAAAATTCATTATGCTAACGGTATTTCTTGCTTTGCTATTTGCCGTACCGGCAGTATGTGCAGCAGATAATTCCACTTTTGATGTTTTAAAAGCGCAAGATTACAATGAAGAGATGATATGTGAATCTGATAATGTTCCGGTTTTCGATGACAATGATACCTTAACTGTTTCACAGGATGATTTGTGTGAAAATTCATATGATGAAAACGTTTCCATCTCTGAAACTGATGTTGTTTTGGAAAAAGATGATGAATCTGCACAAAAAAGCGAATCTCCATTGTATGGTATTGTTGATATAGGTGCAAACAGCATGAAATTGGAGATATACAAGATTAAGGATAGTGGAAAGCCTAAATCTGTACTCTCATTATCTGAAAAGTCTGTGACTTCAATTTATGTTGAAAACAACAATCTGACAAAAGAGGGAATTGATGAGCTGGTGTCTGTTTTGAAGGATTTTGATGAAGTCATGAACCTTGTCAATGTCAAAACAAAATTTGTGTTTGCAACAGCCAGCCTGAGAAAGATTGACAATTCCGCAGAGGTGATTGCAACAGTCAAGAAGAAAGTCGGATTGGACATTAATCTGTTGAGCGGTGAAAAGGAAGCGAATACGACTTTTAACTCTGTAAAGGATAGTGAATTGACAACCGATAAGGGTATTGTAATTGATTTGGGAGGAGGAAGCTGTGAAGTAATTGATTTTGTAAATCGAGAAAAAGTAACTTCTGAAAGCATGCCGATTGGTGCAGAGTCCTCCTATCAGGAATATGTCAGCGGAATGTTTCCAAATCAAACAGAGATTATTAATATAAAAAATAGGGTATTGTCCGAGCTTGACAAGCTTGTTGTGGATAATTCCACTCAAAGGGATGATTTGTTCGGTATTGGAGGGTCAGTTAAAAAAATTAAAAAAGTTCTTCAGTATCTCGGATATATTGATGATGATAGTTATATTCAGGTTTCAATGCTGGATGATCTGTTAAATGAATTCAGAGAGCCGACCAGGGAGAATTATGAAAAGATTCTCAATGTCGATGCGGAAAGGGTCAACACTTTCCTGCCGGGTTTAATCATTACGAAAACAATTGCCGAATATTTCAACGTGACATATCTTCATTTCTGCAAAAATGGCGTAAGGGAAGGAATCCTGATGGAAATACTTGAAAATGAAAGCCATGGATCTCAAAATAAGCAGAATGTTTCATTGGATGTTGCAGATATCATCCTTACCTCTGATGAAAATGTTGAAATTCCAATAGTCCTTGCGCAAAACGCAACAGGAACAGTAACAGTTAAATTGGCAGATAATGTCTACACCGCTTCACTTTTAAACGGAAGTTGCATAATCGTTCTTCCAAAACTCGAATCAGGCAACCATTCCGCCAAAATAACATACAGCGGTGATGACAACTATATGTCCAACAAGACAAAAATCAACATTCATGTCAAATCAGCATCACTTGATGCACATGACATGACTCGCTCCTGGAATAGTGGCTATGACTATCAGGTTAAACTTGTTGATGAGAATGGAAACGGCATTGCAAATAAACTGATTTCATTTACTGTCCTGTCAAATCAATATTATGCAATGACTGATGAATGGGGAATTGCCAATGTCAGGGCAAACCTGAATGAAGGCACATATTCCGTGTTTGTTTCTTCAGAGATTGCGGGAAATGCGACAAGGACATTGAAGATTGTAAACCGCATTGAAAACAATAATGACCTGACAGTATATTATGCAGGCAATGCCGAATATAAGGTAAGAATCATTGGAGATGACGGAAATCCTGAAAGTGAAGGGAAAAACGTAGCTGTTCTCATTGACAACAAGATGCAAAACCTCAAGACAGATAAAAACGGATTTGTTACAGTTAGGATTGACAGTAACTTTAAGGTTGGCACACATTCCATTGAAATCAGATATAACGGGGCAAGCGCCAAGAATAAGGTTGTCGTAAAGCATCTGGTGAGCCTCAAATCAGCATCCGTCAAAAAATCCGGCAAAAAATTGGTATTGACTGCAAGCTTGGCAAAGGTCAACGGCAAATATCTTAAGAATAAGATAATTGTCTTCAAGTTTAAGGGAAAAACCTACAAGGCAAAAACCAACTCTAAGGGTGTTGCAAAAGTGTCCATTAAAAAGTCAGTATTGAAAAAGCTCAAAGTTGGCAAGAAGGTAGCTTATCAGGCAACATACATTAAAGACACAGTCAAAAAGACTGTAAAAGTTAAAAGGTAGCTCGCTTCGGCGGTTACTTCTCTTTTTTTATTTTTAGCTGATTTCAGCTGATTAAATGCCCTAAGATTCATTTCATATTGTCACTATTTTTTGTTTATAAATCTGCGACATCAGTTTTTTTAAGTAGTTAAAACATAGATATTTTATATAGTCTTAGGTTGGGGGTAATTATGAAGTTGAATTTCAAAAAGACTTTTAATATTGTTCTGATATTTTTAATTTTATTGATTACTTTGTGTGCCGTTTCAGCTCAGGATAACGATACACAAATTATTTCGCATGATATAGGTTCCTCTGAAAATGGGGATAATGAATTAGGCATTGATTATATGGAAAATCCATGTGATGATTCTCAAATTGGCACTCAAATCGAGATGAATGAACTGGATTGGTATTGTAATGAGAATAATGTTCTTGAAAGCTATATAACAGATGCTGATGGAATTCCAGTTAAAAATAAAGAAATTAATATATTTATAGATGGAAAACAGTATAACAAAACCTCTGATGATTTGGGAAAAATCACATTGGATTTAAAACCGAACAGCTATGGGGATGTCAATAGTGATGAAAACAGGATATTTCCTTCAGATAATGATTTTAAGATAGGGAATTATAAAATGCCTGTTCAAATCAAAGATTCTAAAGCCAAGCTAACCTCAAAAGTAAAAGCCCCTGCTGGTGAGGACTGCTGTTCTTTTTATTTGCAGGTGAGTGATACCGAGGCAGTCGGAGGCTTTAGAAGGGACAATACCGGGGGAACTACTATCACTGTAAAACCCTGTAAAATAAAAGGATTGTCTGCCGTGAAACATTATAATTCCAACGGTTTTGTTCACTTAATTGTCTTTTCTAATGGATGGATAGTTGGTAATGGCGGACTCGACTCCAATGATTTCATCAAAAGAATGCAAAGTTTGGCTGTGGATATGGTCAAGTCAAATAAGATTAAAATGTCCTCCATAAAAAAGATCTATAGGTATAAAAGAAGCATAAACTTCGGGCATTTTGCAATTAAGGCTCCAAACGGCAGATATGCTGTTGCATGGAAAAATAAAATCATCACAGGCAAATTAAAACCTGGCCAATTCCTTTGCACACCTAATTTTAAACAGTATTATCGTCACAGTACCTTTGGAAAATACAGCAAGAATCCTGCTAAAGCCGCAATCAAAGTAGGTGCTACTGACAAATATGGTGTAAACAGAAGGCAGATTGTAGTTCTTCATTGGAAAGCCACTTCAGATAAAAAGTATAGGGCAACATCTTCAGTTAAATGTTATTCTGCTAACGATAACGGCAGATATGTTGGCGTGTCATCAGGCGGATTGGTGGACACCGTTAAATTTAAAGGCAAGACTGTCGGTGGACATAAACTTCCAAAGGTTCCAAAAATGAAATATATGGGCTGTCATAAATTTGGAAACATTGACAGGCTTTTTAAGACTCCAACAACTGTAAAAGCTCCTGGTATAAAGAGCCAGTTCAATACTGACAAATACTTTAAAGTAAAAGTTAAAAACAAAAATACTAAAAAAGTCGTTAAGAGAATAAAAATTAAAATTAAATTGACTTCCGGAAGCGAATCAAGGGTATTCACTGTCAAAACAGATAAGAGGGGTGTTGCTAAATTGAATACTAAAACCCTAACTGCGGGAATATATAAGGTTAACATAAAAACTGCAGATTTTAGATATAAAATTTTCGGCAAAAGTAGAATAACCATTATATAATCAGGAAAATGTCTGATGTAATCATTTTCACAGGCATTTTCATTCCATCACCAAAAAACTTCAATGTATTGACTCTATACGGGGTTCTTGAACAAAATCAAGAATGGTAAAAAGGTAACATATGCTGCAACATACGGCAAAGTTGCCAAGAAAGTGCCGTGAAAGTTAAAAAGTAACTCGCTTCGGCAGTTACTTACTTTTTTTATTTTTTTTCATTAATTCGTATAGATTTGCCGTTAACAATATACTTGTTTTCCAATATTCTTCAGGTATCCTAATTCAAGAGTGCCTGACTCTCATGAGGAATTCTATGAATTAAGATTGCCGAAAGCAAAAAATATGTGATGTTCACTACATGGAACTGTATAAGAACTGCTGTGCCCCTTTAGGGTTTGACCATATGATGTAGGTGCAACATGCATCTACGTTCTTTCTTTTTTTTTACATTTGCATTTGCTTAAAATATTATAGGCATATATAAATATATCAATCAATAGACTTTTAAATGTATTTTGAATGTTTTATGCAAAATACAAAAATATTATTCACGAGGGAGAAAATGGATTTCAAAAAGAGTATGCTTATACTGATTCTGGCTATTTTTCTTGTAAGCATTGCAGGCGTCTGTGCGGCAGATGCAAACGATACGATGGTAGCCAGTGAAGATACAGCAGCAATAGAAATGGCTCAAAGCGATGAGATTGATGAGATAACTGCAAGTGATGAAAGTCAAACTGTTGAACAAAGCGATGATGATGAAACTGTGAATGAGGAAAATGATTTGGATGTATTGAGTGATGGCACAGGTACCTAGTCAGAGTTACGTGATGAAATTGGCGTTGGTGGAGATATAAACTTGTCTAAAAGGTATTACAGTTATGATGGGGGAGGCACCATTGAAATTAAAAATTCAGGTGTTATCAATGGTAACGGTGCAGTTATTGATATGACAGGATCCAATATTCGGGCATTTTATATAAATGCTTCTGATGTAACAATAAACAATTTGACAATTGAAAATGCTAACTTTACCGGTAAAGGTGGTGCTATTTACGGGTATGGTGAAGGCGGTAAAGTTTCTTACTGTTCTTTTGTAAACAACACTGCAGATGGTGATGGTGGTGCTATTTGCTGGTATGGTGAAGGCGGTAAAGTTTCTTACTGTTCTTTTGTAAACAACACTGCAGATGATGATGGTGGTGCTATTTGCTGGGAAGATGGATGTGATGTTTTCAGTTGTTATTTCGCAAATAACACTGCATATGGGGGTGGTGCTATTTACGGGTTTTATGGTACTTTTTTCAGTTGTTATTTCGTAAACAACACTGCATATGAGGGTGGTGCTATTTACGGGTTTTATGGTACTTTTTTCAACTGTACTTTTGTAAACAACACTGCAGATGATTATGGTGGTGCTATTTACTGGCAGTATGATGGTACTTTTTTCAACTGTACTTTTGTAAACAACACTGCAGATGATTATGGTGGTGCTATTTACTGGTATAGTGGTGGCAGTATTTCCTATTCCAATTTCATAAATAACACTGCATATGAGGGTGGTGCTATTTACTGGCAGTATGTTGATGGTGGCAGTGTTTCCTATTCCAATTTCATAAATAACACTGCATATGAGGGTGGTGCTATTTACTGGGAGTATTATGGTGGCAGTGTTTCCTATTCCAATTTCATAAATAACACTGCAGAGTATGGAGGTGGTGCTATTTACTGGAAAAGTGAGAGTGGCAGCATTTCCCACTCTACTTTCATAAACGACATTGCAAAGGCACGGTACATTATTTATACTTGGTATGATTTACCTGTGGATTACTGCTGGTTTGGAAATACTGCAGAAAATTATGATAGTCCCCCAGAAACACGTTGGAGTATTACCTGTAATAACTGGCTGTTTTTAAATGCTACAGCCAATCCGGATACCTTATCTGTTTCAGATACATCCAACATCATATTCAAATTATATCTGTACAATTCAACTTCAGGAAACATAACAGAATACGACAACGCTCCATTCGAAAATCTTAACCTGACAATCACTGCAACAAGCGGCAATATCAGTAAAAACATTACCAAATTAGGAGAGCCTATCACATATACTTTAACCAGTTTCGGCATCAGTACCATAACTGCAAAAATTGAAAATGTCGAATACAGTATTGAAATGGATAACAGGGTAAATCCTGACCTATCACTCAACCCTCAGGAAGCTGATTACAGCAACAGCACAATTATTGCCATTAATTACAATTCTTCTGCCACAGGAACAGTCAACATTACTCTTAAAGGCAAAAACGGCAACAATTACACTTTCACAGATTTAACCTTAAACGCTACAATTCAGCTTCCAGAAGCAATAAATGCCGATGAATATGATGTAAATGTCACATATTCAGGCGATAATGCTTTCCTGAATGCAACAGCAAATGGAACATTAACAGTCAATAAGGCACCTGTCGAAATCACTGTCAATCCTGCTTCATTAGACTTGTTTGTTGGTGATGAGACTGTTATTGTTGCTAATTTAACTCCTGCAGATGCAGGCAATGTTACTTTTACATCAAGTAATGTTTCTGTTGTTGATTTTGATGATGAAGGCAATGTTATTGCTCAAGGTAAAGGCCAGGCAATTATTACTGTTTCCTTTGCTGGTGATAATAATTATGTATCCGCTGAAAACAGGACTGTCACAGTAACTGTTAGCCTGAATAATGCAAACGTTACTGTTGGAAACGACACTTGCGATTTAAAAGTTGGCGAAGCATATGCAATCAACGCCACCAAACATCCCGACACAATACTGCTTGACATCACTTACACATCCAGCAATAGCTCTGTTGTGACTGTGGATGAGAAAGGAATCGTCACCGCTGTTGGCGAAGGTAGTGCAATCATTACTGTTGAAGTTGGCGATGGTGAAATCTATGCTAAAAATTCAACAAACATTACTGTTAGTGTAAGCAAAGTTCCAACGGAAATTGCCGCAAATGCAGTCACCGCAACCTATAATGTCAACAAGGACTTGGTGATTACATTGAAAGATGCCAACGGCAATGCTGTAAGTGGTGTTAAAATATCTGTTAACTTGAATGGTGCTAAAGTATACACTACCGATAAGAACGGTCAGGTCAAAGTATCAACCAGTGGATTGGTTCCTAAAGTTTATACTGCGACAATTACTTTTGATGGAGATAATAAGTATATAAAATCAACATCCTCTGTAAAAGTCACAGTCAACAAGGCCAAACCGAAAATAGTTGCCAAGAAAAAGACTTACAAAGCCAAGAAAAAGACCAAAAAATTCACAATAACTTTAAAAGACAATAAAAACAAGCCAATCAAGAATGCTAAGGTTAGATTGATTGTCAAAAAGATAAAGAAAACAAGTAAAAAGAAGAAATCCAAAAAATCCAAAAAGAAATACAAACCAAACATAGTAAAAACCAACAAAAAGGGAAAGGCGACCTTCAAGGTCAAAAGGTTTAAAAAAGGAACCTACCAGGCCAAGATAATCTACAAAGGAAACAACTATTATACCAAGGTTACCAAAACTGTTAAAATTAAACTTAAGTAGGTGAATCATCACCTACAACTTTTTTTTATTTTGCATCGGCCTTAGACCATTCCATTACTTCCTGCCTGATTGCCTGATTGCCTGAATCCTATTTTTAATCATGGCTTAACAGGTCAGCTCAGCCAACACATATTAACCTTCATGTATATATGGAACTGCCTGTATTGGGTAAGTTTGAATGTCATTGGCGACGGAGGAAGGCTTTAAATAGTGTGGGCAGCATATAGGATGTGTTATTGATCATCTTTGATTCCTGTCCTTCGGGATGGGATCCCTACCAACTTTTTTTAACTGAATATTGTTCGTATTTTTGTTATTTATGCATAATGTTCAGTAGTTAATGTCCTTTCAAAAATAATATATACTAATTTAAACACAAATATATATCAATTAATAACATAAATTGGAGGAAGAGTTTTGTTTAATAAAAAAATAATGATACTGGCAATAGTTCTTGTTTCATAACTATTATCTATGTCTGAATTAACTATCGATGTTTTAAAAAAGATTATCGAACACATACCATCAAGTTATACTGTCGAATTTAATAATGGTAATGACACAGCTAAAATCAGTGACAAAGTTGAAATCGATGTTGGATCGGAAAAACTAATATTAAAAAAGTATTAACTGGCGAAGGTTCATCTGGCTATTAATCAATTTTAACTGGGCCGCCAAAAAAGCAAGTAGTTGTGGCGGAAAGTTGGTAGAAATGTGTGTTTTTGCAGGATCCAGTATATACTGGGTGACAGGAATGAAATGATTTTGTAGGGATGAGTGTTATTGTTGAATTGTACCATGAGTAAATTAATAGTTCTTTTAATAAGTGTGATAAAAAGAGAGAGTATTGGTGTTTAAGTGACTAGTTTAAACACCATGTGTTTTTTGAGGAAAATTATATATTGGCAGATTTTTTAATTTTCCGAACGACTTGTAATTTGGAATTAAGTAATACTATTTTGGCAGTAAAGTATTACAAATCCGACATTTTTGGTATGTCTTAACTATAAGACTTGTATCAAATTAGCAAATTGTGAAAATCTAATTCAACACAATTCTAATTTTGGAGAGTATTAGTATTTTTGACTAATAATGTAGAGTGTTTAGGTTTGCCTAAATTTTAACTCTATTAATTACTTTGTCACCATAGTATATAAAGCTTTGCATTTTTTTAGGTATACCTAAATTTAATCATGCTCTTTTTGGAGGTGATTAAAAAAGAAAAAATGGTGATGTTTGCGATTTTTACAATATTTGCCAAATTGTTGCTATTTCTAAATCAAAAGATAGATTAATGCCCTATAACAGATTGATATTTAACACTGGTGATTTTGAATGTTTGAAAATTTGAATAAAACTAATGTATATGCATATTTGGCAGGAATATTTTTTGCCTGCATGATTGCATCCAACATATTGGCTACCCGGACACTGGAAATAGGTTTCATAGCTTTGCCCTGTTCGATATTGACATTTCCGATACTGTTTATCGTCAATGATATCCTGTCTGAAATATACGGTTTTAAACTGACAAAGGATGTTATCTATTTGGGTTTCATCATCAATGTTGTGGCGGTTGGCCTATATCAGGTTGCCATGCTGTTTCCTTCAAGCAGTCCCAATGCCCCTGCATTTGCAGCTCTTCTCTCAACAACACCCAGACTCTTTGTTGCAGGACTTGTTTCCTATATGCTGGGCAATCTCTTAAACTCTCATGTACTTGTCAAATTAAAGGAAAGATACCATAATCTGCTTTTTGTACGTGTTGTTGGAAGTACCATAATAGGGGAAACTGTCGATTCTGTTATTTTCATTTCAATTTCATTCTATGGAGTTCTGCCAAATGAGTTGGTCGTGACCATGATCTGCTGTCAGATAGTGTTCAAGGTATTGTATGAACTGATATTCTATCCGGTAACCCGAAAAGTGATTTTAAAAATAAGAACCTTGGATGAGGGGTCACTGTTTAGTCAGAATTAAAAAAATAAGGGTATTTTAATCAGATATTATGGATTTTTACCATAGTATTAGATTAAAAAACAATCCTTTAAATTAATTTAGTTCATCGAGCAGTTGTAAAACTCTTTCAGATTTAATTTTAGATTTTAACATCATCTTGTTTAATGAATCTGAAGTAATTTTATCGTAATCCGCTTCATTTCTCATTTTTCTTAACTTGTCTAATTCTTTAGAGATGGTTTTTCCAATATTATTCTTCCTGAATCTTTCATGCTTTCTAAAGATTTTTGAAGTTTCCCCATGAACATCTGATCTTTTGGAATGCATTGTTTTTTTAGATTTTTCATTCAAAAAAATATCATTTTCGTTTAAAAAATCACGTGTTGTACAGAAAGTACCGTAATAATATCTACTGACACCAGTTCTTTGTTTTGCTTCGTTAGATTGATTAATATATGAATCTGCCAGATTGTTGAATTCACACCACTCAAATTCTTCGGATTGTTTCATTTAGATTACTCCATAATTAATAATATTTTGTCTGCGGAATTGCTTTCAAATAATTCGTATAATCTTTGTTCTAATCGGTCTTCAATTTTCAAGGAGATTAGGGTATCTATTGAAGTGAAGATGTTTACTTCTAACTGGAGATAATCTTCCTGGAATTCCTCATAGAATTTGATTTGTAATTTATCGTAGGTTATTTCTTTTTGAATTAAATTTGGCAGTTCAAAAATAATTTTTTCCAGTTCTTTGTCATGACTTACAAATTCACATATTTTTTTTAAATCATCATTTGGGATTTGAAAGTTTTCTTTTATGAACTTTTCTAATGTTATGGTGCTAGTTTTTTCTTCATAGGATGGAATAAATATTCTTTCTGTTTCTTGAAACTTTTGAATCATTAAATTAACCTCCTAATGGTGGTAAATTATAGAATATGATATGTTCTAAATTCTATATAAATATTTGCTATTAAATGAGGTCAATTTTCTTTAATGAGGTCAATATTGATGTCCTTTCTGTAAAATACATCAAAAATATTAATTTATATAATTAAAAAAAAGAGTTATGGGAACTCAATTGAGTTTCCCTAAATTAGTTTTTGAATTTCTTCACGAACGATTTGGTTTACAAGTCCGCCGTCCGCTTTTCCTTTAAGCTCTTTCATGCACATTCCCATCAATGGACCCATGGCGCCCATCTGGCGTTCCTTAACCATTTCTTCATTGTCTGCAACGATGCCTGCAATGATTTCATGCACCTCCTCGTCGCTCATCATGACAAGGTTGTTGTCCTCTGCGATTTGTGAGATATCTGCATCAGGAGTTTTTATGGTTTCAACTGCCAGCTTACGAACGCTGTCCTTTGCGATTTTGCCGTCGGCCAGAAGGTTAAAGATATCTTTGAAGTGGTCAAGAGTTAAGGCAGTAATTTCATGTCCTTCCCTTTTGATTTCCCTGAGGTCATATGCAAGAAGTGAAGCGACTGGTGTTGCATCAACGTCAACGTCAGCTAAAATGGCCTCAAATGTATCTGCGACCTGTCTTTTGACAAGCTGTGTTGCAAGGTCTTCACTTAACATGTATTCTGCAATGATTCTGGCCTGTTTGACGTCTGGCAATTCAGGAAGGCTGTTTGCAATAGGCTCGATTCTGTCTTGGGTAATCTTGAACAGTGGAATGTCTGTTTCAAGATACATCCTGTTTGCTGTAGGTAACGGCCTCATGTATTCGGTGTTTCCGTCATCAAGAGCTTTTCTGGTCTCTTCAACAACACCTTCAAGACCTAAGTTTGCTCTTCTTTTAACCTCTTCGAGTGCGGATACTGCAATGTCCTCGTCATGTGCCACAATGATGAATGCATCCTCTTCGCCGATGTTTAAGAACTCTGTGATTTTGTCAACTTCATCCTGTTTGATTCCGTAGGCAGGAAGCTCGTCTGAGTGGAAGATTCCTGCAACTCCACGTTTTTTGGCATAGCTTGCAATTTCGGTACCGAACCTTCTTCCCGGCTGCACTTCACGGCCGATCAAACCGGCATAACCTTTCAGTACAACGGCCTTGATTGTTTCAGCGGATTTCAATATCTTGGATTCTGTGTCTTCAAGAAGCTCATCCAGGTCATGGATCTCTTCTAAAACTTCAGCGTTTCTTGCCTGAAGCTCATTTCTGATGTCAATCAATGCCAGTTGCCTTTGAACTTCACGGTTGACTATTTCGGCCATCAGGTCCAAGTCCTGAACACCCTTGATTTCCACACGCGCACCTTCGGCAATGGAAATATTCAGGTCCTGTCTGATTGTACCGAGGCCTCTTTTGACGTTGGTACTTCTCAATATCTGACCGAGCATGTATGCAACTTCCCTTACCTGTTCCGGATGATGCATTGAAGGGTCGGTTGTGATTTCAGCAAGAGGTATTCCCAAACGGTCCAGTCTGAATTCGGTAAATCCGTCTTTTGTTTCTACCCTTCTTGCTGCGTCCTCTTCAAGACCAAGGCTTTCAATGACAACTTTTCCATAAGGGGTAAGCAGATAACCGTCGGTTGCAACCATACCTGTTCTCTGGAAACCTCCGGTGTTACTTCCGTCAATAACCTGTTTTCTCATTGTGTGGAATTCGTCAACTATGTGCATGTTCATGAGGCATGCGATTGTAATACATATGTCCAGTGCCTCTTCGTTCAGGCTGTGGGGAGGTTCGTCATCGTTTTCAACAAGGCAGGTGTGCTTTGCAAAGTTCTCGTATTTGAAATTGAGTCCTCTTAAGGATTCCTGCAGTGCAGCACGGTCGATTTCTCCAAGCTCTGACTGGGTCGGCCTTAGCTTTCTTTGAACGAGTTCATCAAAATCGTCATCAACAAGCTCTGTTTTACATGGGCAGAACAGCTTGTGCTGACTGTTCAACTGTTGGTGAATCTCAAGTCCCATTTTCAATCCTAATTTTTCATAATCATAATCCATGCTATCACCTTAGTTCAAGAAATCCCTGATTGTGGATTTTTCTTTAAATTCACCTGCAACATTTGTTTGCATAATCTCTTTTACCTTTGCATAATCGTCACTTTGACCTAATGCCCAGCATAATTTAACATATGTTGTTTCGGAGGTCATGTCACGGCCGGATATGACTCCTGCATCAAGAATGTTACGTCCGGTTGAGTAGACGTTCATGTTGACCCTTCCGTAAAGGCACTGTGAGGTCATTATCACAGGGATGTTTTCATCCTGTGCCCTTTTGAATGAGTCAATGAGGTCATTAGGCACATGTCCGAGACCGGTTCCCTCAATTACAAGGCCTTTGTATCCTTTGTCAATGTGATATTCGATAAATTCTTTGGAAATGCCAGGGAAACTTTTGATGAATCCGACTTTCTCTTCAATGCCGGTATTAAGCTCCAATTCATTTTCTCCACGTTTGGTATAGTTGTACTCAGGGTTGATTTCAACATTCTTGTTTTGGATTTTGGCTATTGGCTGAGCGTTTATGCTTCTGAATGTGTCCCTTCTTGAAGTGTGCATTTTCCTGACCTTTGTTCCTTTATGTAAGTATGTGTATTCGTCATTCAGGCTTCCATGCATACAGACGCAAACTTCTGCAATGTCTGATTTTGCAGCGATTACGGAATCGATCAGATTGATGTTGGCATCGCTTGAAGGTCTGTCGGAACTTCTCTGAGCGCCTGTAATTATGACCGGCACAGGAGTTTTAAGCATGAAGCTCAATGCGGCTGAAGTGTAGTGCATTGTGTCGGTACCATGTGCTATTACAACACCGTCAGAGCCATTGGAAATGTCATTTGCGACTTCCTCTGCAGCCTTAACCCAGTATTCAGGTTTCATGTCTTCACTTAAGATGTTATACAGTGCCTTAACGTTGTAGTTGGCATAATCCAATAATTCGGGATTTGCCTTTACCAGATCTGATGCGGTAAAAGCAGGGTGTACCGCTCCTGTCCTGTAATCGATGACGGAGGATACTGTACCTCCTGTTGAAACTATTGAAATGTTCTGTTTGGCATCATCATAGGGAATTTCGGTTTGGCCAAATCCTATTTTTGGCTTTTCACCTTTTTCAATGAGTTCCGCAGTGGTGTCTTCGATAGCCACACCAATGTTGTAACCGCTTGATAATTTTATTACAATATATCCGTCGTCCGCATCTTCCGGCCTGTCAAGCAGAATGCCTGTATAGGAGATGTCCTGCTTGTTGACTTTGATTTTGTCTCCTATACCTAAACCGTAATTTTCTATATAATTTTTAGCATTTTCTTTATAAGTCATCAAATCACGCTATGAATTGTTTTTTATCCATTCAGCTCCAGCTTCTAGAACTTCAATGTTCACATCAATGACCTTAGGTTTGGATGCAAACATTTCTCTTATTGCATTTTCGTAGGATTCGCGTTTTAAAACATCGCCCAGTTCGGTCAATGCTCCTAAAAGTGCAGTGTTTGCAGTTCTGGCATTGCCGTGTTCCTCTGCAATATCCACACAAGGCATTGCAATGACCTTAACGTCACGGTTTGTTTCAAACTCTCCTATTTTAGCGTCATAAAGTATTACTCCGCCTTCTTTAACGTCCTGTGAGAACTGCTCTAAAGATGGCTTGTTTAAGGCAATGAGAATGTCAATGTCATCAACAACAGGGGTTCCGATTGTTTCATTGGAGATTACAACAGAACAGTTTGATTTTCCGCCTCTCTGTTCTGGTCCGTAGCTAGGATACCATGAAACATGTTTTCCTTCAGCACATGCGGCCTGAGCGATTGTCAATCCTGCACTCAATACTCCCTGACCGCCGAATCCGGAAACCTTGATGCTTACAGGTTCCATCTCATCATCGACATAGCCTGTTCCTTCGCCTCTGTTAACGTTAAATATCTTATCCAGTGATTCGGTTGAAAAGTCACTGGCAGGTCTTTTGACAGGTTCCTTGGTATATAGATTATTCCTGAAGTTTTTGACTGGGAATTCCTTTTCCATCTGTTCCTCAATGAATTTCTGTGCACTTGCAACATCCTGTTTGAGGTTGGTAGGACAAGGGGATAGGACTTCCACAAATGAATATCCCTTTCCTTCCTTTTGAACGGTCAATGCCTGTTTGATGGCATATTTTGCAAGTCTGATTTTCAATGGATTTGCAAGTGAAACCCTTTCGATGTATACTGGTGCCTTTAATGTGTTGATCAGTTCGCACATGTGTGTAGGGTGTCCTGCATAGTCAGGGTCCCTTCCGGTCTGGCATGTAACTGTCTTTTCACCAATAAGGGTAGTTGGTGCCATCTGTCCGCCTGTCATTCCGTAAACTGTGTTGTTTACGAAAAATACTGCTATCTTTTCTCCACGGTTTGCGGCCTGCAGGGTTTCATTCAAACCGATTGAGGCAAGGTCTCCATCTCCCTGGTAGCTCATGACAATTGCATTGTCTTCGGCTCTGGAAATTCCTGTAGCAACGGCAGGTGCCCTTCCGTGAGCGGTCTGGAAGTTGCCGCAGTTGAAATAGAAATAAGCATATACTGAACATCCAACCGGGGAAATCATAACGCATCTTTCCTGGATTCCAAGCTCGTCCATACATTCCGCAATCAGTTTGTGTAAAATTCCATGTCCACAACCGGCACAGTAGTGGGTAGATTGAATATTTGTTCCTTTTCTGGGATATTCTTCTAAAAGGGATTGTGGATTTCTACGTACCTGTAATTCATAATCTTTATTTTTATTATCACTCATTTTTCCACATCCTCTAATCAATTATATTTGGACTTGCCTTTTCCTCACTTCTTTCGGATAGGTCTATGTCTTCATCGTCAATGCCTGCTATCTCATAAATCTTAGCAAGTATATGTTTCAGTTCAATCAGGTTTCCGCCCATTCTGTTGACCAGATGGGTGTCATCTTTTCTGAGTGCTGCAAACTGCACATCAGCCAAGAGTTGGCCATTGCTCATTTCAACTGAAATGAAGCTTACTCCTTTATCTGCCAATTCTTTCACTCTGTCAACAGGGAAAGGTGATAATGTGATCGGTCTTAAAAGTCCGACTTTCAAGCCTTTCTCACGGCTTTTGTCAACAGCTGATCTTGCAATTCTTGAACTGATACCGAATGATACCAGAACGATATCCGCATCATCAACCTGATATTCGTCATAGATTACCTCTTCAGCTTCGATTTTTGCATATTTTTCCTGAAGCTTGAAGTTGAAGTCTTCCAAGTCGTTAAAGTCATTGTAAATTGAAGTAATGAGATTGCCCATGGTTTCCGCATTACCTTTCACTGCCCAAGGCTTGTCGTTTTTAGGTTCGATTGCCTTTTCCGGAAACACTAACGGTTCTGCCATCTGGCCTAGGGTACCGTCGGCTAAAACCACAACAGGATTTCTCCATTTGTCTGCAAGTTCAAAGGCTTTCATGGTCAGGTCGCACATTTCCTGCACGCTGTTTGGAGCAAGAACTATGTTTTTGTAGTTTCCGTGACCTCCTCCTTTTACGACCTGGTTGTAGTCTCCCTGTTCAGGTCCGATGTTTCCAAGTCCAGGTCCTGCCCTCATGATGTCCACAATCACTGCAGGAAGTTCAGCTCCCGCAAGGAATGTGAATCCTTCCTGCATTAGGCTGATTCCAGGTCCGGATGATGAGGTCATTACTCTGTGGCCGGTTCCTGATGCACCATAAACCATATTGATTGATGCCTCTTCACTTTCAGCCTGCACGAAGTTTCTTCCAACCATAGGGAAGTATTTTGAAGCCTCGTGCAAGATTTCACTTGCAGGGGTAATTGGATATCCGAAAAAACAGTCGCATCCTGCATACATTGCGCCGATGACAACTGCAGTATTTCCTTTTACCATCTGATTGCTCATTTATTTCCCTCCTGCTTTGGCCTTAATCATTTTGGCCACTGAATCGTTTACTATCTTTTTATACTGATGTACTTCCAGCGCCAGTGGTTCAGGGCATGTAAAGTAGCAGTCCTTACATCCTGTACATCCATTGCCGCTGTAATAAGCAAATTGATATCCTGCGTTGTTCATGTCTTGTGAAAGTAATATTGCATTTTGAGGACATCCGACTATACATCTCATACAGCCTTTGCATATTTCCTTATTTATAACTGGATAAGATATCTCTTCTGTCATTTATATCATCTGAATTTATTTATTGTAATCTTTCTCTCTGATTTCAACCCTTCTTGTTTTACCGCTGATGGTTTCGGGAAGTTCATCCACATATTCAACCATTCTTGGATATTTATAAGGGGCTGTTACTCTTTTAACATGATTTTGAATGTCTTTTGTAAGTGAATCTGATGGTTCAAAGCCAGGCTGCAAGACAATGCTTGCCTTTACGATTTGGCCTCTGATTTCATCAGGATAACCGGTAATTGCGCAGTTTTGAACAGCTTCGTGAGATAAAACTGCACTTTCAACTTCGTACGGTCCTATACGATATCCTGAAGATTTGATTATGTCATCGTTTCTTCCGACAAAGTGGACGTATCCCTCTTCATCAACCCATGCGGTATCTCCGCAGTGGTAGTATCCGTGATGGATCTGCTTTCTGTATTTTTCATCATCATTCACATAATCTTTAAATAATCCAGGATTTGGGCCGTCCTGCAATTTGAAACAGAGTTCTCCTTCATCTCCGATTTCCACTCTTTCATGGTTTTCATCGAGCAGTCTTAAATCAAATAGTGGTGAAGGCTTTCCAATGGAACCCACTTTTGCGTCCAGCCAGATGAATGTTCCGATTGAGAGGGTTGTTTCGGTTTGTCCAAACCCTTCCTTGATTCTCAATCCTGAAATGTCATAGAATCTGTCTGATACTTCAGGAGGAAGAGGCTCTCCTGCTGTGGTTACATAAGTGAAATTTGAAAAGTCATAACCCTGGATATTCTCTTTAATCAGGAATCTGTAAACTGTTGGTGGGGCACAGAAGGTATTGACCTTATATTTGATTACATTTTCAAGCAGTTTTATTCCGTTAAACCTGTCGTAATCATAAATGAATATTCCGGTTCCTGCAATCCATTGTCCATAGATGTTTCCCCATACTGCCTTACCCCATCCGGTATCTGCCGCACTGTGGTGGATTCCGTCCTCTACAACATTGTGCCAGTATTTGGCGGTTGGGATGTGGCCTAATGAGTAGGTGTGCTTATGTGAAACCATTTTTGGAAGGCCGCTTGTTCCTGATGTGAAATAGATTAGGAATATTTCTTCGGCATAGGTTTTATCCTCGCCGGTAGGCCTTTCAAATATAGGGCTTTGTTCTTTAATCGCCTCATTGAAATTTGTCCAACCTTCCCTGTCTGTTTCAATAACCACTTTTTTCAATTCATAGTCAAGGGTTTTTTCAGCTTCCTCATAATCCGGAAGCAGGGAATCCTCCTCGATTGAAACGACCATTTTAACGTTTGCCTCTTTTAATCTGAAGTCAATGTCATGAAGTTTTAGCATATGTGTGCCCGGAATTGGTATTGCACCGATTTTATGCAATGCAACCATACAGAACCACCATTCATATCTGTTTTTTAAGGTAAGCATTACGCAGTCGCCTTTTTTAATTCCTAAACTTTTAAAGAGGTTTGCCGCTCTGTTTGAATATTCCTTCATTTCCTTGAATGTGAAGGTGTGCTCCTCATCATGGTCATTGACCCAGATCAAGGCTATCTTTTCAGGGTCTATTTCGGCGTATTTGTCCACAACGTCAAATCCGAAGTTGTAGTCGTCATTATATTTCAGTTTAAAGTTTTCGTGAAAATCTTCATAAGAGTCAAAGTCGACTCTCTCTACAAAATCTCCTATTAATGAGCTCATTTAATTATCTCCTAATAAATATTATATGATTACTGCTAAGAACTTAGCCGGTTTATCGTTAAGCGCTACCATTGCGTGTCTGTGTGTTGAATCAAAGAAGATGCAGTCTCCTTCGTTCAGTACGATTTCGTTGTTGTGTATATAAATTTTTAAGGAACCCTCAAGGACATAGTTGAATTCCTGACCGGGGTGTGAGTTAAGTGAAGGTGCAGGGTTCTTTTTGGGATCGACCACCACAAGGAATGTTTCGGCCTTTTTGTGAATGAAGTTGGAGCATAGGTTTTCATGGGTATACTCTTTGCTTCTGTCGACTGAAACTCCCTTGTTTGCACGTGTGATGTCGAATATGTTCATTCTGCTTTCTTCACCTGTTAATAATAATCCTAAATCAACTTTAAAGATGTGTGCAAGTTCATATAAGAAACTTGCCGGAATGTCAATTTCAGCATTTTCATATTGGATGTAGGTTTCTTCTGTAATGTTCAATTCTTGCGCGATTTCTTTAATAGTAATGTCTGACAGTTCTCTCAATTCTCTAATTCTATTTCCAATATCTATGTTGTATTCATTCATTCATAAACACCTATTTTTTCATTGATTCTTTTTACTATAATAATATATATTATAATATTATATGTTTTGGATTTAACTTTATATAAACCTTTTTAAAAATCATGATAATTCGTTATAAATTTTCTAAACAAAAAATTTTGTTTTTAATTTTTAGCTGAAAATATGGGAAAGTTTTAAATACTTCGAACGTTTAACTTTAATGTAATCATTTAAAGGAGAAAAATCAAATGACATCTAATGAGATAGGAACTGACATTATTTTCAAAAAGCAGTTAGGATTAAACCTTGAGATTGACCAGAAATATGTCGGTTTAAAAATGAAGGAGAATAATATTTTATCTTTTAATTTCAGAGTTCCTGGAGCTTTGAAAGATGAGGTTGAAGCTTATTTTAGACGATTCAAATTAGGCGAACCGATTCTTGTAGATATTGGTGGAACTGGTGATATTAAATGTGATTTTAAAGGAATTTCTCCAGTCTTAAAAAATAAGGATGAAATGGACCAGTATTTCCTGTCTGCCACCTTACAGGAAGACAAACAGTATGATCCTCTTGAAGAGGAAAAATGTGAAACCTGCAGTGGATGCGGTTTCCACTAATCAATTCTTTTTTTAACTATGCTGTTTTTTAAGCTGTTTAGATTCTTTAATTATGTATTTTATTAGATAAACTGTTCCGATTATTGAAAGGATTGTGCATGGTACAATCCATGGTATTTGAGTCATCGCCACATCCAAACCGCTGACATTAAGAAGTGTTGCGGCTAAATTATTTAGGAAGTGCACACTCATTGGAATCAGGATATTGTCTGTTTTTGTGTATAGTATGCACATGCAGATTCCGAATAGGATTGCACTAGTTATTCCTCCGAATTCGTGGCCAAGACCGAATATGACTGATGATATTATCATTGCAGGAATGATTCCGGTTCTGATTTTCAGTCGGTTGAACAGGACTCCTCTGAAAACCAATTCTTCAACAATAGGGGCAAAGATTATGGCACCGATCGCATCAAGAATAACAACACTTGAATCAATATCAACAGTGTCAACGCCTGTGGAAATCCAGGTGGGGTCATTTAGGCTTGTCATGATGTCTATTGAGGAAATCAAAAAGGTAAATAGGAATGCAAACAATAGATTTATTGCAAAAACATAAAGCAGTTCTTTTCGATTATTCTCTTCAAATATGTTTTCAATATTTTGGTCAAGGCCTCTTGTTCCTCGGAGTGCCCACACAAACATCAAGGCTCCAATCAAAAAGAGAACTATAAAGAACAGCTCGTCTGACTCAGAAATTTCTGGAAAGATAACTGTCAATATTCCGGTTATGATTGCGGTTATGATTATTCCTACAATCAGGTCCCTTATTCTTATTGTTCTTAGGCGAACATTGAAATCTGTAACTCTTTTATCCATCTTTTGGCTTCCTATAGTATGGTTTGGAACCAGTTTATGGTTTCTGTAAGTTGTGATTCGAATTCATCGGAATTAATTTTCAGGCCGATTTTTTCCATGTTGCTGATGTCTGCCAGGGAGTGTTTGATGTCTCCTAATCTTTTAGGCAAATATTTAGGTTCCAAATCACTGCCTAAGTTATCTTTAATGATTTCATATAATCTGTTGACGGTCAGCTTTTTGCCGGATGCAACATTGATGATGCCATTGTAATCGACTTCACAGGCTGCAATATTTGCTTTCACTACATCTTCAACATAGACAAAGTCCCTGGTTTGCTCACCGTCCCCATAGATTTCAGCCTGTTTGCCTTCAAGAAGTGCGCTGATGAAATGGGGTATCACTGAGGCATATTGGGAATTCTTGTCCTGTTTCGGTCCGAAGACATTGAAGTATCTTAGTGCAGTATAATTCAGGCCATATATTTCATAAAATGATTTCAGGTATAATTCGCAGCCTGCCTTTGATGCAGCATATGGGGATTTTGGCATTGGGATTTCTGTTTCTTTTAAAGGCATATTTCTGTTTTCCCCGTAAACGGCAGATGATGATGAAAACACTATTTTTTTCACATCGTTATCTGCAGCTGATTTTAAAAGTTTTACGGTTGCATTAAGGTTTATCTCATTGCATTCTTTGGGTCTTTCGACACTCAATGGAACACTTGCCATTGCCGCAAGATGGAAAATGTAATCAATATCTGAAGTTATGTCATCAAAATTAGTATTGCATATGTCTCCATTGATAAAATTTAAATTCTCATGTTCAGGGGCTTTTAAATTTTTAATGTTACCTGTGGAAAGATTATCAATAATGGTGATGTTGTTATCGTCCATTAACTCATTAGCAATATGAGAACCGATAAATCCTGCTCCACCAGTAATTAAAATGTTTTTATTTTTCATTAAGCCACCATTAATTAATTTAAATTATAATTAAGCAATTAATATTATTTTTAAGTAACAATATTTATATATTTTTATATGTATATTATTAAAATAAGAGGAGTCTAATAATATGTTTGATTTGGTGTTTGATACCATATATTTTGCTTCGTTTAGTAACTTTTATGGGCTAAGCAATTTAAGTTTATCTTCATTTGATATTTTATTAGCTTATGTTGTAGCTATTGTTTGCTCTATCATTGTAGCTTTAGTTTTAAGGCTGCCTTTACTTCCTAGCAAACCATATAGGTATTCTTTTGATGTTAGTGCATTATATCCGACTCCAATAATTGCTATTGGTATTCTTTCAATATTTCTTGTTTTAAATTATACTTTCATGTATAACGGATTAGTTCTAGCAGTTGTTATTGGTGTTTTATCAGCATTATTTGTGAAATATTTATTTGATTTCGTATTTCCAAAACCTCTGGATGAAAATGCAGGAGAGGATATAAATGAATGAGGTAATTGGAATAATAATTGCCGCAATTCTTTGTTGGTTGAATTTTGTAATTGTGGATACATATTTCGGACTTCCCGAGCAGCCTGGCGTTAAAGGTGCCAGAATAATTGGTAAAGATGTCGAAAAAAGAGGGGGAGATATTGCTGGCGGATTTTTCCAAGGAAACATTTTATGTTCTCCTGATGCTTCTGCCGGTACATTAATGGCTTCTATTGGATACTTGCTTTTAGGAATTCCTGGCGGAATAATTGCAGCATTCCTGGTATTTATTGGAAATAGGTTATGTGCCGATCCGGGATATGCTGGAACTACAGGATGTTTGACAGCCACTGCAATAATATTTTTAGCATCTTTCATAGGTTTGACACCTGAAATGTTCATTGTTGGGATGGTCATAGCCATATTTACAGTCATGGGCATTGATCAAGCAAAAATGTCTGTAGTTTTAGGAAAAATAGCCAAAAAATTCAATAGGCATGCTAGAGAGTGATTATATGTATGTTGAAATTATAGGTATTATAGTCATATTCGTAGCATTAAGGGCTTTAATTACAAAAAACAGAGCTGAAAGACTATTATATTTAAATGTCATTGGTTTTGGAGTTTCTGCAATCATTGCATTGGTAATTAATACTCCATTTGCTCTTATTGTTGCTGCAGCGTTCTTCATCTGTTCAACAATCAGTGCTAATGCTATTGCTTATACATTAAATAGACTAAATGATGAAATATTGCTGGAGGAATGAAAATGGAATTTCTCGTATCAATAATTGCAATAGCTTTGATGGTCATTGGGGCATTTGGCGTCATATTTATGAAAAAACCATTAGACAAGATTATAATGTTTGATATAATGGATGCCGGATTTGTTCTGGTTGTTGTACTGTTCAAATATTTGGATGTTGCATTGTTTGCGGCATTGGCAGGTCCATTGTCAACTTTAGTATTCATTTTATCCATTGTGAAAATTAAGGAAATCAGAACCGATAAGATTGCAAGTGGTGAGGCCAATGATTAGCGTTTCATTGTTTTTCTATTTCGGAATATTTTTGGCAATTGTGGGAAGTATTGCCACCGCTTGGGGTCCGGGAGTCAGTGACCCTGTTGTCAGGACATTCAATACAGAAATCGCTTCAATAGGTGTCTGTCTGGTCTTATTATGTTACAATCATGTTCTGGCATTGCTGACATTGCTTGCAACAACTGTTATTATCACATTGATTTTATTCAGAGCAATCATTCGCTTAGAAGAAATGGGGGCAGATGTATGAGGATTGGAGCATTATGGAACAAATTGGCAAAGCCTAAAAATATTCCACGCCTTTTTGCATTTAGCCTTGGAATAATTTTGATAATCGGTCTGATAGTGCCTCTGGCATTGAATCCGGACCAATTGTATGTCAGGCCTGCTCCTCAGGAGCAGGTTGATGAAGGTTTGGCAATTGCACCTTATGACAGGGGTGGAGTGCCTTTAAAAGAGCCAGGTAATATTGACCCTCAATATCCTGAAAATGCAGAGAGCTTGGGTATGATTACGGGTTATATGTCACCGCTGGCGGAATTTGTCTCTTCGATTTCACCTTACTTCGGTACATCAATATATTCATCTCCGGGAGGACTTATAGATGAAATACTGTACTATACAAGGGGTTTCGATACCATACTTGAATCCAGTATCCTTATGATGTCATTCATCATCGCTTCATGGTTGTCCATCAATTATACCATGAACAGGAAAAATGATGAAGATGAAATCAAAAAAGATGTGAAAAAGGCTATTGATGATTCAAACAGGGTGGCCAGTCATGTCAAGGCAAATGACGCTAAGGCAAGAGCTAAACAGCTGAGGAGGGATAACTGATGTTTGTTCCTCAGGCGTTCATTAGCATGTATCTGCCGGCAATCTACGCTGGTTTGATAGTTGGTTTTATAGGAACCATGGCAATTGCAATAAACAGGAGGGAATTGCATATTCTCATACTGACAGATATTGTCGGCCTTGCCATGATATTTGTCGTTTCTGCGGTTGGAACCGACTTGGCTGAAGCATTGATTTTGCCTGGTCTGGTAGTTGAGCTGGCTGAAACCTTGGCAATTTCTGAAATTCTAATTACAAGGGAAATGCGTAAAATTGAACAGGACCCAAGAGCCAATTTGGCCAAGTCTTCTTCAATTTTCCCACAGGCATTCTCTCTGGACATGGAAATCATGACCACTGCACCTAATTTCATTGCATTGGTCCTGATTGGTTATGGAATATTCCTCACTGGTTTTACTGGAGGAGCAGTAGCTGGTGGAGGAATTGTATTGTATGCATTATCTAAAAAAGCAAGAGGACTTCCGGTATTGATGTTGGATGGCATTGCCGGTGTTTCCGGTATTGCATGGTGTTTATGGATAATAGGATTCCTGTTGTTCTTCGTAGCCCCTCAATATTGGTTATTAAGTTTATTCTTAGCTGCATGTGGATTATTATTAAAAGTAGCTTCCAAAGTAGGCTTGATCGGTCTGCTTATGAGAGAGGATATCGATAACGAGTAGGTGAGAAAATGGATTTCGTTACACTTGGAGGAAATTTGCTTGGAACAATCCGGCTTGGAGACATTGTATTGTACCTGACTCCATTCAGCTTGTTCCTGTTTGCGGTTTTACTTGGATTTACAGTATTGATCGGTTTAAGCAAACCTGAAACTCAAGTCGAAGCTACTATGCATTATCTGAATAATACTGAAGTTAAGGTAGGTCAAAAAGAGCTTAAGCAAAGAAGATTTTTAGCAGTGATATGTGGTATTGCCTCTGCTGGAGCTATGATTACAGGCGATCTGTTCAACTTCACACTGTTCATGGCTTTGGTGGGTATCCTGAATATAGGTATCGTATCTGCTGTAAAACAGACCAGCGTATTGGATTCCGCATTCAATTATGGTCTGATTGCCATGATGTGCAGTTTGCCTTTGTTTGGTGGGGCAGCCATTATACTTGCAGCGACAGGCACATTGTCACTTGCAGTACTGTCCCAAATGCCTGCAAGTCCGATGGTGGTATTAGGAGCAGTGCTGATGTTGCTGGGTATTTTGGGCGAAAGCGGAGTAGCGCCTTTCTTTGCAAGTAAAGCGGAAATGTTCAGAACCGCAGGATCTCCATATATTGTTATTATTCACTTAAGTTCATTGTTTATTATTGTAAGAGCTGTTGAAATATTATTATTGGTATTGTGGTAGTGGGAGTATGGTAAATCAAAAAATTACATGTATCATATTATTGGTTTTATCAACATTGGCTATTCTTGCATGTCTGGTTATCAACTTTGAGGCATGGATAGTCTATGCTGTAGCCATATTTGGTATTCCAACATGGATTTTATCTCTTGGACTATTGACTATGGCCAAGCCAAAACCTGAAGATGTGGAAGAAAGAGTGAAGGAGCCATTCACTGGGTATTAAAGTGGTATTATGAATTTGATGGCAGAAATATTGATTCAAGTTATTATTGCATTCCTGGCGGGAAGCCTGCTTTTAGGTTTGCACAGAAAAGTGATGGCACGTGTACAGAAACGTCCAGGGCCGCCTATTGTCCAGCAGCTTATACACTCTTTGAAATTCTTCTTTAAGGAAACTGCATTTCCAAAAACAGTGTCAAAAGTATTTTATATTGGAATCGTATTTATCCTGGCATTGATTTGGGTTGTTGGGGTAATTGTAGGCCCTGTAGCCAAGGATTCCCTATTGATATTGTTTGGCGTTTATGCTGTTTACAAGATTGTTGAGCATAACTCCGGTTCAAGTTCCGGTTCTCCATACGGTAAGCTGAGCTGTGTGAGGGCAGTGCTTTCAGCGGCAACTGAGCTTCCATTGTTTGCGGCAATAGTGTTCGTTTACATGGTGACCGGCACAATGAATATTGGGGAAATCATTACATACCAGTCAGTGCATGGTCCGCTGATATATTCAATTCCGCTTGCAGCCTTGATGTTCTTTATGTTAATACTTACTAAATCTCCATACTCTCCGTTTGCTATAACAAAGGATAAGGTTTTGATTTCCGGATTTGAAACTGAACACTTCGGATTCCTGAGGGGATTCATGCTGTTTTCAGAGGCTATTGCATGGTATGTGCTGCTTTGGGTGTTCCTGACAATATTCTTCGGTCCTCTGAATGCCGTGGGATATCTGATTGGAATGATTGTGATTTCATTCGTCACAGGATTCATTAATGCGACAACCCCATTGTTAAGTCCGAATCATTCAGTAATGACTCAAATTACCATAGGAGCAATATGCTTTGCAGGAACTGCATTGATGATATTTACAGGAGTGGTAGCATGAACAGCGAGGATGTGATTGTTTATTTCACAGCATTGGTGGCTATTGGAATAATCGTTGTGGGATTGTTGACTACTGCGCTTCATTCATATCTCATCGCTCCGATAGTTATAATTGGAATTGTCCTTGCGGCCTTTGTATTGCTTTCAAAGGGCAATTTTGCACATAAGATAGAAAGTATAGAGAAAATATGTTTTGTAATAACATTTTTGGCAATAATTTGTTCATTTATATTGCTTTATAAACCTATGTAGGAGATATTATGTTAGACTATATGATTTATTTGATTACATTTGCTGCCGGATCCATTCTTGGTCTGCTTTACAGCTATAAGCAACATGGGGAACCATTTGTTGCTGTAACCAAGTTCAATGTTCCATTTGCTATTGTTTCAATTGCAGGTTGGGTTTTAGGATTTTGTTCAGGAAATGTTATTTTATCAGCAATCGGTTTTCTCCTTGCAGGTTTTGTAATGGGTGAAAGGCCTGGATACGGCAGAAAGGAAACTGCCGTCGGTTTAATTATTGCAATTATTGTATATGTATTATTGAAAAGGCCATTATGTATGATGTGATGGAAATGGATGACGACGCTAAATTAGAATTGATGCAAAGAAGAATCGTTAAAAGTTATGCAGTGCAAAGAGATGTCATAGTTCCTCTTTCTGAGGAATTTGACTGTACTGTTGAAGAGCTGGAAGAGGTTTTCTTCCATTTGTTTGACATGTCATCTCTTCAGGCATTACATGCAACATTCGAATCGGCTCAGGACATCTGCCTATACCAGAAGTTAAATGCTGATTTAAGATTATGTTGGTTTAATGGCACATTGGAGATAATATCTGATGAAGATGCTAAAAATCTTAAAATGAAATTGGTTAATGAAGTTAAAAACGGCAAATCTTATGAAGATGCCTTAAAGGAAGGACAATTAGAATTATTTGAATTGTTAAAAAAGGAAGCAAAATATTGATGTTTATTTAATTATTTGATAAAAGAGGGAGTACAATGTTGGATGCTATTAAGGATGTTGTGAGAAAAAGCTCAATTCATGTCTGCATAGTCAATTGCGGAGGATGCAACGGCTGTGATGTGGAATGTGTTGCGCTTCTGTCTCCAAGATATGATTTGGAGCAGTTCGGTATTTATGTTCACAACAATCCTCGTGAAGCTGATGTTCTATTGTTGACCGGCGCCGTAACCGAACAATGGAAAGACAATTTAAAAAGAATTTATGATAAGGCTCCTGAACCAAAAATAGCTGTAGCTGTTGGAAACTGCCCAATATCAGGGGATGTATTTGCCCAGGAAGGAGGTCATGTAAATGCTCCTGCATCTAATTTCATCCCTGTTGCAGCAGAAATTCCGGGATGTCCGCCAAGACCGAATGAAATATTGGAAGCGATTTTGGCTGTCGGACCTCAAGCTATTGCTGACAGAGGGAGGGAACAAAAATGATAGTGCCTATTGGTCCAATTCACCCGGCTTTAAAGGAACCTATCAGATTGAAACTGCAAACTGAAGGCGAAAGAGTAGTTAAGGCAGAAATTGAATATGGCTATGTTCATAGGGGAATTGAAAAGATTATAGAAGGAAAAACTTGGCAGAAAGGAATTTATCTTTCAGAACGTGTATGTGGTATCTGTTCATATGAACACACACAGACATTTGCGGAAACAATTGAAGCAATTTCTGATGTTGACGTTCCTCCAAGGGCTCAATTCTTAAGGGTTATAGCAAACGAGCTTGACAGAATTCAAAGTCATCTTCTTGCAAATTCCACATTTTTCAAGTCAATGGATCACGAAACCCTGTTTATGCATGTGTTGGAATTGAGGGAATATGCAATGGATTCAATTGAACTCTTGACCGGAAACAGGGTCAATATGGGTTGGAATGTTGTTGGGGGCGTTAAGATGGATGCAGATGAGCGCCACTTCGAACCTATACTTGAAAACCTGAAGAAAATTGAGGAACGCTTTGAGATTGTTCGTTCATTGTTTGCAGAAGGTCCTGCACTGGCTTTAAGATGTAAGGGCATCGGATACATGTCCAAAAAAGAGGCAATTAAGGGAAGGGCAGTCGGCCCTATCGGAAGAGCTTCCGGTGTAAAGGAAGATTACCGTGTAGGTCACTATACATATGATGATTATTTTGATTTCAAGGTCATAAGAAGAACTGAAGGGGACAATTACGCAAGAACATTAACTAGATATGACGAAATTCCAGAATCAATTAGCCTGGTCAGGCAAGCTATTGAAAACATACCTGATGGTGAAGTCCGTACTCCTGCTGAAATCAAATCAGGTTATGCAATGCGTAGAAATGAGGCTCCCCGTGGTGAAGTGACATACATGATTGAAACCAACGGAAACTTGATAAAGAACATTTCAATCAGGACTCCAAGTATTCCGAATATGGATTCCTGTGCAAAATACATGATTCGTGACGTTCCAACCGTTGCGGATGCGGTATCAACCTATGCATCATGTGACCCTTGTGTGGCATGTGCCGAAAGGGTGGCTATCACAAATGAAGCTGGAAAAACCCTTGTAAAAAGATGGGACGAGGTGATATAGATGTCATCTCTGATGTGGTACATATTTGATTTTGCCCGAAAGGCATGGGCCGATGCATTTGCAAATGCAAAAAATGAACCTGAAATATCTGAAAAGCCTGACAGGTTTAGGGATTTTCCAACAGTGAACAAGGAATATTGTATTGGATGTGGAGCATGTGTGTCTTCATGCCCTTCACCGAATGCGATAAAGCTGATTCGTGATGAGGATTCTGAAAGTGGAGAAGGATTTACATATCCTGTAATCAAATTGGGCGCATGCATACGCTGCGGCTTTTGTGCCGAAGTTTGCCCAACAGATCCAAAGACACTGGAATGCGGTGAAAATCACCTGCTAATGCCTGAATTCAATATTATTCCATCAAAAAGACAATATCTTGTTGATGATTATTTATGTATCAAATGTAAGAAGTGCCTGAAGCAATGCCCTGTTGATGCAATCAGCGAAATTGACGGAAAGGTTGTTGTGGACCAGCTCAAATGCATCTCCTGCGGGGATTGTGTCGAGGTCTGTCCGGTAAGTGGGGCAATGAAGGCAGTATTTGTTGATAATCTGCAGGACCAAAAGGACCTTATTCTTTTATGTGTCGATTATCTTGAGGAATACATCAATTCCAAGGAAGAGGATTTAAGGTCCCTTGAAAGGAACGGTCTGCTGCAGTATGACGTGCCGTTGTCCGATATATGGGACAAGGCATTGAAAATTATTCCCGATGAGGAGGTGGCCATGGAAATCATAACCAATGCGGTTAACAGGCTTAAGGTCAGAATCATCGATTGGGATAAATCAAAATGTAAGAAATGCCAATTATGTATTCCGGACTGTCCGACAGGATGCATTTCATTTGACGAGAAAGAGGATACGATTGTAAGAGATAAGGATAGATGCTTGAGATGCAGTATTTGTTATCAGACATGTCCGTTTTCAGTAATCAAATACTTCATTTCCAAGTTCTCACTGGACGACGGTGAAAACATTCATGTTACTGTAAAGGCATCTAATCTGAATGAGGATATTTTTATGGAGTGAGTGTTATGATTGACAGTTTTACCAAAACACCAAGACCATTGAGGCATGTTGATGTCGATTTCGTCATTGACCAGACCAAATGTGCAGATTGCAGGGATAAGCCATGTCTTGAGTCATGCCCTATCGATGCGGTCTATTTGGATGAAACAGACGGCCTTATAAAATTGAAAAGCACCTGTTTTGGATGTGTGCTGTGCCGTAACGCCTGTCCTTATGATGCGATATCCCTTGATGTCAAGATGGATCCTCCTATTAAGGAAAACGTTCCGAACATCAACACCAAGCTCTGTAAGGCATGTGGAGCCTGTGTTCAGGCATGCAAAAACGGGTCTATTCATATTGTTGCAGACGGAACCCATGAACCTCACAGTGAAATAGACAAGGACACCTGTGTCAGGTGCGGATACTGCTTTAGGGTGTGTCCTACAGATGCAATCAAGTATGGTGAGTTGCTTCCTAAAACCGTCAAGGGAGGAAAGGCAGTTGTCATCAACCAGCCTAAATGTATTGGCTGCATGACATGTACAAGGGTGTGCCCGTCAATGGGTGCAATTAACGTAGGCAGAACCAATAAGCTGCCTTATATCAATCCTGGATACTGTGCAAGATGTGAGGAATGTATGCATTCATGTCCTTCAGGGGCAATCAGGTATTCTTCACGTAAAAAGGCATATAAAATGTACAGTGAAATAAAATCATATGATATTGTATCCAGCATCATTGATTATGACGTTAAGAAATTGTCCCTTGATTTGATAAGTCTGAACAAGGTTCTCCAGAAGGTGGGTAAGACAATCGCCTTGGAATTCAATGACCAGAACTTTGAGCATTTCATTGAATGCAAGGTAAATGACATGATGGAAAGGGAGTTAAAAATCAGTCTCAACACCAGCATTGAAATAGACAAGTTCACAAAGCTGGTTGGGTCATATCTGATGGACAGAAACATTGAGGTTTATGAGAAGAAGTGCATTGCCTGCGGTGAATGCTATAATGTATGTCCTGTGGATGCCATTGAACAGAACGGTCCGAATCCAATAAAAATCAATGATAACTGTATATACTGTGGAAAATGTGTTGAAGCTTGTCAATTTGATGCCATCGGCGCTTATGATGATTATTTCTACAGCAAAGATCAGGATTTATATTATGCCAGGTCATTTTTATACAAGCAAAGGATTGGAGACTTTTCACTTTCAGAGGACAAGTGTCAGGCATGTGCAATCTGTGTCAAGAACTGTCCGGTTGAAGCATTGACACTGACTGATGATGATAAGATTGAATTTGATGGTGAAAAATGTATCTACTGTAGAAATTGTGAGGCAATTTGTCCTTTGGATGCGATTAGAATTGTTAATTTCAGGTGAATCATGTTTGAAAAATCATTTATTACAGATTGTGAAGGTCCGCTGACCTTAAATGATAATGCTTTTGAGATATCAGCCAAATTCATTGAAGACGGTGGGGAACTGTTTAGGATTCTCAGCTTATATGATGATTACTTGGTTGACATTGTCAAAAAGGAAAACTATAAGGCGGGAAATACCTTAAAGTTGATTCTGCCTTTCTTTGTAGTTGAAAAACTCACAAATTCAGATTTCATTGATTTTTCAAAAAACAATATCTATGCAGTCAGCGATTCAAAATTCCTGTTGGAATACTTGAAAGAAGTCATGAATACATACATTGTCAGCACCAGTTACGGCCAATATATTGAAGCGGTCTCTGGTTATATGGAGGTTCCTTTTGAAAACACATTTTATACAGATGTTGATATGGATTCCCTGCAACTCAATGACGAAGAAATTCAAAAAGTTAAGGAATTCAAGAAATTGATTTTAGATAATCCTGATGATTATGAGCTGTTTGACGACATTTTCTTCGGCCAAATTGCCAAGATGGGAATTTATGATAAAATCAAAGATATAGAAGTTGTTGGAGGGCTAGGCAAAAAGCTTGCTATCGATAAAATCATTGAAAGGGACGGCATTGACATTGATGAAATCCTATACATCGGCGACAGCATAACCGATGTCGAACCCCTTGAATTTGCCCGCAAGAACAACGGTATCAGCATATCATTCAACGGCAATGAATATCCTTTGAAAGTGGCTGAAATTGCTGTTGTATCACCAAGTGCAGTAACGACTGCTGTAATTGCAAATGTATATGCAGAAAATGATAGGCAAAAGGTTTTAGAATTTATTGAAGATTATAATATTTCACAAGATTTAGAAAAATTATTTGATGACTACAATATTGACGAAAAAATCAGAAACAGGTTTTTCTCAGTGTTTGCCAGTGAATATCCATTGATTCAGGCAGTGAATGAGGAAAACTTTGAAGATATACTGAAAGTCAGCAAGGAAATGAGAAACAATATTCGTGGTCAGGATATAGGCGGATTAGGTTAGGTGTAAAAATGGATTATGATAAAGTGGAAGACACATTCTTTGAAGCTTTCGAAGGCAAATATGTAAGGGCTCTGATTACAGGGCCTAATGAGGCTATTGTAAAAAGGGCAGCATACGATTCAACTTCAACTCCAAGTGCAGTAATCGGAAGGGTTGAAGGTGGAGTCGAAGGCTTTTTGGATGAGTCACAAACTCCCGATAACAGATTCGGAGCAATTGTGCAATACTGGTTAGGCGGAGATGATGTGGAAAAGTTCGCATTTGAACTTTCTTACAGGTTAAGGCAGGACGTATTGGTCAAGCCGTTCACACGTATTTTTGACTACTCCGACAAGGACAGCGATGAGTATATTGAAATGATGGACATTGTAGGTCACTGCGGTGACGGATATGAATGGATCGTTGAAGAGTACGGAAGAAAAATGATAAACGTGCCTATTGCAGTGCCTGATTTTCAGATTGAAGAGAAATTCAAAATAAATGACGGAACCATGGGAGGAAACTTCTGGTATCTTTGTGAAACCCCTGAAGCTGTCATAAATGCTGGAGATGCAATCATCGAAGCCATCATGAATGTGGAAGGTGCAACCGCACCATTCGATATCTGTTCAGCGGCTTCAAAGCCTGAAACAAATTTCCCTGAAATCGGTCCGACAACAAATCACTTTTATTGCCCTTCACTTAAAGGACGTTTAGGCGACGAATCTAAAGTTCCTGAAGGGGTTAATTACATTCCTGAAGTTGTAATAAATGCAATCGATGAGGAATCAATGAATAAAGCAGTAAAGGCAGGAATTGATGCTGCCTTGAATTTTGAAGGAGTAATTGGAATATCTGCAGGTAACTTTGACGGCAAACTTGGAGATAAAAATATAAATTTATTGGATATATTGAAGTAAGGTTTTAAAATGGAAATATTTGACAATGACTTGAATGCTGAGGTTATAGGATTTGGAGCATTGAATGTGGACAAGCTCTATTCAGTAGAAAACATTGCCTCAAAGGATGAGGAAAGTTTCATCAAAAGTGAAACTGACACTCCTGGAGGTTCAGCGGCAAATACCATAGTGGGATTGTCTCGCTTAGGATGTTCCACATCAATCATCGGAAAAATAGCTGAAGACGAAGACGGTGATTTGATTGAGTATCATCTAGCAGTTAATGGAGTTTATTCAAATAATCTGATCTATTCGGAAACCGGTTCAACAGGCAAATGTCTGGGCTTTGTTGATGAGAACGGCGAGAGATGCCTCTACATCGACCCGGGGGTCAATGATGAAATTAAAATAGGTGAAATAAATCCTTTAAACATTATGAGATGCAAGATAATGCATTATACTTCATTTGTTGGAGATTCATTCAATGCGCAAATACAATTGCTGGAAAAGCTTAATGATCAGTGCGTATTGAGTTTTGATCCGGGAATGCTGTATGTCCAGAAGGGATTTGATGAGCTAAGGCCTATACTTGAAAGAACCAATATACTTCTGATAAACGAATCTGAATTAAGATTATTATGTAATAATAATGAAAGTCCTTTAAAGGAGCTGGCAATTGGATTTTTGGATTTGGGAATTGAAACCGTTGTTGTTAAAAAGGGTGCAGAAGGAGTGTTTGCAATGAATAACTCATCCGAATGTGAGGTCGAACCGTTCAAATGTGATGTTGTAGACACCACCGGAGCCGGCGACAGTTTCAATAGCGGATTTTTATATTCCTACCTGAAGGGATATGACCTGGAGAAATCCTGCAGAATCGGAAATTGGGTGGCCAGTAAAGCTATCGAAGGATTTGGTATGGAAAAATTCCCAACCCTAAAGGATTTGGAGGATTTTTTTAAAATATAAATTTTATTAAATAAATTATTTAGTTGGTATTAAAATGAATGTATCTTTTATAAAACAGATAAAGGACCTGGAACGTGAAGTTCTTCTTAAATCTGTTGAATTAGATGATGATGGTGATGACTTCCAATTTGAACTGGATGATTTCAGTACAAATGAAGAAATATTTGCTGTTTCACCGAGATGTGTAAGGTGCAATACCTGTGTTGGGGAATGTCCAGTTAATGCAATTGAACCAGCTAATATTTTCAGAATGGCCAAGATAACAGATAAGTGTGTAAAATGCGAAATCTGTATTCAGACCTGTCCGGTTTCAGCAATCAAGCTAATTGACAATTCAATCAGTTATGACCATGAAGACGAACGGGAAGTCATTGAATATAATTTGTCTAATGTCAGTTGCGCTCATAGAGTAATTCGCATGAATGACATTTCAATTGATTATACAGTAGAGGATAACAATTGGGATGATTGTGCAAACTTATGTCCAACAAACGCATTTACCATGGAATTTAAAGAATTCTTTGAGAATTTAGATATGGATTTGGGAATAGAGCTAATTGATGATGAATTATATCCATATATTAATGAAAAGATGTGTATTGGATGCGGAGCCTGTCGCGAAATCTCACTAAATGACTTTGCAGTCAATCTGGATAGGTACATAGGACCTATAATTCACTCCAGATTGATTGAAATTAACCATGAATCTTGCGTAAACTGTTATTTATGTGAAGAAAACTGTCCAACAGGCGCTATAGAGTTAGTGGATGGTGAAGTTGTTCTTGACAATGATAAGTGTATAAGATGCACAGAATGTACAAATCATTGTCCTGTAGGAGCATTGAAACGAGTAGAAATTGAATAAATGGAGGCTGTTTATGAAAGCTAAAGAATTAATGGATAAAGACTTTGTATATTTGAATGCTGATGACAGCGTTATTGACGCTTCAAAAGCTATGGAAAATGTCAGACGTTTTACATGTCCTGTTGTAAATGATAAAAAACAATTGATCGGATGGATTACAGCGTTTGATATTACAAAAGGTTTAAGGGAAGGTAATGAAAAGATTTCAGAAATAATGAGCAGTTGTGAGGAAGTCGCATCAGTTCATGAAGATGATCCTGCAAGAAAGGCGGTAATTTTGACTGCCAACAACAAGTTTGTAACAGTTCCTGTCGTGAATGATGACAATCAGGTGATAGGTATGGTTCGCGCATGTGACATTGTGGAGCTTTTATCAAACCTTTATGACATCAAGGTTGTAAAGTTATACAAGGCGATGCAAAACCAGCTTCATGGAGTGACATGGGAAGAGTTGATGGCTGCTTCTGCTCTGGTATCTAAAAAGACCACCGGTAAAAAGATTTCTGCCGAGGAATATGAAGCCAACATCATGAATTCCACTTTTGGAGAAGCCATCTGGGCAACTGGAGGATTAGAAAAATTCTTTGCAGGTCTGATTTCCGTTGGTGAAATGGTGATTGCTCGCAGAGTAGGACGTGCCAAAAAATAAATTATTGTGATAATACTGTGCGAATTAATGAGTATCAAGACAATCCCTGTACCGTTGTGGAGCCGTGCTGAAAGTAATTTAGCTCATAAATTTGCAGATTTTGGCGCAATAAATTATCATATCTCTCATCAGCTTACGAATGGAATATCTTTAGAAGGAATTTGTCCAAGAGAACATTACATTAACTACTTTCATAAATTATATGACATGAACATCGTAAACGCAAGATTCTTTAAGCATTCGGCCCGGAAGTTCCTGGAAAAATACAGAAATGTATTTTAAAACTTCATCCTAAGGCATCCTTATATGAGGACCTTGAAAGAACTCCTGACTGATTCTGTGGCACTGGGAAAATATTCACAAATCAGCAGAGTTCTATAAACTCTTTTTTACCATTTTAATCCTAAACCAAATGGTTTTTCTAATTTTCATTAATTATTTATATTCACTTATACAAAATTCATTATAGCTAGGTGAATTTATGCTAAGTAAAAAGATACTTTTTTTAATATTACTGGTTTTCATATGCTTTAATATTGCAGCTGCATCTGCCAATGACTTAAACTCAACAGATGATTTGAAATTGAATAATGAGAGTGCAATTGAATTGGAAGATGAAACTGCTGTTTTAACTGATGGCAACGGTTCTGATAATGAAAGTGTTGAAAAGACCGCTCCTTCAATCACAATCAGTTCCGATAATGTCAAAAGCAGGGACACATTGGAAATCTATCTTAAAAATTCAACCGGAAGTCCTTTGATATCCAAGCAGTTCACCGCAACACTTAACAGTAAGGTATATTCACTTAAAACCAACCTCGAAGGTTATTCGATAATAAACATTGATTTGCCTGCCAATAATTATAAGCTGAATGTCATTTTCGGTGGTGATGACGATTATGACAATGCCTCCAAGACATTTGACATTAAGGTTAATAAATTAAATACCAAGTTCACAGAATCTGCCAATTTTATCTTGAAGAACAGTTATTTGCATTTAACTTTAACTGACAGTAACGGTAATCCGGTTTCAGGCAAAAAGGTAACCATAAAAGTCAACGGCAAAAAATATACCAGAAAAACAAATTCAAACGGAAAGGTTTCAGTAAAAATAAAATCTTCAAAGTCTAAAAATTCAGTTAAAGCTAGTTTTGGCGGAGATAATCAGTTCAAGTCCTCTTCTAAAAAATTCAACGTTTATGTGATAAAGAAA
>ONSJ01000061.1 GCA_900320515.1 uncultured Methanobrevibacter sp. | reverse complement strand
CGCCTGACTGTTTTCATAAATATATTTAATTCTTTCAGAAGGATATTCCAAATCAACAGGGATAAATGCACAGCCGGCTTTTAGAATACCCAATATAGATGCAATCAAATTGCTGTCCCTTGAAAGCATAATCAAAACATTGCTTTTTGGCTTAACTCCCTTGTCAATTAAAGAATTGGCAATAACATTTGCCTTTTGGTCTAATTCACGATAGGTTAATGTGGCATCACTAGCAACGAGAGCGATTTCATCAGGTTTGTCATTAGCTTGTTTTTCAAAGCGTTTGTGGATTAATGGAAGTTCAATTTCACTGAATTCAGGTAAAACTTCCTGAGATTCCAATTCCACATCACATATTTTAAATTCATCAATATCATTATTTATAAATTGATTCAGAATATTATTCATTGAATCCAAGAATTTTTGAATGTAATCTTTGGAGTATAATGCATCATTATACTCAATAAGCAATTCAACAGTTTTATCACTCTCAGTTACACTCAAATCAATTTTATATTCTGTTGATAAAACGTCTTCATCATCCAACGGTTCAGGTTCATAATTCCTATTGTTAATTAAAATATCTCCTGATTCAGATAATTCCTGATATGAATATAGGAATTCTGGTTTTAACTGATATTTTGCAGCAATTTTGGTATATGGATAGATGCTGCTGTTTAAACTATCTTTCCAAGTTTGGTCAATGTAGTCAATAAACTGTCTAATTGAAGCTTCCCTATTCTCATTGTTCAGGACAACAGGAAGAGTTTTAACAAGCATCCCCTGAGTATTATAATAGACAGGAGAAGATCTTCCATTAAAGATTGTTGTAAATAATGTCTTGTTGCTGAATGTGTATTTATTTAAATCCAATACAGCCATAGCCATGAACAATGCATTTTTGCTTATTGAATATTTGTTGCAGAATTCATTGATAACGTTTAAATCAATAGATAATGAAGCTTCCTTGATTTTACCATCATCAACATTTCCATTAAGGTTTGGAGTTAAAACTGTTGATTCAATTTCCTGTGTCAGCTTATCGTCAAAGTATTCCTCCGCCAATTGATATTTTTCACTTTTTTCAAGGTTCTTTTCAATGAGGCTGTAGATAAAACCGTCAACCTTCTCTTCACTCAATGGCCTGCCTTCATATGCATTGGCAATATCCGTGAATAAAATCATCTGTGATGTACCATCAGTGATTAAATGATGATAATCAGAAAACAGCACAGTTTCTGAAGGAGTTTTATATATTTTAAATCTGAATAATTGATTATTATTTAAAATAAATGGCATTACATCATTTTCAAGGAGTTGGGCATCACTAATCCCATCCACTTCAACAATTGGGATGTCATCAATCGGCTCATCATCACATCTTTTCTGTTTCAGTTCACCTTCATCATCAAAGACCATTCTTGTTTTAAGATATGGGTGCGCATCGATTACTTTGATGAGGGATTGTTTAAGTTTTTCCGCATCAACATCGCTTCCGAAACGTGTGACCATCGGCATTGTGTATTTTATCTCGTCCGGACTTTGTGCACATTCATAGTAGATTCCCATCTGATTTTCGGTTAACGGATAATATTCCATACCTCTAGCGGATTTTATTAATTCGTCAATATTCAATTCTTGATCATCATTTTCCAGTTCATGTGTGAAATTCCGGATAGTCGGATTATTGAATAATACTGAAATGTCCAAACTGACTCCAAATTCCTCATAAATCAATGAATTTAATTTAATCAGTGCCAAAGAGGTAAATCCAAGTGCATATAAATCATCGGTAACACCAAACTCTTTTGTATTGACCATATCAGAAATAATATCATATAATTTCTCTTCCATATCGGTTACAGGCATTACCATAGCCAATTTGAGTTCAGGTTCAGGCAACTGCTTGATGTCGGTCTTGCCATTTGGAGAAATAGGCATCTCATCAATCTGCATGAATACTGTCGGAACCATATATTGAGTAAGATAATGAGTTAAGAACTCTTTTAAATCATCCACACCAATTTCCTCTTCTGCTGTGAAATAGGCGCATAAATGATCATTATTGTTAATTTCCTTAATAACTACGACACATTGTTTGATATTTGGATATCTGGCAATATTTGATTCGATTTCACCAATTTCAATTCTCAATCCTCTTAATTTGATTTGGTTATCGATTCTTCCTTTAATCACAAATTCTCCATTATCAAGTTCTATTGCATAGTCTCCGCTTCTGTAATATGGAATGTCATTAATCGTTAAGAATACCTCTTTTGTTTTATCGTCCAAATTATAGTATCCTTTACCAACACCAGGCCCTCCAATATATAATTCACCGATTACTCCTTTAGGCACCAATTTGCCGTCAATATCCCTTACATCCATAAGGTAATTATAAGATGCCTTTCCAACAGTGATATTTTCAGTGTCGGTTGCCTCAGTAAAACTACATAGAATTGTTGTTTCCGTAGGACCATAACAATTATAAAGTGAAACATCACAATAAGATTTGATTTTAGAAACAAATTCAGCAGACATCATTTCTCCACCCAAAAAGATTTGTTTGAAGTTTTTCAATTCGTTTCTAAAGCCTGAATACTCCATATACTGGTTAATTCTAGATGGAGTTCCTGAACTTATGGTATCCGGTTTTTCCCTACTGATTAATAATGTTAACTCTTTAATGTCTTTAACTGTATCATCATCAGCCAATACCATTTTTGCACCAAGGGTAAGTGGAAACAAATCCATCATGAACGGATCAAATGAAACTGAAGTGATTGAGAGAGATTTTTTAATCTTTGAGAAATTTTCATAGAACTTATTTTCGTTGGTTTGTGCGAATAGTTCTGCGACATTTTCATGAGCAATCATTACACCTTTAGGTTTTCCGGTTGAACCTGAAGTATAAATCATATAAACTAAATCATCGGGACTGACCTGTATGTCCGGCCTTTCGGCGTTTTCCTCTTTCAATAAATCATTGATGCCTATGGCATTTCCCTGTGTTTCACTAGCAATGATGTAGTCTGCCTGACTGTTTTCATAAATATAGTCCACACGGTCTTGAGGATATGCCAAATCAATTGGAATGTATGCACTGCCTGTTTTTAAAACACCAAATATTGATGAAATAAGATTGCTGTCTCTTGGAAGCATGACTAAAATTCTGCTTTTTGGCTTGACTCCTTTTTTAATCAAAGCATTAGCAATACGATTAGCCTTCTGGTCGAGTTGCCTGTAGGACAATGTCTCATCACTTGCAATTAAAGCAACATTGTCTGGGTTTTCGTCAACTTGCTTTTCGAAACGTTCGTGAATAATTAAATCCCCAGCATCTCCAAATTCTGTTGTTTGTCTTTCACTTTCTATTCCAATATCCTGTATCTTACAGACATCCAAGTCATTTTCAATTAATTGGTCTAAAATGACTTTAATAGATTTCAGGAATTTTTCAACATAATCTTCAGTGTATAATTGGTCATTGTATTCAATGGATAAATTAAATTCATCACCTTCATCATAAATGTTGAGATTTATTTTAGCATCAGATGTAACCAGGTCCCCTCCATCGATTTCATGAGGCTCATAAACTTTACCGTTTATCATCATGTCATCTGATTTTAAGAATTCATGATAAGCATAGAAGAATTCCGGTTTTAACTGATATTTCTCAGCAAGTTTAATGTATGGATAAATAGAGTTGTTTAACACACCTTTCCATGATTGATTTACGGAATTAATGAAATCTCTAAGTGACACTTGCCTATTTTCATTATCAACAATTAATGGAATTGTTTTTACTAAAAATGCCTGAGTATTGAAATAATTAGGACTTGACCTTCCATTGAATATGGTTGTTATTAATGTCTTATCAGTGAATGTGAATTTATTCAGACATAAAATGGCACTTGCCATGAACAGATTATTTTTACTTATTGAATTATCATTACAGAACTCATTAATCAACTTAGAATCGATTGTATAAGTCATCTCTTTGATTTTTCCTAAATCAGGATCTCCACTAAGATTCGGAGTCAGGATGGTTGAATCAATCTCCTGTGTTAATTTGTCATCAAAGAACTCTTCTGCTTGTTGATATTTTTCACTGTTCTCCATTTCCTTTTCAAGCATGCTGTAAATAAAACCGTCAACGATTTCTTCATCAATATCCCTATTTTCATAGATATTTGCAATATCATCAAACAGGTTAATTTGTGATGCACCATCAGTGATTATATGATGGAAATCAGAGAACAAAACGACCTCTTCAGGAGTTACATATATTTTAAATCTGAATAATTGATCTCCATCCAAAGAAATAGGACCAATATCATTTCTGACTAAGTCCTCCTCGCTAATGCTATCGACTTTAACAATTTCGATATCATCAATCGGCAAATCATCGCATCTTTTCTGTTTCAATTCGCCATCATGAGTCACAATTCTAGTTTTAAGATACGGATGCGCTTCGATAGCTCCAATAACTGCATTTTTAAGTTTAACAGCATCAACATCACTGCCAAATCTCACTGTTGTAGGCATGGTGTACTTGATTACATCAGGACTCTGTATACATTCATAATAGACACCCAATTGGTTTTCGGTCAACGGATAATAATCAAGGTCTTTAGCGGATTTAATGAATTCCTCCAGACTATTTTCATTTTCCCGAGTACTGTCAAGCTCGATTGCAAGATTTTTAATTGTTGGCTCATTGAACAACACAGCAATATCCAGATTACCTCCCATTTGCTCATAGATTATTGAATTCAATTTCATCAATGTTAATGAAGTAAATCCAATGGCATACAAATCATCTGTAACACCGAATTCTTCGATGCTTACAAGAGATGAAACGATTTCATACAGTTTCTCTTCAGTTTCATTTTCAGGCATTACCAAAGCCAATTTAAGCTGAGGTTCAGGCAATTGCTTTAAGTCTGTTTTTCCGTTTGGAGTTTGCGGCATCTCATCAAGCTGCATGAACACGGTAGGAACCATATAACGAGTGAGACGGTCTTTGAGATACTCTTTTAAATCGTCACTGTCAATATCACTGTCGGCAGTATAATAGGCACACAAATGGTCATGGCCATTAATCTCCTTGATTACAACAGTGACCTGTTTGATATCATGATATTGACCAATATTTGTTTCAATCTCACCAATCTCAATCCTTAAACCCCTTAATTTAATCTGATTGTCAATTCTTCCGTTGATATCAATTTCCCCATTTGGAAGCTCAATAGCATAGTCTCCACTTCTGTAATATGGTATGTCATTAATGGTTAAGAATACTTCTTTGGTTTTTTCAGGCATGTTGTAGTATCCTTTTCCAACACCGATACCTCCGATGTATAATTCGCCCATTACTCCTTGAGGAAGGAGTTTTCCATCAATATCCCTTACTTCCGTTACATAGTTTTCAAGAGCCTTACCGATTGTTATTTCGTTGGCATCTGTAATTTCCTTGTAGTTGGATGCGATTGTTGCCTCTGTTGGTCCATAACTGTTATAGACAATAGCGTCACAGTATTTTTTAATAAGGTCGAATGCTTTGGCTGAGAACTGTTCTCCGCCCATTACAATACATTTTGCACAGCCGATTGCTTTGCAGAACTCATCAACTTCAAGATAGGAAAGCAATCTTGATGGAGTGAATTCCATTACTTCAGGCTCATGTTCCTTAATCAGTTTGATCAATTCAACGATGTTTTTAATCTGAACATCATCGGCAAATATAATTTCAATTCCATTTGTAAAACCTGTTAATATATCTTCCAGGGAAGTATCAAATGCAATTGTTGCAATGCTTAACAGGTTAGTGTATCCACATTTTGGATTTGCAGCTGTTTGGTTACATGCATTGATATGGCTAATCATTACCCCCTTAGGATTTCCTGTAGACCCGGAAGTGTAAATCATATACGCCAAATCATCCGCTTCAACATCAACATTAGGATTTTTGACATTGCCCCCACTAACCAGCTCATCAATGTCCAGGAAGTTTTCTCCTGATTCATTGGAAATGATATAATCAGCCTGACTGTTTTCAAAGATATAATTTATCCTGTCCTGAGGATATTCAGGATCAATCGGAATGAAAGCACAACCGGCTTTTAGAATACCCAATATAGACGCAATCAAATTGCTGTCCCTTGAAAGCATAATCAAAACATTGCTTTTCGGCTTGACTCCCTTGTCAATTTCCAATTCACGATAGGTCAATGTGGCATCACTAGCAACAAGAGCAATTCTGTCAGGATTTTCCATTGCCTGCTTTTCAAAACGTTTATGTAAAATCGGAGTATCGACAGGAGTGAATGCAGGCTCCTTTTTACTTTCGCCAAGTTCGATTTCGCTAATTCTTAATTTATCAATATCCTCTTCGATTAACTGATTAATAACATTGATTATTGAATTTAAAAATGTTTCAATGTAATCCGGAGTGTATAACTGATCATTATATTGGATTAACAATTCAAGGTTGTCTTTGGTTTCATTAACATCCAAAGAAATCTTATAGTTAACTTCTAATGAATCCAAATAATTGACTTTGTAAATTTTATCATTGATTTTGATTTCTTCGGCATCAAGATTATTGAATGCATAGAAAAACTCCGGTTTCAGTCCGAACTCTTCAGAAATCCTAGTATAAGGATAATCAGAATGACCAATGGTTTCCATCCAGACATCATTGACTGAATTTAGATATTCCTTAATTGTCAATGTCCTGTCTTCATTTATTGAAACTATAGGAAGTGTTTTAACCAGGAGCGCCTGTGTATTAATGAAAGATGAATTTGAGCGTCCATTGAATATTGTTGTAATCAATGTCTTGTCGGTGAATGTGTACTTATTCAGGTTTAACATGGTTATTGCCATGAATAGGACATT
>ONSJ01000027.1 GCA_900320515.1 uncultured Methanobrevibacter sp. | reverse complement strand
GATCTTAATCGGAGGAGAGCAAAACATGATATTTCCTCTATCGCGATTCATAAAAAGACTAAAAGACAAATTCCAACTCTACAAACCCGAAGCAGACGGAGTACAATTCGTAAAACCACACAACACAAGCCGATCATGCCACCACTGCGGACACATAAACAAAGAGTTAAAAGTCAAAAAACGCAACCCGGTATGTCCAAAATGCGGAAAAACACTTGATAGGGACACAAACGCAGCAATTAATATTCTAAACCGCTGGTTCAACGGGGATAGCCTGAGTGCGACGAGATAGAGCCTGTAATTTGTTATACAATTAATAATTGTATTGTTAGTGCAATTCGAGAGAATTGATAACGTTGTTGTGCATGTTATTCTCACCTGAAACTGCGTCACTGGTAACGGTGGGGTGGGTTGCATGATGGTTAAAGCCTAATCATTGTTATAACTTCCAATAACGTGAGGGCAAGAGAAAGATTAGTATTGGTTAACGAAAGTGAATTCCTGATTAAAAGCATCGTGATCTCCAGCAATGGGTAGGAAGTTTAGAAGAGCCATTGTATTACTGAATTTTGGTCATACATAAGTTCAGGCGTATGTATATAGGTCACAACCCAATAATATTCAGTCGGTGTATTTGGAAAACCTAACCTAATCGTATCTAACAACTGGTTAACTCGGTAAGCCCAAATTTGTCCACCTACAAAGGTGGTAGGATGACCGTGAGGAAATCTGAAGTTCTTATTTGGGTATGGGATGCTAAAGAAAGCAAATGCCCACTTAATCGAAAGATAGCAGGAAACTGACAAATATAATAACTGTGTGGGATAAGCAGACTTTTAGCAGGTGTATGTTTGCTTTATTTAAAACGGCAGATATCTTTAAATGTGAAATACAATGATATGAGAGTGTGATTTTGGCAATGAAAACTGGATATAATTTAAATATATTACAGTCTGTGGAATCAGACAAAGAAATACTTGATAAAGAATGGAAGTCCTTAAAATGGAATTCAATCAAGTATAGCATATTTAAGATACAAAAACGGATATTTAAAGCAGAGAAAGAAGGAGACTATAGAAAAGTTAATAGATTATGCAGACTATTGCTTAATGATAAAAGGAGTTTGTTATATAGTATTTATGTCGTTACAAAGAAGAATGATGGTAAAAGAACAAGTGGTATGGATGATATGATTGTCCGAGAAGATTATGAAAGAATGGAATTATTTTATAAACTCTCGGAATATAAAATTAGTTTACATAATCCTAAACCTGTTCGTAGAATCTATATTCCTAAAAAGAACGGTAAAAAGAGACCTTTGGGAATTCCTACTATTGCTGATAGGATTTATCAAGAAATTTGTAAGTTAGCATTGGAGCCTATTTGGGAGGCTAAATTTGAATCAATAAGTTATGGTTTCAGACCCAGTCGTGGTGCTGGAGATGTAATAGATAAGATTCATAGGCTTACATGTACAATGAAGAGACCTTATATTTTCGAAGGTGATTTTAAGTCATGTTTTGACACATTAAGTCACGAGCATATACTGGATAAATTGGGCAACTTTCCACTCAAGAAACTAATAAAGAAATGGTTAGAGGCAGGTTATCTTGAAAATGATGAATTTTACAAAACAAGAACTGGCACTCCTCAAGGAGGAATTATTTCTCCACTACTGGCCAATATTGCTTTACATGGGATGGAAGATGCCTTAGGTATAAAATATAGGCGAAGAAAGTGTAAGGATGGATACTGCTATATCAATGAGTCTAAATATGCTGTTATTAGGTATGCAGATGATTTTATTGTATTGTGTGAATCTTTAGAAGATGCTAACAAAGTCTATGAACTCCTAGAAGATTATTTGAAGGATAGAGGTCTCACATTGGCTCCGGATAAAACCAAAATTACTCATATTGATGAGGGATTTGATTTTCTTGGCTTTAATATTAAGCGATATAAAGGAGCAGACAAAAGTAGAGTTCTTATAAAAGCTTCTAAGGATAATATCAAATCTTTTAAAAAGAAAGCAAAGGATATTGTTCGAAATTGTTATCCCAATAACATTGAAAAGTCTATTAAAAGACTTAACTACTTAATCAATGGTGTGGGTAACTACTGGAGAATGGGATCAAATAAGCGGATTTTTAACGACATGGACAATTATCTGTATGAAATCTTGCTCAGACAAGCCAAACGATGGCATCATAAGAAATCCGTTGGTTGGATTGTTAATAAATATTTTAAAATATCAAATCATCCAATTTACAAATGGAAATGGACTTTCACTGACCCAAAATCTGGTATTCAAGTAGATAGGATGTCTTGGATTAAAATAAGATATCCTAAATGTGCTAAACATAAATCAACTCCATATGATGAGGAGTACGAAGATTATATTATAAATCATCGGAATAGAACTCCATTTGAATGTTTGTATGATTAACTAATATAGTTTTCTCTTTCTTATAAACTATGCTCGAGCCGTATGTCTTGAAAGGGACACGTACGGTTCCTAGAAGAGGGGAGATGAGTAATCATCTCTTCTTATTCGACAAAAATACTTAAATTAACCATTATTAAGTGAAAAAAATTCAGGAATCCCCACCCTCTTTTAGGGTGGGGTGGTTCAAGTGGTAATTGCAGTAATCATTTTAATATTGAGTTATATCTTTACCAACATCGATGAGGAAAGGCATTCATGATGTCTCTAAAACTTTGGGTCAATATATTCCCAAACTTCTTCAAAACGGGTTTTAACGCCAAGCTTGGTGTATTCACGGACGAGTGTGTTGATGTCTCGCTCAAGCAATTCCTTCGAAATAGGATTGTCCAGAACCACTGATTGTGAAACGTCAATAATCACGGGTTTTTCATCCAGGTTCAGGAGATTGTAATTGGACAGGTCTCCGTGAACAAGCTTTGCATCGTTTACGAACCGTTTCAAATCGACAAGAAGAAGGTTCCAGAATTCATTCGGGTCTTGAGGAGGCTGATTTCTTACTGGCTGTGCAGGATTTCCATCCTCATCACCAATGAATTCAATTAGAAGTACATTGTTTGCACTTGTTATGGGTTTTGGAACTCTTACTCCCGCATTTTCAAGTCTTGTCAGGTTTTTAAACTCCTTTGTCACCCATGAATAGATGATTTTTCTTTTGTTTTTTGTCTTGACATTAAATCTCGGATCGCCCTTGAGGTAATAATCCATCTTTTTAAAATCAGAAGTGGCAATCCGGTAAATCTTGACCGCAACGAACTTTTCGTCGTCTGTTATTCCTGTCAGGACATTGGCCTCTTTTCCGGTACTGATGGCACCGTTTAAAACATCAATGTATCCCTGATTAGCTAATTTATATAATGTTTCCAGTGTGATTTTGTCAAAAACTTCATTTCCGGTTTTTCTCTCGGAATTGTCCTTCTTTCTTTTTTCGGAATGAATTTTTGCATGTTTGGCGTCTGCTTTAGCTATTTTAGGATCCATTATAATCAAAAAAATAAGTAAGTGAGACTACATTTTCAGGTAGCCTTTTCTTTCAAGCCAGTTGGATTCTGTTTTGGTGTATCTCCAGATCACATCGGCTTTTTCGTCGGACTGGAAATCCCATGGTTTTACTAAAATTACGTCTCCTTCACGTATCCAAATACGTTTTTTCATTTTTCCAGGGATTCTGGTCATTCTGATATGGCCGTCAGCACAACGAACTTTTAATTTACCGTGTCCCATAATTTGTTCAACTACTCCAGGTATTTCTCCTTTTTTAGGAGTTCTTACCCTTCTATACTCTTGTTGTTGGTTGTTATTAGGCTTAGACAAATACTCTCCTCCAAAATAATAATATAATCTTATCCAATAGATTAAATTATTTATATTTATAGTAATATATTATATATTAATTTATTGGATTTTACTATATTGTGATATTATGGGAACAGAATTTTTAAAAATTAAGGAATGCGACGAAGCAATTGACATTATTCAAGAGTTGTTCGATGAAAATTTAAAGCCTGAAAGCGAAGAGATTGATGTGGCTGACGCTTACGGCAGAATATTATTTGATGACGTTTATTCCAGAATGGATTTTCCTCCGTTTAATAAGGCATTAAAGGATGGCTTTGCAGTCCTTTCAAGCGACAGTTTCGGAGCTTCAGAAGAGACTCCTAATACTTTGGAGGTCATTGACTTTTTGGAAGCCGGTGCCACTACCGAAAGGAAGGTGGAAAAAGGCAAGTGCATTGAAATCAGCACAGGTGCAGCAATGCCTGAAGGCGCTGATGCAGTTGTCATGGTCGAATATGCCGAGAAAGGTGAAGGAACTGTTGATTTGTTGACTACCGCAACCCCATTTCAGGATGTCGCCAAGAAGGGCTCAGACATTGAAGAGGGTAAATTGATTCTTGAAAAAGGCGATTTCTTAAATCCCGGTAAAATCGGCGTTTTGTTGTCACAGGGCTTTGAAACCATTGAAGTGTTTAAAAAACCGAGTGTCGGTATACTTTCATCAGGAAATGAAATAACCCTTCAGGGCGAAGAGCTTGAATATGGTAAAATCTATGATGTAAACGGAGGAATGATTAAAAACGATGCCGTTTCCTGCGGTGCCGATGCCCGATTTTTGGGGGTCATGAGGGATGACTATGATGAGGTCAAAGAGAAGATAACCGAATCCCTGAAGGAAGTTGACGTATTGTTCTGCTCAGGCGGAACCTCTGCCGGTCTGGGGGATGTGCTGAAGCATGTTCTGGATGAATTGGGTGAAGTGCATATCCACGGAATTTCAGTCCAGCCTGGAAAGCCGACAATCGTTGGCGTAATTGACGGCAAAATCGTAATCGGGCTTCCTGGAAATCCGGTATCCGCACTGATGATATTCAATGCTTTTGTAGCTGAGCCGTTGACAAGGCTGGCGGGAATCGACAGGAACTTCGAGCTGGAAACCTATAAAGGCAAAATCACAAAAAGAATCCACTCACAGGTTGGAAGAATGCAATACCAGTTGGTCAAGGTTGATGGGAAAAACATCCATCCGATATTTAAGGATTCAGGAGCGATATTCTCACTGTCCACCGCTGACGGCTATGTGAAGATTCCTAAGTTGGTCGAACTTGTTGACGAAGGCGAGGAAGTCGAAGTATATTTATTCAATTAAGATTAAAATTTAATGTAGGTGTAATTATGGATTATGAAGTGAAGGTAATTCCAGAACAAAAGCTCGGAGTTATTAACTGCAAAACCCCAATTGGAGATTTGGAAGTGTTTTTGTCCATGTTGATGGATTGGGTTGATACTGAAGATATCGAAACTGACGGAGAACCGTTTATTGTTTATTTCTCACCAAGGCATGAAGTGAATCAGGGTGATGTTGTTTATGATGTAAGTATACCTCTCAAAGGCAATCCTGACGAAACAGAAAGGATTCGCGTTGTTGACATGATTGAAAATAAGGTTTTGGCAGCCAGGCATTTCGGCCCGACCGACAGCATCATGGACACTTATGCGGAACTTGTTGAAGTTGCCCAGGCAAACCACTATGACATTATCGGATCACCTAAGGAAGTCCTTATTAAGGGCGTATACAACTGTGATGATGAAAAGGATTATGTAACCGAGATTCAATTGCCTATCATTGAAATGTAGGTGTTAATATGGCTAAAAAAGAAGTTGATATTGAAGAGGAAATCCAAAGGCTTTCCCGCAAAACCAATATAAACATCAAAAAGGCAGAATATTCCTATTCAAAACAGCTCGAAAGATTGGATAAGGAAATGGATAAGGCCTTAAATGATAAAATAAAGTTATTTGATGAAGACAAGCAATTGGCCGAAAAGCACATGACTGTTGAATATAATAAACACGATACAATTGACAGATACAGAGAAAAATTGAAAAAAATCTAATTTTTCTCAATCTCTTTTTTTTGACTACTGACCAACCACCCTTAAATTATGCACCAGCAGTTTTGGAATGATGAATGACCCGTATTGTTTGATGTCGCCTTCAAGGCCTTCAACGCCTTTCATGATTTCAAATATGTTACCTGAAATCATTGCTTTTGAAATCGGTTCTGTGAGCTCACCATTTTCTATTTTGAATGCGTTGCTTGCCTCAACTGAAAAATCACCTGAAATCGGATTTGCAGTGTGTGCGCCTAAGACGCTTGTTGTCAAAACGCCGCTTTTGATTTCGCTCAAATCCCTCTTTTCGCTGAACTTAAACTCAAGGTTTGTCGGACTGATCATTGGAGTTGAGAAATATGACCCTCTAAGTCCGTTTGAGGTTGTTTTGACCCCTTCGCAATTTGCGGTATATATGTCATAAATGAATGAATTTAATTTTCCATCTTTAATCAGGTCTGTTTTCTGGGATGCACTTCCTTCGCCATCGCATTTTGATGAATACATTCCCCTTTCAAGCAATGGATTGTCGGTAATGGTCAATGACTCGTTAGCGATTTCCTGGCCAGTTTTTCCTTTAAGAATTGACCTTCCTCTGCGCACATTTTCACCGTCAAATGCGCCCAGGAACGTTTGAAGCAATCCGATTGCAGCATAATAGTCAAGCACAACACTATAGTCTCCGGTTTCTACCGGTTTTGTATTGAGTGAACTTTTTGCCAAATCACAAACCTCATTGGCCAGTTTTTCACCATCGATATCGAAAAATCTTGAAGACTGGGAGTTGTATGCGGTTGCTATCTTGCCATCATTCTGCATTATTACGGATAAACCTAAACCGAATCCGGTTCCTTTGTTTTCGATTGAGACTCCGTTTGAATTGACAATCAGTGACCTTCCTTCGCTTGCACTGAAACCTGAACCTGTCACTTCACATCCGCTGTCGTTTGCGATGGCTATGGTGTCCTTTAAAAATTCGACAGAATCGTCAACGCTCAAATCACTGAATTTGCTGTCATAAACATTCTTGACATCACTTACCTTTTCGACTTCCGCAAATGCATAATTTTCATCGGTTTTGGTCAGTTTGGCATTTTCAATGGCTTTAAGTGCAGTTTGTGAAATCTGATTGATGTTTGATGTAAATGCAAAGCCCTGCTTGTTGTCCTTAATGATTCTTATTCCAAGACCCAATTCGATTTCCTCTTTTGCAAAGTTCAGCTCATCCTTGAGGGAATCCAGTTCGATTGTCCTTCCCTCATCGATATAAATTTCGTAATCGTCACATTTGTTTTCAAGTGTCCTTTTAACGTCTTCTGCAATTTCGTATATCATTTTATCACTATAATGCAAATTTTTCAATCGCTTCGGCCACTCCGTCGCCGAATATGTTTTCACAGGTATATGTGCTTATTTCCTTCAGTTTGTCGTCTGCATTGCCGACAGCTATCTTATATCCAACTTCTTTCAGGAAATCCTCATCGTTTTGGCTGTCTCCGATTGCCATAACGTTTTCCATGTTTATTCCGTTTCTTTCACATAAATATCTAAGTGATGTTCCCTTATTTACGCGTTTGTCGGTAATGTGCAGTGCAAAGCCGCTGTCATAGATTTCAAGCTGGTCTAGGAATTCGAAGTCTGTGAGGGCATCCTCAAGTTCTTCTCTGGAAATTGTCTTGTAGAATACGGTTTCGGTTAGCCTGTACATGTTGTCGTGTGATGCGTTCCTGTCGAATTTTTCGCCCAGCTTCTCTTTCAGGTGGTTTTCTGCTGAGGTTACGAAATCCCTTTCAACCATTGTTTCAACGGCATTGTTGTTTTCTCCTTCCTTAAACACGACTCCTCCGTTTTCTGCTACAAGGCCTCCGCTGCATCCTATCAGAACTTCTGTTGCATAGGCATAGTTCACGACGTTTCCGGTAACGATTATTGTTGGAATTCCTGCGGCTTCAGCTTTCCTTAGGGCTTCAATCGCTGATATGCATATTTGCCTTTTGTCGTCGGTTATTGTTCCGTCGATGTCCACTGCTATCGCTTCGATTGCCATTTTATCCCCTTGAATATCTGTGTGCAATGTTGCAGGTTCCCTCTTTACTTACCATGCATGCTCCAATCGGGTGCAGCGGATTGCATGCTTTTCTAAAGAGTTTACAGTCTTCAGGTCTTGCAAGGCCTCTTAAGATAGGTCCGCAGATGCATCCTTTAGGCGCTTCATTCACGTCCTTGACTTCAATGTCATATTTTTCACGGGCGTTGAAGTCTGCAAATTCCTTTTTGACTTCAAGAATGGAATTAGGTATTTTTGGAAATCCTCTCCATTCCCTGGATGTCACATCGAACACCTGGTCAATCATGTCTGTTGCTATTACGTTTCCCTCTTCTTTAACGGCCCTTTTGTATTCATTTTCTATTTTCGGTGTTTCGTTATGGATTTGTCTTAAAATCATGTAAACGGACATCAATATGTCCAATGGGTTGAATCCGGCTACTGCCTGTGGAATTCCGTATTCTGTTGAGAAGTATTCGAAGGGTTTTGTTCCGATTATTGTGCAGACATGTCCGGGCTGGATTAATGCGTTCAAGGTAGTTTCGCCTGAATTGATCAGAAAGTCGATTGCCGGTGGAATCAGCCTGTGGCAGGACAGTACTGAGAAGTTTTCCGGCGGAGTTGAGAGAAGTTCTGCGGCGGTTGTAGGGGCGGTTGTTTCAAATCCTGCTGAAATGAATGCCACATCATTGTCTGTCTTTTCAGCTATTTCAATTGCCTTGTTGATACCATATACGACCCTTACGTCTCCGCCTTCCGCTTTGGCATCTGCAAGTGATCTTTCTGAACCCGGAACCCTTAGCATGTCTCCAAAGGTGGTTATTGTAACTCCCTTGTCAATCAGCTCCAGAGCTTCATCGATTTCACGTGATGGAACTACACATACGGGACATCCTGGCCCCGCAATGATTTCAACTTCCTCCGGAAGCAGGCTTCTAATTCCGTTTTCCATTATTGTATGTTCGTGTGAACCGCACACGTGCATTATTTTAACGGGTGTTGCTAAGTCATTAATTTTATCTATTAATTTTTTTGACATTTCTTTCATACTCATAATAACACCGAAGATTTAATATTATATCATTACTATATCTATTATTGTATTATTAAATTTATTGTATTTTAAGGGAGATTTATGTTTAACAATAATAAAATTTTAGTAGTTATTCCTGCAAGGGGAGGTTCAAAAGGCATTCCGCGCAAAAACATTCGTTTGCTTAACCGCAGGCCCCTTATTTCCTACCCCATCAATATAGCCAAATCATCAGAGTATGTTGATGATATTGTGGTAACTACTGATGATTCTGAAATTGCATCGCTGTCAGAAAAATTTGGAGCAAGTGTAATAATGCGTTCCGAGGAGTTGTCAGGCGATGATGTTCCGCTTGACCCTGTTGTATATGATGCAATGGTTAAAAAGGAAAAGCAAACTTTTGACGAATATGATATTGTTGTAACGCTTCAGCCCACTTCGCCTTTATTGAAGCCATCCACTCTTGATTCTGCAATTGAAAAGTTTGATGATTTTGCTATTGACACCGTACTGTCCGTTGTGGATGACAGGCATTTGAGTTGGGGATATGATGAGAAAAATCAGAGGTATTTCCCAAACTATATAGAGCGAAAAAACAGGCAGTTCCTTCCGAAGGATTTCAGGGAAACCGGAGCCATTTTCATAACTCGCAGACACTTTGTCCATGAGGATTCTAGGCTGGGAACCAATCTGGAACTGATTGAACTGTCCCGTCAGGAAAGCGTTGACATTGACAATTATGAGGGCTGGTGGATTGCGGAAAATTACCTTATTAAGAGGAAGGTTGCTTTCGTTGTAAATGCATATGATGAAATCGGAACCGGCCATGTCTACAGATGTCTGTCCCTTGCTTCCAAACTGGATTTTCATGATGTTCTGTTCCTTATGGATGAACAGCATCAGCTTGGAATAGATATTGTAAGCAATTACAATTATCCGTTTAAGATTTATGATGGGGAAGATGACCTGATAAAAATTTTAAGGCAATACTCTCCGCATATTGTTGCCAATGATATTCTTGACACTTCCAAGGAATATGTCACCCAACTGAAGGAGGATGGGTATTTTGTCGTTAACTTTGAGGATTTGGGAGTAGGTAGTGAAGTGGCTGATATTGTGATTGATGCATTCTATGAACATGAAGCTGGTGAAAAGAACGTTTTCACAGGTTACAAATACTATATGCTTAAGGATGAATTCTATTTCCAGCCTCAAAAGGTCATTACTCAGCAGGTTGAAAACGTCCTGATCACTTTCGGAGGAACCGATCAGAACAATTTCACAGAAAAGGTCCTAGATTCGATTTTGTCAACTAATTATGGCGGAAGAATAAACGTGATTCTGGGATTGGGATATGATGGCCTGGAGGCCTTGATCGATAAATATGAATCAAACCAATCAATTCAAATTTATAGAAATGTTTCAGATGTCAGTGAATTCATGTTTAAGGCTGATTTAATATTCACTTCGCCCGACAGGACTATGTATGAAGCCTGTTCATTGGGAGTTCCGACAATTTGCCTGTGTCAGAATGACCGTGAGATGACACATGTCTTTGCAAATGAGACAAACGGATTTGTTAACATGGGTCTCGGGGTCGATGTTGATAAACAGCAGATTATAGACCAGTTCATTAGTCTGGTAAACGATTATGAATTAAGGCTTGAAATGAATCGGAAGATGTTGGATATTGATTTAAAGGATGGCTTTGAAAACATTTGGGCAATTGTTCGTGAAAGATATAGGAAATTTGAGTTAAAGAGGCAAAAACATGAAAATATTCAATAAATATCCATATCTGATTGCAGAAATCGGAGTTAATTTTTTTGACCTTGCCGAAAAGGAAGGAATTTCAGATATGGAAGCTGCCAAATTCATGATTAATGAGGCAAAGGAATGTGGTATTGATGCTGTCATGTTTCAATCTTACAAAGCGCAAACAATTGCATCAAGAAATTCCCCTGCATATCGGGATTTGTCTGAAGAACCTACAACTTCCCAATACGAAATGTTTAAAAAATTCGACAAGTTCGGTGTGGGCGAGTACAGGGAGCTTGCAGAGTATTGCCAACAGCTTGGAATAAAGTTTTTATCCACTCCCTTTGACTTTGAAGCTGTGGACTACCTGGATGAATTTATGGATATTTACAAGATTTCCTCTTCTGATTTGACCAACATTCCATTCATCAGATATATTGCGGGCAAGAATAAGCCAATTTTACTTTCAACAGGTGCTGCAACATTAAATGAAATAAAAGATGCGGTCAATGCAATTGAGGAGGTTTCAACTGTTGACATTGCGATAATGCATTCTGTTATGTCATACCCTACCGCATATGAGGATGCAAATCTCCTGATGATTAAGGATTTGGCTGAAAATTTCCCGAATTATGAGATAGGATATTCTGACCATACAAAACCTGATGAAAATATGGCTGTTTTAACAACTGCCTATAATTATGGGGCAACAATTCTTGAAAAGCATTTTACTGTGGACAAGACCCTGCCGGGCAATGACCATTATCATGCAATGGACCCTGATGATGTTATCAGATTCAAGTGGAATGTTCATTTCCTCTCTAAAATCAACGGTATGAAAAATAAGCAGCCTTTGATTTGCGAATCATCTTCAAGGCGTCTTGCAAGAAGGTCAATTGTTGCTATTAGGGACATTAAACAGGGCGATGTAATAACTGCTGATGATTTGACATTCAAACGTCCGGGCACAGGGATTTATCCGTCAAGGATTGATGAGATCATCGGAAAAACCGCCAAGACAGATATTTCAGAAGATACATTAATTAATTTTGACATGTTGGATTAGTCTCTTTTAAAACCTCTGTGTTGCATAGAATCATTGTCGGAATTGTGGATGCCTGTGGCATATGTCGGATGGAAATATCCTCATAATTGCAGTCCTGTTTTTCTTGAATAATCGTTCCATTAAAATTATATTGTTTCTTATTAAGTTGTATTTGGCGTGAAGTCTCTTTCATAATTTGAATTGAAGTCTTTGCTATAGCTTTTTGCAACACTTTCACGCACATCTGTGATAAAATTTTTGTGAAATTGTTAAAAATAGAGTATCAAAAAAAAAGAAATTAAATTTCTGCAGAACAGTCTGCAGAATATTTGCTGAGTAAAACAGCGCATTTGTCAATTGTTACTTGATCTAATTTTATTGTGCTGGTTGTAATTTTATTCAACAGTTCCTCAATAAACAGGTCTTCATCAGTCAAAGGCATGTTTATCACGACAACTTCATTATTAATAAAACCAACTAGCGGTTCGACAAAGCAATTTTTGATATTATTATCGTTTAAGAAGTTAATCAGATCTTCACCTAAAGACAATGCTTTTTGCTTGATTTTATCATCTTGAGAAAATTTAGCCTGTTTTGTAGTGTATCTAAATCTTCTTTTGTTTCCGTCGATAGGGATTTCCTCAATCTTATCTTCATCTAATTCAGTGGAACCGATAAGATTCAAGTTTTCATTTTCTGATTCCAATCTGAGTTTAGGATTGTATTTCTGTGAAAGAAGAGCATAAATTCCAGTTGGGCCGACAACTACGTGGTTAATGCTTGATGAAGATGTAGGGGTTCTTAAATTGTAGAATACATAGAAATCATCAGAAAGGGTTAATAAATGTTCTCTAATAATTCTTGTTCTTTCTTCCACTTGTTTTTCATCTCTTGATCTGTAAAGTCCAATACAGACCATTATCACTCCAATGAATATCGCAATGATGCCGATACCTGTATTGAGAAGCAGAATTTCAATAATGCTTATTATGAAAATACCGATACCCACAATCAAAATAATGCTATTGGCGTCCAGGTTATTCATGTCAAATCCTATGTCGGGATTGTGAATGGAGTTCTTTTCAGGTATCACTTCGCCGTTGTCAGGTTCAGCAATACTTATTCTTTCCAACAAACTTCCAGATGATTTTTTATTAGTTTCACTATCTTTCGGGTAATATTCGCTTACGCTTTTGAAAAATTCATCTTTGAGGAAACTCTTCAAAATATTGTAATCATTTGTTTTTGGAACCGCAAACTCTCTTCCGAATTTGGTCATGACCTCGTCTGGAATTGTAGTCCTTGCAGTTCTTGGATAATTTTCCTCTAATTCCAATTCCTCTTCTAGTTGCTCATCATCTGCAATTTTTTGCATATGTTCTTCTGAAAAGAAACTTCCAAGTTTGCCGGTGAATGATTTTATAGAGAAATCTGGTTCGTCATTTGCGGATTCTTCAGATGTCGGAGTTTCAGTTTTAGAGTTTTGTCTAATGATGTTTATTTCTTTTTGTCTTTCTTCAAGATATTTGTCTAATTCCTTGTTCATGTCACTATCCAAATATCTTAAAGGCCCTCCACAACTGTCACATTCATAATCAAGTATGCTATCGCTGCTTTTTATTTTATATTTTAATCCACAGTCTCGGCATTGGACAATATATGAATTATCATATTTGAATGAGTCAGTGAATGAAGAATTATCCTTGGTTTCCTCATTAGAATAGTCTTCTAAGTATTCTAAGTCACCTGCACATGAAGAACACTCAAATGTTGTGATATCGTCATCATCATCGAGTTGGTATTTTGCACCACAGTTCTTACAGCATACAACTTTCATAATATCCTCTTAAAAATTGCTTTATGATATTAGTTATAAATTTTTTTTATTATATATGTTTCTAATAACTATTGATGCAGTCATGATAAATGCTTTCTTTTTGCTTTGAAACCTTGTTACACTTATATTTTTCTTCAATTAATTTTTTTTCATTGTTTCCAAACATTTCACTTAATAATTCATCATTTAACAATGTTTCAATATGATTGGACATATTATTTCCATTAAATTCGCAAACAACTCATGCATTATCCTTTACTAATGTTTGCAGGGGGTTGTTTTTTTTGTCAAAAATCAGTGGCTTGAAGCAATCCTTGGCCTCAAGCGGGCCTGTGGTGAATGATTCATATCAAGCTGCATGATGAATATGTTGCAGTCAGCCGGTGCCTCAATTTCGGCATTTCCTTAAAACAAGACAGGCTTTTCATCTTTAGACACTTTTTTCATATAGGTAAATGGTGTCTATGTTTTTTATCATGGTATAGTTTGTCAGATTTATGTCTTTGTTCGATATGTAATATGTGGCATTGCTCGAGTCAATTATTCCGGTGTCGCTGCTTTTTATTGGCAGAAGGTTTTCACCTAACCACCAGTTGTAGGCTCTTACATTGTACACTCCAATTTTAATGTTTTCATAATCCGGATGGTTGACGATAATGTAATCTGCAATCTCTTCTATGGCTTTAAATTTATTTGTCTCTTCAAAAGTGTATGTGAATGCGAAAGCCTGAATGATAAACAATGCGATTAGTATGATTGGTATTATGTTTTTGTTGATTTTAACATGCTTGTTTATGGTTCCGATTGAAAGCAGAATGAAATAGACTATGGCCGGAAATGCCGGTAAAAAGTATCTGTTTACTTTGATTGTAAAGTAGCTATAAAATATTATGTTTGAAAATATCCATGCAAGCATGAAATATTCGTTTTTATTTTTGCTGTCCCTGCCCATGAAATAAATGCCTATTAAAACAAGTATGGTTGTAATTACCGAACTGACTCGCGTAAAGCTCACTATTGCCAGTATAAAAAATACAAGTGCTATTATATCTTTTTTCTGTGGTTTTTGCTTATTGTCATATATCCAAAGGCACATTCCAAGCATTAATATGCCGATAATTTCCCAGGCCAGAGGCGTAGGATTGTCTAAAGTAGGATTTCCGTCAATTACTGTATGTGAATTTGAAATGAAATTGGGGAGATTGGCTATGTAGTAGCCTGTGTCTTCAGTATATGCAGGATCGGATTGTGTTCCCTGGGCACCAATCATTCCCGATGAAATTTGGCTTCCTGCATCAAATTGTCCATTTCCCATTATTATTACTGGAATCATGATTATGGCCGCCAGAATCAGCCCTATTGCAATTCCTCTCAGGATATATTTTAGCTCTTTCCTATCAATCCTGAACCCTTTTTTATAGACATAGTATAGTATAAGTGCAGGCACCACCAGTAGGATTGTGTATCTTGTAAAGATGCCCAATACAAGGAATAATATTGCATGTTGATAGTATTTGGGATTGTCATCTATGGCCATGAGGCTAAATAACACTATCCAGATGATCATTGACACTGCGGGAATGTCCAAGGTCCCATTTGCCAGCCATGTCAGATAAAGGGTCAGTGAGCAGTAGATTATTGTGCCAGCAAGGCTTAGAATCTCATTGAAATATCTTTTAAACAGCAGATACAATCCAAGATTTCCAAATATCGCAAAGGCTCCTGTCACTATATAAATGGCCTGCTTGTTTACAAAGCCAAAATAAAAGAATATTGAGGTCAATCGACATATTACGGGTGATAAGTAAATCGTGGATGTTGAACGAAGATTGATTCCCGTATAATAAAGAGCATTTAAAAGATAAACGTAAACATCGGAACAGTAGACTCCAATGCTATTGTTGAAGTTAATGTAGTATCCGACCAAAATGACGCTGAAAATCAGAATAAACAGCAGGCAATATTTATCTTTTTGTCTTATATTGAATTCCTCAAACATTGTTATTATTTTTTCTAATAATTTTATTTAAATTTATGTTAAAAAAATGATCCAAGTGCAAAGGATAGAAATGCAATAAGCATTCCGATCTTCAACAGTTTTGATGATTTGTGGGCAACAGGTTCTTCCTGTGATTTCATGATCAGTATTGCGGAGTAGATGAATATTATTACTGCAACTGCAATTACTGCCAGGTATAACACTCCAAAAATGTGGTAGAGGTATAGCAAAGGACATAATGCGCAGTCGATAATGATTAGGGCAGTGGCGAGTATTGCTGGTTTCCTTTTGCCAATCATGATGGGAAGGGTTCTTGCCCCGTCCTTTTTGTCTCCCTCAACATCCTCGATGTCCTTGATTATTTCACGTGCGGTTGTCATGACAAATGCAAAGAATCCTAAAAATATTGAAGTCATCACAATGCTTGGATTGTTTATTGTAAATCCTCCAAATACAAATCCGAAACCGGTCATGAATCCGACTGCAAGATTTCCAATCAGCGGGGTTGCCTTTAATTTATATGCATACAGATAAAGAACCACATCGGCAATCAGAACTATTATGAAAGGAATCCAGTTGGAAGTCAGATAGCTGATCAGGAATCCGCAGACTGTTCCGGCGGCAAACAGAAGATATGCATATCTTTTCCCGTTTTCAAGTGAAATCCGTCCAGATGGAATCGGTCTTTTGGGCTTGTTTATGAGGTCTATGTTATAGTCAAAATAATCATTGATCACGTTTCCTGCGGCGGTTTCAAAAAACACGGCCAACATTGCAAGAATGATTGGTATGCTGATTGTCTTATCAATTATTGCTATTAGAATAATGGAAATTGCTCCCATTAATGCATTTCCAGGTCTTAAAATTTCTATATATGGATTCATACGACTTCCCCGATGATTTTTGAAAAATTCTTTGCAGTATTCTATGATGAATGATCCTTTGCAAATTCATTTCCAATACTATTATTTTTAATTTAATCTTTAAATTAATTTTTCTCTGACTTTCATTATTCAGTTTTAAAATATTATGCAATCAAATAACTGTTTCCTAAATCATTCCAATTCGAAAAATTCTGAAATTGAGTTTTGACATTATATGGGGGGACCTGAAAAAAGTCAACGAAATTCATGGATAAGGATAAATTATATAAATAGATATGACCAAGATAATATTAGTATTTTATTTAACTAAAGTATTATTTTTATTATAATTATAGCTGGTGTTTATATTGAACAAGATTAAAATAGCAATTGTAGGAATGGGGAACTGTGCAAGTTCCTTAATTCAAGGTATACATTATTATGATGGTAAAAACCCGGAAGACGCAATAGGATTGATGCATTGGGACATTGGAGGATATGCTCCTAGTGACATTGAAGTTGTTGCGGCTTTTGATGTGGATGCAAGAAAAGTTGGAAAAACAATCGACGAGGCAATATTCGCCAAACCTAACTGTACTACTGTATTTCAAAAAGATATTCCAAAATATGACGTTAAGGTAAGCATGGGCCATGTTCTGGACGGCGTTGCCGATCACATGTCAAATTATGACGATGAATACACATTTGTTGTAAGTGACGAGGAACCTGTGGATGTAGTCAGCGTCCTTAAGGAAAGCGGTGCTGAAATATTGGTAAACTACCTGCCTGTCGGTTCCGAAGAGGCCGCAAGATACTATGCTCAATGCGCTCTTGATGCTGAAATCGCATACGTCAACTGTATGCCTGTATTTATTGTAAGTGATGATGAATGGGATGCTAAATTCAAGGCAAAAGGAATTCCAATTGTAGGAGACGACATTAAGGCTCAAATTGGTGCTACTATCACACACAGAACACTAGCTAGTTTATTCATGGATAGGGGAGTGAAATTAGACAGAACCTATCAAATCAATACCGGTGGTAACACTGATTTCTTAAACATGCTTAACCGTGAAAGGCTGGACTCCAAAAAGGAATCCAAAACTGAAGCTGTTCAGTCAGTCTTGACTCAAAGAATGGATGACCGTGACATTCACATAGGTCCTAGTGATTATGTCCCATGGCAAAACGACAATAAGTTATGCTTCCTCAGGATGGAAGGCCGCACATTCGGTGACGTTCCTATGAACATCGAATTGAGATTGAGTGTGGAGGACTCTCCGAATTCCGCAGGATGTGTAATTGATGCCGTAAGATGTTGTAAAATTGGTTTGGAAAGAGGCATTGGCGGTCAGCTGACTTCAATTTCTTCATACACAATGAAACATCCTCCGATTCAATACACTGATGACGAAGCATATGAAAACGTTGAAAAATTCATTTCCGGCGAATTGGAAAGATAATTTTTCACTACTTTTTTTTTAATTATTTTTATTTCTCTTCTTTTTTCTCTTGTTTTAACCGATTTATAATTCAATTTATATATTACAAAAAACATATATTATAGTTGGATAATTTAAGATTATTTTATAAATTCAAATTAAAAGAGGTGTAATTAATGGCAAAAGTAAGGTTTACAGAAACAGCACTTCGTGATGCTCACCAGTCTTTACTTGCAACCAGGATGAGAACCGAAGACATGATTCCTATTGCAGAAGCGATGGATAAAGTCGGATATTTCTCTGTTGAAGCTTGGGGTGGAGCTACTTTTGATACCTGTATCAGGTATATAAATGATGATCCTTGGCAAAGGTTAAGGGATTTGAAAGCTGCATTTAATCGCACTCCAATACAGATGCTTTTGAGGGGACAGAATTTAGTAGGTTATAAGCATTATCCTGATGATATTGTAACAAAATTCGTGGAAAAATCCTATGAAAACGGAGTGGATGTTTTTAGAATTTTCGATGCTTTAAACGATATAAGAAATATGGAAAAAGCAATTAAAGTGGCAAAGGATCAGGGTGCACATGTTCAAGGGACAATAAGTTATACCATAAGTCCGGTACACTCATTGGATAATTTTGTGGAGCTTGCAAAGGAATTGGAAGCTCTTGACTGTGATTCAGTATCCATCAAGGACATGGCTGGTTTGATCACTCCTTCAGCTGCTTCCGAATTGGTTACAAAACTGAAAGATGAAACTGATTTGTTGGTCGACTTGCATTGTCATTGTACAAGTGGAATGACTCCGATCAGCTATTATGCTGCATGTCAGGCCGGCGTTGATGTTTTAGATACAGCTATTTCACCTCTTGCTTGGGGTACTTCACAGCCTCCGACAGAAAGTATGGTTGCTGCGCTACAGGGAACTGAATTTGACACTGAACTGGATTTAAAATTATTGACATCCATCAAGGAATACTTCGATCAGCTCAAGACAAAATATGGTGGACTTATCGATCCTATTTCAGAAAGTGTTGACACTGACGTACTGTTATATCAGATTCCTGGCGGAATGCTTTCAAACCTCATATCTCAGTTAAAGGAACAGAATGCAATGGACAGGTACACTGACGTGCTTGAGGAGATGCCAAGAGTCAGAAAAGACATGGGATATCCTCCGCTTGTAACTCCAACCAGTCAGATTGTTGGTATTCAATCTGTAATGAACGTGTTGGGTGGGGAAAGATATAAGAACGTATCAAATGAGGTTAAGGAATACATGAAAGGAATGTACGGTAAATCTCCGGCACCGGTTGACCCTGAAATATTTGAGAAGGTAATCGGTGATGAGGAGGTCATTACCTGCAGGCCGGCTGACCTGATTGAAGATGAATTTGAAAAATTCAAATCAGAAGGTGAAGAGGCAGGATTTGTCAAATCCGATGAAGATGCATTGACTTATGCATTATATCCTCAAATAGCTCCGAAATTCCTTAAAGGTGATTTGGAACCTGAACCTATTCCTGGAACCCGTGGAGGACCTGTGGAAGTTGTTGTCGCCAAGGAAATTCCAAACGAATATGATGTTGAAGTTGACGGTGACATCTTCAATGTAAAAATATTGCCTACCGGTATTGACATAGGACCTAAAGAGGAGAAAAACGACTGCAAAGATAAGGAAGGTGCAGTATTGTCCTCAATGCAGGGTATGGTAATCAGACTCACTGTTGAAGTCGGCGACGAGGTCAAAGCTGGAGACACCATCTGTGTTGTTGAAGCCATGAAAATGGAAAACGATGTCCAATCCGAAGTGGATGGGGTCGTTGAGGAAATCTTCGTGAGTGATGGTGACGAACTCAAGAAAGATGACTGCATAATGGTAATCAAATAGATTGCCTTTATTTTTTTCTTTTTTTAGTAATTTCAAACTTACCTGTTAATTTATATGTTTTTAAAAGTTAACTATTGTAGAGAGTAGTTATTTTGGTGATGATTATGAAAGATATTTTTGATGAATGTCAATTTGGAGATTTGAAGCTTAAAAGCAGGATTGTGAGGACCGGCACATGGGAAACCGAAACTGAAGATGGAGGATTTTTATCTCCTGCAATCTATGACAAGTATGAAAGGATTGCAGGTAGTGGAACAGGTCTGATAATATCAGAGATGTTTGTGCTTGACCGCAAGGACCGTTTTGCACCATATTCAGCAAACCTGAATTATTTGGGGTTCGTTAAGGAATATAAGATGCTAACCGACATCTGCCATAATTTTGATGTTCCAATTTTAGGTCAATTGGCGTTCTTTTACTATGATGACGGTGACAATCAGAAGGCGGAACCGAATGATTTGACCTCTGAAGGAATAAGGAAACTGCAGGCTGAAGTGATAATGGCTGCTAAGAAGTTCTCATTTGCAGGTTTTGATGGAATTCAGATTGATATGGGAAATAATTTCTATTTGGCACGTTTCATAAACCCTTACTTCAATCAAAGACAAGACAATTATGGTGGAAACACTGAAAATCGTGTGAGAATCGCCTCAGAGATTATAAAGGTAATCAAAAAGACAATGCCCGGTTTTCATGTAAGCATCAGAATCAATCCGTGGGATGTTAGAAAGGACGGTATGACTTCAGAAGAGAGCATCAGGGTTGCAAAGGAATTGGAAAAAGCCGGAGCAGACAGCATACAATTGACTGCACGTACAATATCCTATCTTTATGACGGAAAGGATAAAAATCCATTTCTGGTATATGCCGATGAGCTGATTGGCTCTTTAGAGATTCCGGTTATTTTGGGAGGATCATTAAGGGACATGAAATCAATGAACGATGTCTTGAACCATTCTAAAGTGGAGTTCATGTCAATGTCCAAGCCGTTTGTGGCACAGGCCGACTTTCTGGCCGAGTGGAAAGCGAACGGTGAGGGAGAATCAATCTGTCAAAGCTGCAATAACTGCTACTCTAAAAAGACCAGTACCTGTTTTAAGTATTGATTGGTAATGGTTATTCTATTTTAATTTTAAACAAGTCTTTTAATTCTTTAAGGCATCATATAAAAAAATTAAAAAATAAAAAAGGAATAACTCCGGAGAGTTATTCTACGCTGCTTATTTTGTTGGACATGTCTTCGGTGAAATTCATATTTTTAAATGAATCATCGGTTGGAAGAATCATGTTGAATTCGTGGATTTCATCAATTTGTCCGGATCCTTTAAAGTCATTTAATTCTAGAACATGGCCTCCTACTGTCTTGTCGTCAGAGAGGAAATGGAGATGCCATCCGTGCATGTTCAGCTCGTTCATGTACTCAGGGAAGTATACTGCCACAAGTGTTCCGGTCTGGTCAGTGTGGTTGAATACCTTTTGATCTACCGCTGCAACTTCGGTGAATTCCTTATATGGTTCTTCTTGCTTTTCAACGCTTCTGACGGTAATGTTTTTAAAATCACCTTTGATTTTGATTACATACATGTTGTTTGTGCCATATTTTTCAATTTCCTTGTCCAATTGGGAGGTCAAGTCGTTAAAGTCTTTGGCAGTTATATCGTCTATTTTTCCGTCTTCGTCAAATTTGGTGATTGTGGCGAATGGTATTTTTTCATTATCGGACATGACATTGATGCTTCCGTCAGCGGCCGCCTGATATATGACGCCGTCCAAGATTATCATCTCACCGTTCACTCCTTCAAATGTTCCAAGGCCTATGTCACCATGTGACTTTAAATCGCCCACAGTGACTACCCCATTATATTCCCCATGCATGAAAGCCTGCATTAGGGAGACCTGATACATTGAATCATCATTATTGTTTCCAAAGAATAATGAATTCTGAGCGCTGACCGCTGAAACAGCAAGCAGTCCCATTATGATTAATGCAAACACTATTTTCTTATTCATAATATTT
>ONSJ01000031.1 GCA_900320515.1 uncultured Methanobrevibacter sp. | reverse complement strand
AGCACTGGCATTAATATTAAACCATAATTCCTTTTCCATCTCTTCATCAGGAACAAATTCAACCTTATCAGTTAAAATAAAAGTTTTATCGCACATATTTCAACATCTTTTTTTTACATTTTATTAAAATTATAAAAAAATCCTAAAAACATCATCACTTAATGACTAAAAATAATCCTAAATGATTGTTTTTTTTTAGAATATTCTTATTATGAAACCGTGCTTAAAAAAAGAAAGGAAAAAAATTAACTTATTGAAGTTTTTCCCCCATCTTTCTATATTACATTATATAACCTACATATAATATAGCATTTATCCGAGAGCATTTGAAAACTAATCTCACCACCCCATCCACATAAAAAAAATATAGACACTAACCCCCTAAAATGTGCAATTCATCCCCGGCTTAAAGAAGCCGGAGAATTCTTGCACAATAAAGTTAAATGAGGCAAAAAAATGAGACCTTATACTCCACCATGATGAATTAACATCTTCAATAGATACATTATATCAAAGAAATATGTCATCAACAGAAGCATAAGAATCTCCATAGACATTTCACCTCGACGTGATTAATTAACAGAGCCATCAACATTTCTTGGAAAAAATGATGATAATTGAAAGGGTAGGTACAAAATACGATTTCATACTTAACCACCTCTGTATTTTAATAGAGGTCTTTTACAACATATATATGTATTATAAGATATTTAAAACTTGTTGAAGCCATTTTGAAAAATTGCAGTCATTGAAACATGATATATAAAGATTTCCATTGTTTTTTTAAAATTCCATAAAACATAATTATTATATCATATACAAGGAGTGTAAAAATGGAATTTACAAGACCAAGAGGTACTAGAGACTTTCTATTTGAAGAAATGAGAGAAAGAAAACAAGCTGAAAGTACCTTAAGAAAAGTATTTGAAAGTTATGGTTATCAAGAAATCAAAACACCTTTATTTGAAGAATTAAAGTTATTTACAACAAAATCAGGAGAAGAAATTGTAAACCAATTATACAATTTCAAGGACAAATCAGACAGGGAACTGACATTAAGACCGGAAATAACAGCACCAGTGGCAAGATTATACCTCAATGAGCTTGAAAAGACTGCCGTAAAGCCAATCAAATTATATTACTACGGAAGCTGCTTCAGATATGAAAGGCCTCAAAAGGGCAGGTTCAGACAGTTCTGGCAGTTCGGATGTGAGCTGATCGGTGCAAAGACCCCGCAGGGAGAGGCCGAAGTAATCGCATTATGTTCAGATGCAATACAATCACTGGGAATCACAACTGCAGACGTTAACATCAACCACCTTGGAATCATCAGGGGACTCTTCAAGCACTTTGAAATCACCCAGGAAACACAAAGGGAAATCATGGTCGTAATCGACAAGGGAGACAAGGATTTGCTGATTGAATCCTTAAGCGGCGATGAACCTGTAATCGACAATGACGAATTGAACCAGATTCTCTTAAAGCTCATTGACCTTGTTGGGGACAAGTCCATAATTTCAGACGTCGAGGAATTGATCGCTCCATACGAAGAGCCAAAGGAAGCTTTGGAAGAGCTGAAAGAGTTAATAAACTTATTAGAAGCATTCGACGTTGAAAATTACACCTTAAACCTTGGAGTTGCAAGGGGACTTGACTACTACACAGGAATCGTGTTTGAAATATATGTTCCCGAGCTCGGCGCCCAAAAGCAGATTTGCGGCGGAGGATCATACAGCCTTGTAAAACTCTTCGGGGGCCAGGAAGTTGAATCAACCGGTTTTGCACTGGGTTTCGACAGGCTGATGAATGCGATTGAGGAACTCACCGACAAGGAAGAGCTTCCTTCACACCTGGATGTCTATGTCGCTCCAATCTCCAAAGACGTAAGAGCCAAGGCATTTGAAATAACACAGATTTTAAGAAAAAACGGCTTCAAGACAGATGTCGATTTGAACGGAAAAAAATTCAAGAAGCTTATGAACTATGCAGATAAAATAAAAGTTGAAAAGATGGTCATAATAGGTGCCAATGACCTGGCCGAAGGCAAAGTGACCGTCAAGGACATGGTCAGCGGTGACCAGGAAGCGGTTGAAATCGACAATATCATAAATTACTTAAAAGAGGAATGAACATGGAAATAAACTTCAGACATGAGATTAATGGCGTCAAGGTCATCACTGCAATTGCACAGGATGCCGAAACAAAAGAAATACTGATGCTGGCAAACATGAATAAGGAAGCATTGATTAAAACAATAGAAACCGGAAAAGCACATTATTGGAGTACATCAAGAAACAAATTATGGCTTAAGGGAGAATCCTCAGGACATTTCCAGGAGGTTAAGGAAATCCTTGTAGACTGTGACATGGATGCAATCATCTTAAAAATCAGCCAGACCGGTGCGGCATGCCATGAAGGTTATCGCTCATGCTTTTTTAGGAAACTGAACACCCAGCATAAGATAGATATTGAAAACCTGAATGACGATGATTTGGACATCATTTTGGAAAGGATAATAAACCCGGAAGACGTGTATTAAAATGGAACGCATAATACCGGACACAAGCGCCGTCATCATAGGTGCAATTTCCGAGATTATAGAAAAGGGAGAACTTGACTATCCGGAAATCATTGTGCCTGAAGCGGTGGTTTGTGAACTTGAACATCAGGCCAATGCCAACAGGGCCGAAGGTCATAGGGGACTGAAGGAACTTCAGAAACTGCAAAAACTCCAGGATGAAGACAAACTGGCAGTCAGCTTTAAAGGAAAAAGGCCTACAAATTACGACATCAGATATGCAAAAAGCGGCGAGATAGACAGCATCATCCGAGACCTTGTAAGAAGCGAAATGGGAATACTCGTAACCAACGACAAGGTGCAGGCGGAAGTTGCAAAATCCCAGGGAATTCCTGTTTATTTCCACGAGCAGGAATACGAGATAAAGCCCCTTTCGATTGAAAAATACTTTGACGACGAAACAATGTCAGTGCATCTAAAGGAAAACGTTGTGCCGATGGCAAAAAAGGGAACACCTGGACACATCGACTTTGTCATACTGAATGAAAAGCGCTACACCTACAGGCAGCTCAAGGAGATTATGGATGAAATCCTTGACAAGGCAAAAAGCGACCCAAAAACATATCTGGAAAGCGACAAGGAAGGATCATTTGTCGTGCAGTCACGGGAATACAGAATTTCAATAGCCTATCCCCCATTTTCTGAAGCTCTGGAAATCACTGCAGTCAGACCTGTTGCAAATATCGATTTGAAGGAATATCACTTATCCGATAAACTTCTAGAAAGAATCAGAACAAACGCTGAAGGTATTCTGATATCAGGATCTCCAGGTGCGGGAAAATCAACATTCGTACAGGCAATTGGAAAATACTACTCATCAAAACTGAATAAGGTCGTGAAGACCATGGAATCACCAAGGGACCTGCAGCTGCCCGACGAGATAACCCAGTATGCGCCACTGGAGGGAAGCATGGAAAATACCGCTGATGTGCTGCTGCTTGTAAGGCCGGATTACACAATCTATGACGAGCTCAGGAAAAACACCGATTTCAACATCTTTGCAGACATGAGACTGGCCGGTGTCGGAATGATTGGAGTTGTACATGCAACACGTCCGATTGACGCAATTCAAAGAATAGCTTCAAGGGTTGAGCTTGGAGTAATCCCATCAATCGTTGATACAAGCATCTACATTGAAAACGGTAAGGTAACAAGCGTATATGAGACAAAGATGACTGTAAAGGTTCCGACCGGCATGAAGGAGGCAGATCTTGCAAGGCCGGTGATTGAAGTGAGGGACTTTGAAACCGGAGAGCTTAAAAACGAAATCTACACTTACGGTGAGCAGACCATTGTAATGGATATCGACCTGGTGAACGGCTCCGGCGGCGAAGAGAACCATAAGTCTTCAGTCGACAGAATCGCCGAGCAGGAAATTTTAAGAAAGGTCAAAAAGCTTGTCCCCAAAAAAGCGAGGGTTGAGGTCGAAGTCATTTCACCTGAAAGGGCCAACATCTATATCCCTGAAGAGTTCGTGCCGAAAATCATCGGCAAAAACGGAAAAAGGATTGCCGAGATTGAGGAAAGCATTGGAATCAGCCTGGGCGTTGAAGTAATTGAAGCAAAGCCGATCAATAAGGCACCATTTGAAGTAGACATACTGCACACCAAAAAGCAGCTGATTCTGGAACTTGGAAAGGACAACGGCCGCAAAAACTTCGACATTATGATTGACGGAGAATACCTGCTGACCGCAACAACCTCCAAAAAGGGAGAGATAAAAATCAAAAGAGGAATAGAATTATCTGACTTTCTTATAGAAGCCATTGAGATGGGCTTGAAGATTACAGCCGTTCAAAAAATGTGATTAATATGAAAATTGGAGCATCTACACTAGCAGGAATCGAAAACGATTTGGAAAATGTTTTGGAATTCATTGAAGATTTAGGCATTGAATATGCCGAGATTGTCCACCAATATCCTCACGATAAAATAGATATCAGCACATTGGAGAACTTCAATTTGAAATATTCCGTCCATGCACCTTTCATGGACGTCAATATCGCAGCGCTTCAGGAAAAAAGCCGACTGAACTCCATCAGTCAAATCAAGGAATCCATTGATTTTGCCAATGAGATAAATGCGGAAGCCGTAGTTGTCCACCCCGGACTGGCCACATTTCTGGCAAACAAATACTTTTTGGACAGAGTCTATGAATTTGCAAATGAATCAATTAAGGAAATCGGCGATTACGGACGTGATTTGGGCGTCCTGACCACAATCGAAAACATGCCCGGCTTTGACGGCATGCTTTATCAGAACATGAATGACCTGAATGATCTTCTCGTTTCACTGGACATGTCCATGACACTTGACATCGGCCATGCCAACCATGTGGGATATTCTCCGGACGGGATGATTTTTGATTCGATTAAACACATACATATGCATGATAATTTTGGTGATGATGATGCACACCTATCATTTGGTGAAGGCTCTATTGATTTAAAAGGCATAGTCAATAGGCTAGAAGAAAAAAATTATGATGGCATCTACATCATTGAGGTAAATGATACCGATTCTATCAAAAAAAGTTATGAGTACATGAAAAGGAACTTCTAGAGAAGTCTCTTTTCCTTAATTTCCTTTTCGAAATACAGGTATTTGGAGTCCATTACCTTTCTAATCTCTTTAGCTGTTTTTTTACCGATTCCCTCAACTTCCTGCAACTCATTTTCGGAAGCATTGAATACCTTTGACACGGTACCGAAGTGCTTCAGCAAGTTTTTGGCATTGACCGGACCGATATTCGGCAGGGATTCAACAATGAACAGCTGCTGTTCCATAAGGCTGACCGGTTTTTTATCTGTACGAATATTAATGGAAGTTTTCTCACCGGTCTGCTCACGTATTGCAATTCTCTTTATCATTGCGGCAGTGTCCTGAGCGTTTCTTGTAGGAAGTATGCTTATTCCAAAATCAATCGCTATTGAGGCCATTGTACCCCTTATCGCATTAGGATGGATAAATCCTGCGTACAAATCATCCCCCTCAAGAATCATAATCGGATGCTTGAACTCTTCAGACAATTCCTTGGCCTGCTTGAATAATCTTTTGTCAACGATTGAGTCGACAAAGTCCTTTGCGGTTTTTCTCTCGATGGCAACCTCATCACTTACCTGATAATCCGCAACCGCCATGGACCTGACCTTAACATCGATTTCCATTTCGGTCAAATGTCTGATTACCTTTGAATTTCCTTCACGGGAGTCCGCATAGACAATCGGAAAATCATTTTCCTCTTTAGGCTTTTCAATGACCTTGACATGCTTCTGATTTTCCATCCTCTCAAGAGCGGATGCATTCAACTCTTCCAAAACAACAGGATCAATCAGCTGGTTCTTCATCTGGTCTTCTTTTCTCAGGCTTGACCAATAATAGGCCTCATCACGGGTTCCTTCAGTAATTAATACTTTAACACGGCCTGTCCTTTTACGTCCTGTTCTTCCACGCCTTTGTATCATACGGACTTCAGATGGAACCGGCTCATACAACACCACCAAATCAACGGCAGGAATGTCAATGCCCTCTTCAGCCACACTGGTTGATAATAACACATCATATTCGCCCATTCTGAATGACTTGATAATGGCCTTTTGCTCCTTTTGGGTAAGGCCCTTTTCACCATCCTTTGATGCTTGGCCAAAGAATTTGACTGATTTTATTCCTTCCTTTTCAAGCTTCTGATGAATCATCTCAAGGGTATCACGATATTGAGTGAATACAATGATTTTTGAAGCACCCTCATCACTCCTATCATCAAAACGTGTGGTCTTGAGTTTGGTTTGGCCATCATCCCCCAGTTCCTTTTTTAGGATTTTAGTCACTTCACGCAACTTGGGATGTTCCCATCCATGCTTCTCAGCCTGTTTCGCCAGCCTGACTGCACGACCGAAATTATCATCCGCCATCAGGGATTTAGCAGCCTTTGTCTGCTTTTTGCGCAATCTTGCAACATACTTGTTGAATGTCTGGACACCCTGGGTCTCAATCAGTTCCTGGGCATGCTGAACATTGATGACTGCGGTCAAAATAGAAATGGCACGGAACATTTCCTTATCAGGATTTGCCGAACGGGCGATTTCGCCCTGAACCCTTCCCCTTGCCTTCAGGATATCAACTTTACCAACGGAAACTGTTTTAATGATGCCCATATTCTTTAAAGCCTTAAGCCTTACCTTCAATGCCTTGTCAATGCATTCCTTGATTTTTGCAAGCTCCGAACTCATCTTGACCTTGACCCAATCGATGCCGACAGGGTTGAAATAAGGTTTGACATCAGCGTCATCTTCGGTTTTGACGACAATATTCTGAATGTAGAGATTTTCGCACACTTCCTTGATTTTATACTTGTCAGAACCCGGAGAAGCGGTCAATCCCAAAATAAGATTAAAGTTGGATTCCTGAACATAACGTGATGCCAGGTAAACGTAGGAATAGGATCCGACACCGTGATGGCACTCGTCAAAAACGATTAATGAAACATTGCTCAAATCATATCTGCCATTCAGCAAATCGGATTCGACAGTTTGAGGTGTAGCCGATATGATTCTTGACTCTTCCCATCTTTTAACCCTCTCATCGGTTTTGACAGCACCTGTGATTGAGGTGCAGGGCAGTGTTATGAATTCCTTGAAACTTTCCTCATGCTGGATGGCCAATGGTTTTGACGGTGCAAGAACAAGCACCTTTGAGTTTTTAACTTTATTTAATCTGTCTGCAGCTACAAGAATAGCTACAATTGTCTTACCTAATGCCGTAGGTGCAACAACCATAGTATTTCCTTTTTTTAATACGTCTCCTGCAAGAATCTGCTGGTATAACCTTGATTCTATTGCATCTTTTTTGAGTAAAGGATGATTAATGTAGCTTGCCATACTATCATATTAATTCCACTTCATATTAAAAGGTTAAGAGAGCATTTGCAAACTAATCGCTATAGCTGTTTAACTCTTTCAAGGCTAAGACCAGAAACTCTGGAAATCTCTTCATCAGCTATGACTCCCCTAAGATTTTTTGCAACTTCTTCCTTGCCTTCTTTCCTACCTACTTTCCTACCTTCTTTCCTACCCTCTTCTATAGCGTCAAGTTTTGCCTCAAATAGAGATTTTCTTTGCACTTCACCAATTACCTGAGAAATTAATTTTTCCACTTCAGGATTCATATCTGCCACCCCAGTTAGATAAGAGAACACTTGCAAAGTAATCATTATAGCTGTTTAACTCTTTCAAGACTAAGTCCAGAAAATCCTGGAAATCTCTTCATCATCCATCAAATCCTTAAGATTTTTTGCAATTTCTTCTTTACCTTCTTTCATACCATCAATTCTTGCTTCATGTACAGATTTTCTGTGCACTTCACTAATTGCTTGAGAAATTAATTTTTCCGTCTGTGGAGTCATATCTACCACCTCAGTTATTTTAGATTGTTCCTCTTTGGAAATCAAATTTTCAATTTCCATCTAAATTATAGCTTGAACATATTCGAATCTTGTTTTATCAAACAATTCTTTATTTTTTAGCAATTTAGAAATCTTATCAAGCATATGGGCTTTTTTCTTACACTCCGGTATGAGACATGTAAGCAATACCACAATTTCTTCAAAGACTGTTAATTTAAGGTTTGATTCAACTTTTATATTAATATTTCGCCAATATCCTTCATAATCTATATCACCCAGATATACATAATCGGGATTGAAACATTTGGACCTGCCAATTCTCCTGATTTTTTCTGAAAACTTTTTAGAGGTGAAATTGATTACTATTGTTTCTGTCAATGCCCCCTGTGTAACCTGTGTGATAATGTTATAGTCAAAAAACCTATCCAGATCATATGGTCTTGCTTTTGGAAATTGAAACTCAATATGGCACAAGGTATCATCATCCAGCAAACACAAGAAGTCCAAATATAATTTATTGCCTTTTAATGTAACAAATTCCGTCTTCAACACTTCTTTAATGTTTTTGTTAATGCCAATGAAACTTAAAAAATCTTCCCCATACACAAGTATGATAATCTTCAAAATCACGTCGTATATATCATGTATATCACGATTCATATTTTCACCAATGTATGTTAAATAACATTACAAAAACTTTATGCAGATATTAGTATAATTAACAAAATTTATAAAGTTTTTGTTGAAAATGAAGGCAATTTTACAATCCAAAAGCAATTTAACAGGATTAAATCAATATTTATTTGTAAAAAAATAGTAAAAATAAGTGTAATGCCACAGCATTACTATAATTCAAAAACGATGTCCTTGAATTTGGTGGCGGCTTCGCCAATGGCTATCACCATTTCACAGTCAAGGTTTAGAGCTTTTCTCAAACCGTCGCGAACTTCCTCTTCCGAAGCCCCCAGGGTTCCTCTCTTTTCAAAGTCATCGACATGGTTCAAAAAGATTCTGTCATTGAGTTTGGGATTGTCCCTTAACTTATCAAGCGCTATCTTTTGTGAAGCCACAGAAGCAGGCACAATGAACTTTGAGAATTTCAGGACGCTGTTGAATATGTCTATGTCACCGACCTGACCGGATTCTGATGAGACTGTTATCACCGTTGTAAAGTCGCCGAACAGCTTTTTGAATTCCTTCAGCACGGTTTCGACACCTGCCGGATTGTGTGCATAGTCAACGAAAATGTCCTTGCCCTTAACCTTGCCGACCTCTTCCATCCTTCCGCTTACGCCGGTGAAAGCCGCAATGGTAGGCAATATCTTCTCATAAGGCAGGTCCAGAAACTCATGAGCCGCAATGATGACTCCTGTGATATTGTAGACATTGTGAAGTCCATCCACTCCCATCTTGACAGTCAGTTTTTCAGTTGGAGTGTGCAGGTCAAATTTCCTGTTTGCCAAATCCACGTTTGTTGCAATATAGTCGACCTGAGGGGTTGTGACTCCGCATTGGCAGAAGTAATATCCGCAACCGGAGATTATTTCCTTTACAGCAACTTCACGTCCGCAGACACATTCCTTCATGCCTATTGAGTCCGGAAGCTCATCAACGCCGAATGTGATAACTTCACCCTTGAAATCAAGTTCGCGAAGCAATCCTACAATTGTCGGATCATGTCCGTTGACAATCAGCTGTCCGATTCCCAATTCCTTTATGAATTCTCCCTTGACGTTTGCATAATCCATAAAGCTTCCAAGGTCATTCAGATGGTCTGGAGTGATGTTGGTAATCAGTCCGCTTGACATGCCGGTGTTTTTTACTATCCTTCCAACGGTTCCGGGAATTCCAAAGGTTCCGACCTCCAATATTCCCACATCTCCATTCAATCTTGACTGGAGAATCGGAATGAACTCGGCATTTCCCTGCATCCCTTCAAGGTCATGTTCGCAGGGCTTTATTCCGTTGTCGTATGCAATCAGCTTCAGGAGGGTTGTTGAGGTTGTCTTGCCGTTGGTACCGGTTATTCCAAATACCGGCTTTTCAGGCTTAATCATTTCAATAACTTCTTCCAAGCTTAAGATAGGTTTTTTACAATTTTTTAGTATATCGGCATCTTCCGGTAAGCTTAAAGGTGGGATAACATAATCTGCTTTTTTAAAAAATGTATCCGGAGTGTTTCCATAAAAAACTTCAATGTCATAACCTTCCAGGGATTTTGCGAATCTGCAATCTTTTTTAAACGCCAAATCTGTTCCTACAACGTCGTAGCCCCTTTGCTTAAGTACTCTTGCTATCAGGTTACCGTTTGCTCCGCAAACACCAATGACCCCGAAGGTTGTGTTCTTATTCATACTTTCTGCTCCCGTCCTTAAGTCCTTTCATGATTTTGTTTAGTATATTGACCCTGTCAAATGATATGAGTGGTCCCATGTGCAATATGATATCTCCAGGTTCGGAATACTTGAATGACAGCTCGGCAGCCTCTTCCAATGTGTCGGTTGCAACCTTTATCATCTTTTCATTTGTTATTGCATCCAAAATCTCATAGGCAATGTGAATCTCTGTCTTTTGAATGGATTCATCGAAACCGCTTGCAAGCACCGCCTTGATGTTGTCGTATTCATCAAGGATTCTGCCAACTTCGGCCTTGTCCCTCACCCAGGATGTGTCAAAGTGATCCAGGAACACCACAAGGCTTTCGCCTTCAAAGTAATCAAGGGTAGCCCTTATACCGTCAGGCAGGAATGCCGCATCGATAATGACTTGCCTTCCGTTATAATCGCCATAGTCCTCCATGTGTGCTGAAAGACCTTTAAATGTTGATAGGGCTTTAATGATATCATCTTCACTGATTCCATAGTTTATGCCGACAGCTGCGGCTCCAACCGCATTTTCAAAGAAGTAGCTCATCATATGGAACGGAGTGGTGAATTCACCTCCGTCATATGTGACGGTCAGTGATTTGTCTCCCATTGTCCCCTTAAAGTCGACATCATCGTCCATTGTATAAAAAATGGTGTCGTCCCTAAGCAAATCTGTTTCATTCGCACATTCGCTGTTGGCTATGAATGTTTCGCTTATGTCCTGAATGATCAATTTGCGTAAAAGGTACTTTTCATAAGAGCCTCCGAATTCGTTGAGGTGCTCTTTGGTGAGGTAGGATAAAACTCCAATCTTAATATCAAGTTTATTCAAAAGGCCCAATGTGCCGTGAGGAAGTTCAAAAATGGCAATGTCGCAGTTTTGAGCCTTGCCTGTTACGATACCGTCAATGATTGTTTCTGAAACCAGATTGTTTGCAAGTGAGGAACAGGACCATACGTTATATCCTGCTGCATTGAAAACGCTTGTAATGAGCATTGTTGTTGTGGTCTTACCCATGGACCCGGTTATTCCGACAATATCGGCAGGAACAAGTTCATTGACCATCTGTGAGAAATCTTCATTGGTCAGAACCTTAACGTCACTGTCTGCAATCAGCTTTGCTATTGGCGCATCGTCAGGTAAGGTGGGAGGCATGTAAACCGCTTCAATACCATCCAAGGTAGGTTCAGGATTTTTCAAATCCAAAATTATTCCTTCATCTTCCATTTTATGCAGCCATGTCTGATAAATAGGTTTGAACTCTGAAAGTTCCTTTAAATCAGTAATAATAACTTTATGTCCCAAATAATTAAGCAGCCTTGCAACCGGCCTGCTTGCATTTCCGGCACCAACAACTAAATAATTCATAAGTGGTCTTCCTCACAATTTCTAGTTATAATTTATTTATGTTATTTAATTTAATAGTTTGGAAAAAAATCAGCACAAAAAGTTTTAAAAAAAAATAGTTTAGAGCATTGAAAGAATGCTCATTGGAATTTAACAAGATTTTCAACATCATCATAGACAACGTCAAGTCCGCACATTGACGGAACATAGTTTGCTGCCTTTGCGGAGTTTACACCAATTACCTCAAAGCCCATGTCCTCGATTGGAGCTACGACCATACAGGTGTCACATACAACGTTTCCGCCTGCAGATTCGATTATCTGAGTGTAACCCATTCTGTCGGCTGTTGCCTTTACGCTCACTGAGGTGCAGATCCATAACTTGTTCTTAATGGTTTTGCCCTGAACAACAGATGCAACTTCCTTAATCTCTTCAAGTGATGCGTGAGGACAGCCCAAACAGACCAGATCAATTTCCCTGTCTGTTGTTGAGAGGCTTTCACGGGTTTCAGCAATTTCCTTATCAGAAATGAACATTATGTCTTCGACATCTTCCTCTCCGGCCAGTTCATATTCCGGAGTGATGTTTTCCATGTGATAAAGTGCTACTGAACCTGATGACGCAAGAGCCGCTCCCAGGGTTTTCAGATTATTGTTGTTTGGGACGTTCTGTAATTTGAAGTATGGAACTCCTCCTCCAACAACCTTACCGATAATGTAGCCCAATGCACCGAAATCAGCACCTTTTAGCTCGGTTGAAACATTAACAACAAGATTGGCCTTTCTGTTCTCATCCAAATGGAATCCGTAAAGCGGAGTTTTGCCGACAATAGCGGCCGCAAGTGCAGCCGGTCCTCCTTCACGGTTTGTGCGAGCACCGATTACTGAATTTACATATGCTACAGCAGATGATTCGGACCATGATACGTGATCCCTGAATCTTGGAACGTTACCAACCAAATACGGAGTGCAGGTGCATGTCTTTGAAATTCCCAAATCTGCATAGGCATCTACGATTTCATTCTGCTTTATTGCAAAATCCTTTGGAAAACCTAGCTCTTCCCAGTTGTCCAAATCGGTTCCAGGAGGGTTGAGTGAGGCATTGATTGTTGCCTTTCCGCTTCCGTCACGTGCCAGGTCCTGCAGATATTCCAGACCTGCATCCCCAATAGTTTTATAGGAAACGCCTGATACCTGAGCGGAAGTGATGTCAACCAATCCGGAAGCGCCGTAGATGTCACCTAACGCAACCAGGATATCCATGCTTTTACGGATAGTCTCTCCGTACTCTCCGTCACACATTTCCTGTTCTTCTTTTGTTAAAAACATATTAATCATTACTCAATTGATATTCGACCATTTCATCCACCAAGTGCAGGAACTGGTCTTTTGCCTCATAAGGTATCATTGCACCGGCGGCAATGTCATGTCCTCCACCGGTTCCCATGAAGTTGTTTGATGAATCCTTGAGAGCCTTTCCCAAGTTCACGCCTTTTGCAACCATGTCACGGGTTGTACGTCCGGAAATCTTGATGTCCCTGTGAAGCCTTGACATTCCGATAACCGGCTTTGATGCGTCCAACAGCTCGACTGACAGGCCGATACTTGCAATTGTACCCATCACTGATTTCAATACCTTATCTTCAGAATATAGGTATTGGACGGAATTCAGCTGTTCGGCACCATTCTTCTTGATCCATTCAAGGCCCTTGACTATCTGGTCACGGTATTGGCGTTGCAGCCTTTGTGCCGCATCAAGTGCAGGACCCCTTTCACCAAGGGCAATGCTCAAACCAAGTCCAGGTTTTTTGTTCTTGCCGCAGGCATCGAGAATATATGAATACTCTTCCAAATCACGAAGCAACGGTGTCTCTTTAGCGACAACATAACAATCGCCAAAGATTTCAGGATTGACAGTAATCAAAGCATCCTTCAGAAGGTCCTTTTCCTCATCCTCAAGGTCGGTGAATTTGATTCCGTATGACAAATTCATCTTTTCGAGAAATTCCTGGGAGCCTTCCAAATCTCCGCTGATTCCAGGCAATGGCGGTGAAAAAGTGTAAGCGAGTGACTTGAAAACAGGTTCTGTTGCTTTTGAAACTGTTTTCAATCCCTCATTGATTTCAACAACGCCGCTTTCCTGTGCATCCTTTAAAATTTCCTTGTTCATGCCTGTAAAACCGTCCTGACCCTGCATATCGCCAAATGCACCAACAAGTGCAAAATAGGCCAAATGCTTTTTGTCAAGGCCACGAACAGTCAGATAAGCTGAACCTGCACCGCACAAATCACGGCTTCCATCAATTCCAAACAGATGAGGGTTCAAGTGGACCACATTGCTTTCAGAAGCAGTATCATCCACCTGGTGGTGGTCAGCAACTATAACGTCATGCTTATAGGTGTTGAATTCCTTAATGAATGGACTTCCCATGTCTGAAAAGATGAACAAATCATATTTTTCGCTTCTAAGCTGATTTACGTTTTCCTCTTTCAGACGGGGAAGGATTGTTGTGTGGAACTGAACATCCTCTTCGGCTAAAGCATTCGCTATAACCGCCGCTGCTGATATACCATCAGCATCGTTATGAGAAATTATTCTGATAACGCTATCATTTTCAATATGCTCCTTAAGCATATTGCAAGCTTCGTCAGCTCTATTTAACAAGGAGTGCTGCTTCTTTTGGATTATATCTCCAACCTTCTGGCAATGCACCTTCATTTACATAGTAAGATGCTAATTTTCTGATTCTTGCTTCAATGATAGTTAATCCTCTTTTGGAGTGTAAATCCTTAGGATTTTCATCTAAGTGGTCTCTGATGTTGACTGCCCTTTTGATTAAGTTTAATAAATCTTCCGGGTATTCTCCAGCTTGACCGTTTCTTTTTAAGATTTGAGTGATTCTTTCACCAGTTACGTCTTTAACTGATGGAATTCCGTATTGATCCCTTAAGATAATACCGATTTCGGAAGTACTTTTACCTTCTCTGTTAAATTTTAAAATCATCTCTTCAATTTCTTCATCACTGTAAGTTACCCATTCTGGTCTTGCCATATTATAAACCTCTTTAAATTTTTTAAATCTTAAATAAGCCCAATAAACAGAAAATAATGCTATTCTTGACTGGAATACCATTCAATAAATTTTTTTAATGAATTTTTCCTATGTGAAAATTGGTTTTTTTCATCAGTTGTAAGTTCTCCAAAGGTCTTGCCTTCACTAGGAACATAAAATAAAGGATCAAATGCAAATCCTAAATCTCCTCTTTCTTCAACTGCGATTTCACCTTTGACCTTGCCTAAAAAAGTCTTGGGCTCAGAATTGGGGGCACAGTACCCAATAACTGACCTGAATTCGGCATAACGGTCAGAGACATCGGTTAATAACTTTAAAATTCCCTGATTTCCAATGGTATCCTGAACATAATGTGAATATGTTCCGGGAAATCCATTCAAAGCCTTAATGAATAAACCAGCGTCTTCCACAATCACAGGTTTGTCAAGCTTACGACTGGCATATTTTGCGCCTGATAAGGCCACTTCCTCAAGAGTTCCTTGGGGTTCTTCATAGCCTAAATCAATATGCTCAAGTTCAATGCCGTAATCTTTGAAAATATTCTCTGCTTCTTTTACTTTATGTTCGTTACCAGTTATAAATGTTATCATATTTTTAGTTATGATTATGGTTTTTATTATAAGTGTTGGTTATTAGGTGGAAGTGTGAAATAACTCAATGGGTGTATCTTCCACGTGATTCGATATCATGAATTGTATTGAGTATTGACTCATCACCATATCCTTTCAAAACCAAATCAAAGTATCTCAATGCCAGATTATAATCTATACTTTGCAGGGATTTTTTCAAAACAAGCAAATCGACTGCCTTATCCTCTTTTAATTGTGAATATCTGCCAAGGCCAAAATCGATGAAAACCAATTTGCTGTCACTGAATAGGATATTGGAAGTTGTGATGTCGCCATGAATGATGTCTGCGCAATGCAGTTTGGAAATCTCGCCTCCAAGCCTTAACGCCAAATCATCATCGATTACTTCCTTAAGCATTACGCCTTCAATCTCCTCCATGGTGATTGCCTTGTTCTCAAGATTCACGTCATACAAAACAGGGGTTTTGACGCCTGCCCTTTTGGCATCGGACAATAATTTCGCCTCCTCCTTGCAGCGGGCCTTCCTTATCTTGTTGTCGATTTCGGGAATCCTGTATCCTTTTGGAATGCGGTCCTTGATTACAGCCTTTTCACCCAAATAACTGCTTTTGACGATGTTTGACTCGGCGCCTTTTGCAATCAGCTCATCAGGCAAGGTCAAATAAGTTTTTGAATTGTCAATCCATGGAATGTCAACCTCATCGGTTCTGAACTTCTGAATGATTCCGGTATCTGCCAGTTCCAGCGGCCCGAATTCCTTGCACATCAAAAGCCCCAGCCATGCAATCATGACGCCATTGTCTCCGCAGAGCTTCATTTCAGGCATGTAGAATTTGGCGCCGTGCTCTTCTGACATTGTCCTGAGCATTTCGCGCAGTCTTGAATTGGCCGAAACCCCTCCGCAAAGCATCACCTCATCCTTTTGCGTATGTGAGAGAGCCCTCTCAGTCACTTCAACAAGCATTGAAAAGGCGGTTTCCTGAAGTGAAAAGCAGACATCCTCCATTGGAGTTCCCTTTTGCACTTCCCTTATGGCCGCTGAGAGCAGTCCTGAAAACGAGAAATCCATTCCCTTGACAACATAAGGCAAATCAACATAAGAACCTTTCTTTGCAAGCCTTTCAATTACAGGACCGCCGGGATGTCCGAGACCGGTTTCACGGCCGAAATGGTCAAGGCAGTTTCCGACTGCAATGTCCAGTGTTTCGCCGAAAATACGATATCTTCCGCTTTCATAGGCTATAACCTGACTGTTGCCGCCGCTTACATATAGGGATACCGGATTGACCGCACCTGTGTCAAGCTTTCCCACTTCAACATGGCCTATACAGTGATTTACACCGATTATCGGCTTTTTGAGTGACAGTGCCAGAGACCTTGCTGAAGTCGCAACGATTCTTAGAGCCGGACCCAGGCCCGGACCCTGTGAAAATGAAATCAGATCAATGTCATCATATGACAATCCGGATTCATCGATTGCCTGAGGTATCAGTTTAGGAATCCATTCGGCGTGATGTTCGGCAGCCAAACGGGGATGTATGCCTCCCTCTTCCGGAAACAACTGCTTTCCAGCCATTGCCAGAATATTTCCATCACTGTCCACAATACCTACACCGGTCTTTTCTGCTGTTCCTTCAATTCCTAAACATATCAAAATAATCATCTGGGAAAAATTTAATTAATTAGTATATATTATTTAAGAATATAAAAATATTTTTTAATTTCAAAAAACATAAGTGAAAGTATGGGATTTTATAGTGCAAATACTCCAGAACAGAAGAGAGTAAAACAATTGACCGGAGACATCAACATCAACGATATGTTCAAAAACGAATGCAACACTCGTGGAATACCGATTTACAATGCATACAACATTCAAAAGAGATTGTTGCATGAAGTGGAGCAGGAACAGCTGGTTGGTGTTGACCAAGTGGACGACAGGCTGATGGAACTTTTGGAAGAGAGGGGAAAAAACAAGGTGACACACAGATATGTTGACTTTGTCTCAAGAGAGGACAGTGCCTCAAAGGGAGTGATACCTAAAAGAGGCGACGAGACATCTGCACTTCCACCAAAAGACCAAATAAAAATCCCTCCAAGAGCAAGAGACGGACAGACATTCAAGACAGACAATGAACTGTCACAGGAAGAAATGCTGAAGAAAATCATGCTTCAGAACAAAAAGATTATTAATCAAAACAAGATTATAATTGACTTATTAAAAAAGCAAGGTGAGAATAATGATTGATGGAATTACAACCTATGGCTCAACTGACCTGATAGAAAAGCTTCAGGAAGTGGAAGACGAAGCCGTATTTCTGCTTACAATTGGAACAACCGAAACCTCATTGATTGATGGGATTTCCGGAGCCGGCCCGTCTGCAGACCTTACCGAATACACACCTGCAGGGGACGCCGAATTCATGGTTTTAGGAGAAGTCAGATGCTGTGAAGCTCCTGCAGAAACCGTAGTCGGAGACGCTGCGGCACCAACCCCTGCAAGACTTACAAAGGCATCCCTTCAGCTTGCAAGCATTCCATTCGTTATTGTCGATGCAGGTTCCAAAATCAAGCCCGATGTCGAATATGTCAATTTGGGAAAGGACTATGGAAGGGACATAAGAACCGGAAAAGGTGTTTTAAACCCATTGGAAATATTGGAAAATGCAAAAGACCTTGGAAATGAACTGTCACAAAGACATGAAATGCTGATTATCGGTGAAAGCATAGCGGCCGGAACCACAACCGCCCTGGGTGTCTTGAAAGCCCTAGGCTATGAGGCAAATGAAAAGGTCAGCGGCAGCATGCCGCACAATCCCCATGACCTGAAATCAAAAGCCGTTGACGAAGGCCTTGAAAATGCCGGAATAATACCTGGCGAGGCCGATGCAATCCAGGCAATCGGTGCAGTGGGAGATCCGACAATCCCTGCAATTGCGGGAATAGTATTGGGTTCAGACATCCCAATCATTCTGGCAGGAGGAACCCAGATGGCCGCAACCTGCGCCGTGATAAAATCCCTTCAGCCGACATTCGACTTTTCAAGAATAAACCTGGCCACTACAGTATATGTTGCAGGCGACGAGACTGCGGACCTCTTCGGAATCTTAGAACAAATTGACGACAACATAACAGTCCATGCAGTGGATCCTAGATTTGAGGAATCCGAACATGAAGGACTGAAAAATTATCTGAAAGGATTCGTCAAGGAAGGTGCCGGAGCGGGCGGAGCAATGTTTGCTGCTCTCGTCTTAGGAAAATCCGTTGAAAAACTAAGAAAAAAAATAGAAAAAGTTTGTAAATAGAGATTAATTTCAATCTCTACTTATTTTTAATTTTAGAATATATGAGCAATTGAGCCCATAAATACCAATATACCAATTACCCAGCAGTAATAAGCAAAAATATCCAAGCTCTTATTTTGTATCAAGTCAAGCATCCACTTGATAGCCATATAACCTGCAATTATTGATGCAATAAAACCTAAAAACACTGGCAGGAAGTTTGCGTCCATCGCTGAACCGATGTCTTTGACCTGCAATAGAAAAGCTCCCAGGATTGCAGGTATAGATAATATAAAGCTGAATTTTGCTGCAAATTCCTTGTTAAGACCTATTGTCAAACCTGCCGCAATTGTTGTTCCTGAACGTGAAAGGCCAGGCAATATTGCACATGCTTGACCTAAACCCATGAATAACGCTTCTTTTTTAGTTATTGTATTATAATTGATTTCACCGCTTGTCATCCTTTGTGATAGATACAGAATAGTACCGGTTACAAACAGGAAAAACGCAGGAACATACAGTGCACCTGCAAACAGTGAATCCACAGAATCTTCAAATAATACGCCTACAATACCCACAGGAATGGTGGCCAGAATAACATACCATGCAAGCCTCTTGTAGGGATCACTATAGAATCCTTCCCTGAATCTTCCACTCAGAATATCCCGAATGCTTGACAGCCATGACAAAATCATCTTGTAGATATCGTATCTGAAAAACCACATTACTGCAATCAGTGTTCCTAAATGAAGAAAAGTGTCAAAAGCAAGGGAGCTTTGAACCCCCAGTATCTTTTGAATGAAAACTAAATGTGCTGAACTACTAACCGGCAGGAATTCAGTCAAACCCTGAACGATACCGATTATAATTCCCTGAATTATATCCATAGGCTACACCAATTTAAATGTAAGATAACCAGTTGTACTTATCTTCTGATTTAGCTTCTACAATATCAAAGAAAGCTGTTTGGATTTTCTCTGAAATTGGCCCTCTTTTACCGATTCCAATGGTTCTGTGGTCAATTGAACGAATTGGAGTAACTTCAGCTGCGGTTCCTGTGAAGAATACCTCATCAGCAGCGTATAATCTTTCTCTTGAAATTACTTCCTCTACAACTTCATATCCTAAGTCACGTGCAATTGTCATTACTGAATCTCTGGTAATTCCTTTAAGATTAGATGAGGACATTGATGGTGTGAACAGTTTTTCGCCTTCGACGAGGAATATGTTTTCTCCACTTCCTTCGGAAACGTGTCCTTCATAATCGAGCATGATGGCTTCATCATAACCATTGTCGATAGCTTCAAGTTTAGCCAATTGGGAGTTCATGTAGTTTGCACCACATTTTGCAAGTGCAGGGAAAGTGTCAGGTGCAGGTTTTCTCCAGGATGAAACTCCGATGTCTACACCGTTTGCCATTCCTTCCTCACCTAAGTATGATCCCCATTCCCAAGCGGCAATAACCACATTTACAGGACAGTTAGAAGGGTCAACTCCAAGTTCCCCATAGCCTTTGAATACGATAGGACGTATGTAACATCCATCCAATTCATTGACACGAACTGTTTCTAGGATTGCTTCTTCGATTTCTTCTTGAGTAAATGGAATTTCGATTTTATAGATTTTTGCGGAATCGAACAAACGTTGAACGTGCTCTTTCAGACGGAATACTCCTACGCCGTTTTCGTTTTTATATGCACGAATTCCTTCAAAAACACTTGTACCATAATGGACAACATGAGAGAGTACGTGAATGTTTGCATCTTTCCAGTCTACCATGTTTCCATCAAACCATATTTTACTAGCTGTGTCATCCCAAGCCATTTTATCACTTCAAAATTTTTTACAATAATAAATATTGTTTTTATCATTATTAAAATATATTCATCAACAGAATTTGGAAAAATAGAAAAGTATATATAATAGTAAAATCATAATAATGTTTGTTGGTTCCGTGGTCTAGTTGGTATGATACCTCCCTTACAAGGAGGGGATCACGAGTTCGAGTCTCGTCGGAACCACTCTATTACTATTTTTAAAGATTTTTTACACTTTTAATTGATAATTTTGTCTTTATTTACAATTTCGGTTAGAAACAATTAGTTTTAGGCACAACAAATAAATCCTAAAGAAACAAACAAAACCCCCACAGATTTTCAAATAATAAGATTTAAATAGTTTTTGAATGAAAATTATTATTATCAAATATGGAGACAAAATTATGGTAGTTAAAATTGCTATTATTAAAAGTGGTAATATTGGTACTTCACCAGTAATTGACCTATTGTTAGACGAAAGAGCAGACAGACCAAACATCGATGTAAGAACCTTTGGATCTGGAGCAAAAATGAACCCAGAACAAGTAGAAGACGTCGTACCTAAAATAGACGCTTTCGAACCTGATTTCGCAATCTTCATTAGCCCAAACCCAGGAGCACCTGGACCAGCTAAAGCAAGAGAAATGTTATCCGAAAAAGACGTTCCTGCTATTATCATCGGTGACGCACCTGGTAAAGGTAAAAAAGACGAAATGGATGAACAAGGCTTAGGTTACATCATCGTTATGTCCGACCCAATGATTGGTGCAAAAAGAGAATGGTTAGACCCAACTGAAATGGCTATTTTCAACTCCGACATCTTAAAAGTACTCGCAGAAACCGGTGCATTAAGATTAGTCCAACAAACCATTGACACTGTAATCGAACAAGCAGAAGCTGGTGCAATCGAATTACCTAAACTCATTGTTACCGCTGAAAAAGCTGCAGAAGCTGGTGGATTCGCAAACCCATACGCAAAAGCAAAAGCTATCGCTGCATACGAAATGGCAGGATCCGTTGCTAACTTAGACATGAAAGGTTGTTTCATGACCAAAGGTTTCGAAAACTTCATCCCATTAGTAGCTGCTGCTCACGAAATTGCTGCATGTGCTGCTAAATTAGCACAAGAAGCAAGAGAAATCGAAAAAGCA
>ONSJ01000030.1 GCA_900320515.1 uncultured Methanobrevibacter sp. | reverse complement strand
TTCAAAAGTTCATCATTGTCTTTTACCATAATAAAATATATAGTCTTTATGATATAAAATATTTTATAACATTGTATGTTTAATTTAAACACTTCTTAGGTTATGATATCCATGGATAAATAACTTCATATATAAGGCTTGTTAAAAATATTAACATATTAAAATTATTTGTACACTGATTAAAATGAAATGTAGTAAATGTGGCCAAGAAAATAAGCGTGAAGCGAAATTTTGCACTAAGTGCGGCAACCCATTGTCAGCGCCCGCTGAAAGTGTTACGCCTAGCAATTCCAATTTCAATACTAAATATCTAATAATCGCTTTGATTGTTGTTATTATAGTACTGGTTGGAGTTATTGGTTATTTTGCACTGAATAACGGTTCAGGTGTTGGTGATGCCAGTCCAAAAGCTAGTGCAGATTCCGACAAAGTTCAGTCTAATGATAATTCTAATGATAGTTCTAACGATAATTCAGATTCTTCAAAGAAAACACATGAATCTTCTTCAAAAACATCCAGTTCATCTAAATCGAAAAAATGGGTTTCTATAGGAAGATATTCCGGTTCCGGTTCAGGTTCTAAAACTATCAAGGTTCCTGATGGTAAAATTAAAGTGGAACTTTCTGCATATCCAATTTTGAATTACGCTACAAACCATTTGTATGTATCTGGTACAAATGGTGAGTCCGGTGGAGTGGATTGGGGTCCAACAAGTGATGTTGAGACAAGATCAGATTCATTCAAGTTTACCTCTAAATCAGAGGAAGAATTTACGATAGATTATTATGAGACTGTAAGTTGGGAAGTTGAATTCTTTAGGTATCAATAAGTGATTAGATAATCACTTATTCTATTTTTTTTTGACAAATTTTTAAATATATAGAATAATAAAATAATTACTATGTTTTTTGATTTAAATGTTAAGGGCAGCAGCTTGGAAAATAATGTCAAATTGGCTAGGCAGGCTTCTGAGTATGGATGGGAGCATATTAATTTTTCATACAATCAAAATGACTTTAAAAATGCCCTGAATTTAAGTGATGAGTTAAAAGATAGTTTAAAAGACATTATTACTTTTAATTATACTTTGGAGATTAAATCAACAAACATTAATGAAATCAGAAAGGCAGTCCATAAATTCCGGAATGACTCATTATGCATTTCTGTTATTGGTGGAGATTTGAAGGTTAACCGGGCCGTTCTGGAAAACGTTAAAATTGATGTATTGTCAAGACCTTACCTGAAAAGGTATGATTCCGGATTAAATCATATTCTTGCAAAAGAAGCTCTAAAAAATAATGTTGCCATTGAATTATGTTTTGAGGATATTTTAAAAAGCTATTTGGCGCCTAGGGCAAAAATAATTTCAAATTTCAGAGACATTTACACATTATACAGGAAATTCGATTTTCCTTTGATTCTATCTTCAAGAGCAGAGTCCATCTTTGATGTTAAGACCACCCAGGATTTTGTTTCTGTTTTCAAGCAAACCGGCTTGAGTGAAGATGAAATAATCAGTGCGTTCAAAACATCCAAGGACATACTGGAATTCAACAAGAATAGGAAAGACTTGATTTTTAAGGGCGTTAGGAGGGTAAACGATGAGGCTTAAGGTTTTGCCGCCAACTCTTAGAAAGAATAACAGATATCTTACATTGGATATCAAAACCACTTCTCCAATCACCAAAGACGAATTGGTAAGTATGATATGGGACACATGTATTCGTTTTCAGGGCGAAGCCATGACTTCCAATTTTAATTTATGGGTCATGAAATTTTATGAAATCGAAAAAACAGATGATTACATTAATTACAAATCCATTGTGAGATGCCAAAGAGATTTTGTAGAAAATGTACGATCTTCCCTTGCCCTGACCTACAAGTACAACGGCAATGTTGTTTCACTGACTACCATCGGCATATCAGGAACCATAAAGGCTTCTCAAAAATACATTTAATTACTTTTTGTTATTTTAAAATAGAAAACTTTATAAATAAATATAATTATAAATATCAATTGGATTTATGGAAAAAAAGAATAAAAAATATTTTAATTCGCACTGATTTGTGATTAAAATAAAAATTTGCCTTTTCATGGAAGATTTGGTTTTATTTTTTTTAAGTTGTCGAATATGAAATATAATATTTATAAAAATATGAGGTATTAATATGCAACCTTTACAAAATGCTGGATATGACAGGGCTATTACTGTATTTAGCCCAGATGGAAGACTTTTCCAAGTAGAATATGCAAGAGAAGCTGTTAAAAGAGGAACTACATCAATAGGTGTAAAAAGTTCAGAAGGTATTGTTTTAGCTGTTGACAAAAGAACAACTTCAAAATTGGTTGAAGCTTCATCTATCGAAAAGATTTTCAAAATAGATGAGCATATTGGAGCAGCTACTTCAGGTCTTGTCGCTGATGCAAGGGCATTGGTTGAAAGAGCAAGAGTTGAAGCTCAAATCAATAAAATCACCTATAGTGAACCTATTCGTGTAACTAGCTTATCTAAGAAATTATGTGACATGCTACAGTTATATACTCAAAATGGTGGAGTAAGGCCATTCGGTTCAGCTTTAATCATTGGCGGAATATATAACGGCAAATGCAAATTATTCGAAACTGACCCAAGTGGAGCTTTAATTGAATACAAGGCAACCGCTATTGGTTCTGGAAGAAATGCTGCAATGGACATTTTTGAAGAAAAATACGAAGATTCTTTAACATTAGAGGGAGCTATCGAATTGGCATTGACCGCTATCAATGAAGCTACCGATCATGAAACCACTTCAAACAATGTTGAAATCGCAGTAATTAAAATCGATGACGAAAAGTATGTGAAACTCTCTCAGGATGAAGTACAAAAATACATTGATGAAGTACTTCCTAAAGAAGAGGAAGAAGACGAAAACGAAGAATCCGAAGAGGATTCCGAAGAAGAATAATTATTTTCTGATTAATTAGTTAGGGGATGCTTTGATGGTAAATGTTGATGAAGCTATAATTGCTAAATACGAGTACTCAGGTGAACATTTTGAAATATTGGTTGACCCTGATTTAGCGGCAGATTTTCGAAATCCTGACGGCCCAGATGTTGCCATCGAAGATCTTTTAGCTGTTGAAGAAATTTTTAAAGACTCCAAAAAAGGAGATAAGGCTTCTGATGAAGCCATGAATAAAATCTTTGAAACTACCGATCCTATTGAAGTTTCAAGGATTATACTTGAAAAGGGAACTGTACAGTTAACTGCCGATCAAAAAAGAAAGATGCAGGAGGATAAAAGAAAACTTGTAATAAATAAGATTGCAAGAGAAGCAATCAATCCTCAAAATGGCTTGCCTCATCCGGTCCAAAGGATTGAAAACGCATGTGACGAGGCCAAGGTCAAATTTGATCCGTTCACATCAGTTGACCAACAGGTTCAATCAGCCCTTAAAGCTATCAAGCCACTTATTCCAATCAGATTTGAAAAAGTTAAAGTCGCTGTCAGACTTCCTGGCTCAGCAGCAGGCGGAGCCTATAATGTAATCCATGGATTTGGAGAAATCGTCAATGAAGAATGGCAGCAGGACGGTTCTTGGATAGGCATTGTGGAAATGCCTGGTGGTCTTCAGAATTCTTTCGCTTCAAAAATGGCTGAAATTTCAGGTGGAGAGGCGGAAACCAGAACTATAAAGTAAATTCATATTTATAGGGATTACTATGATACACGTGGAAAATAAAGATTTAGTTATTCCAGGCCAGATATTGGCTGATGACGAATACTATTCAGGAAGAGGTACCTTTAAAGAAAACGGTAAAGTTTGCTCTTCTTTGTTGGGACGTGTTTCTTTAAGGAATAAAAAAATTAGAGTCATTCCTTTAAAGAGCAAATATGTTCCTAAAAAAGGAGATGTCGTAATCGGTAAGATTAAGGATGTCAGATTCTCAATGTGGGATGTAGACATCAATTCACCATATTCAGGAATTTTACCTGCCTTTGAAGTGTTTGGTCGTGAGAAAAAAGAACTCAACAAGGTATATGATGTTGGGGATGTGCTATTTTTAAGAGTTGTCGATGTTGATGAAATCAAAAAGGCAAAACTCGGTTTAAAAGGTAGAGGAATGGGTAAATTCAAAGGAGGAATTATTGTAGATATTGCTCCAACCAAGGTTCCTAGATTAATCGGTAAAAAAGGCTCAATGATTAACATGATTAAAGACAAAACAAAATGTAAAATCGTTGTTGGTCAAAACGGTCTTGTATGGGTTAAAGGAAACGAAGACATGGAACAGCTTACCCGTGAAATAATTCATTTGATTGAAGCTGAAGCTCATACTTCTGGTTTAACAAATAAAATTAAAAACAAATTGTACCTGGCTATCGATGGAGAATTGCCTCCTGAAGAAGTTGAGGAAACCGAAGAGGAATTTGTTTTAGAAAAACCTAAACTTCAAAATTTCAAAGAAGAATTAGAACAAGAAGAAAAGGAAGCTGAAGAAAAAGCAGCAGCTGAAGAAGCTGAAGAAGCTGAGGAATCAGAAGAGGCTGAAGAAGCAGAAGAAGAAAAAGAGAAAAAAGAAAAACCAGACATTGGTGAAGTTATAGAAGAATTTAAAAGAAAAAATAAAAGCAAAGATGGTTCACTATCATACGGTGATAACTCAAACAATTCTTTCATATTGAATAATAAATAATTCTTCACGTTTATGAGGTTGATATGATGTCAGATATTATAAGAGATGATGGTAGGAAATTTGATGAATTACGTCCTATTAAGATTGAAGCTGGAGTTCTTGAACGTGCAGACGGTTCAGCTTACTTGGAAGTTGGAGGAAATAAAATACTGGTAGCTGTTTATGGTCCTAGGGAATCATACATCAGAAGGTTACTCGAACCTAACACCGGTGTAATCAGATGCAGATATAACATGGCACCGTTTTCTGTAGATGACAGAAAAAGACCAGGACCTGACAGGAGATCCTCTGAAATTTCCAAAATCACTGCTGATGCTTTAAGACCAGCATTAATGTTGGAAAATTATCCTAGATCAATGATTGATATTTATATAGAAGTAATCGAAGCTGAAGGTGGAACCCGTTGTGCAGGAATTACAGCAGCTTCCGTTGCTCTTGTCGATGCAGGAATACCTATGAAAGACATTGTTGTAGGTTGCGCTGCAGGTAAAGTTTATGATGAAATAGTCCTTGACTTATCTGAAAAAGAGGATAAGGAAGGTCAAGCTGATGTTCCAATAGCTATGATGCCAAGAACCGGCGAAATCACCTTATTGCAAAGTGACGGTGACTTGACTGAAGAAGAATTTGCAAAAGCAATCGATTTAGCTATGGAAGGATGTCGTAAAGTAAACGAAATCCAAAAAGAAGCTTTAATGAAAAAATATTCTATAGAATAAGGGGGTGGAAATATGCAGATAGTACCAGAAATTACAAGAAGAAGTATTGAAAACCTTGTCGGAAATGATAAAAGAGAAGATGGCAGGGCACTTGATGAATATAGGGACATTTCTATTGAAACTAATGTTATTTCTAAGGCTGAAGGTTCCGCTCGTGTTAAAATCGGTGGAACTCAAGTTATTGTAGGTATTAAACCACAGCTTGGAAGCCCATTCCCGGACACTCCAGATTTAGGAGTTTTAATGACCAACTGTGAAATGTTGCCGATGGCTGATCCTACTTTTGAACCAGGACCACCTAGTGAAGATTCAATCGAGCTTGCACGTGTGGTTGACAGAGGTATTCGTGAAAGTGAATTGGTGGAATTGGATAAGTTATGTGTTGAAGAAGGAAAACACGTTTGGATGCTATTCATTGACTTGCATATTATCGATAACTGTGGAAACCTTTTCGATGCATGTGAATTAGCAGTCATGGCTGCTTTAAAAACCACTAAATTGCCTGTTGCAACTATCGTTGATGAGGAAGTTGTACTCAGTGAAGATGAAACCTTTGATTTACCAATCAACAACGAATTGGCTTTATGTACCTTCGTTAAAATTGGTGATAAGATTGTAATCGACCCAACATTATCCGAAGAAAGCGTAGCTTCCGCTCGTTTAAATGTTGGTGTTACAAAAGATGGCCACATCTGTTCCATGCAAAAAGGTGGAAAAGAGCCATTGACCAAAGATGACATTCTTTTCGCTGTCAATTTGGCAGTTAAAAAAACAAAAGAGTTAATAGAACATCTTTAAATGTCCTGAGGACGATTAAGATTTCTAAATTCTTTTTTTTCTATTTTTTTATTATCAATCAAAACAAATTTCGCATCTATTTTTTCTATCAGTCCCTTGATGTGCAAAACGTCATTTGATATCAGATTTTCAATTTTGGGAATGATGCTTTTATGGTATATTGAATGAAGTGGTTCGGATGTTTTCAATTTGTTTTTATCATCGTGATAGGGCACAATGGCCTGATAATCTTCATCAATCTCTTCAAAAATATTATTTATATAATTTTTGGAAACATAAGGACTGTCGCAAGGCAGAATCAGGGCATAATCACCTTTGATTTCATATAGTCCGGTCATGATTCCGGGCATTGGGCCTTTGTTTTTAATCTTATCTTCTACAAAAGTAATTTTGTATGTGTAGTCTTTTGGATTGATAAATTCGCTGTATCTCTCAATCCTTTTTGTGTCATTTAAAACAATTACTGCTTCATTAATCTGGTGGTTTAAAGTAGCAAGAATATGTTTGATCATAGGTTTGTCCTGAATAATCATGGAACCTTTGTCCTGACCCATTCTGCTACTTTTACCTCCACATAAAATAATGCAAGATTTAATACTTTCACTATTTTCAATATCGTTACTCATATTAAATCTCTCCAGAACTATTTTACATATACGTCTGCATCAGCATCAAATGGATTGGTACGAATAACTAACGCAATCATGTAAGGGTAATTCTTATACAGGTATTTTAGATAATTGACCCATTCATAGACTAATTTGTCGTATACCCTTTTCATGTCTCCATTCAAATGGCCGAAGTCAGTATCTGTAACTAATGCCAAATCTTTTCTGTGTTCCAGCTCTTCATCCAAGTGAAGAATGGCATTGGTCAATTCGGTAAATTCCTCTTTTTCAAGTAAATTAGGGTTGTTTATTAAGTTAATAATAAATTCTCTTTTACTTGCAAGCAATGTTCTTAAGTTTTCTAAGAACTCTTCACGTTCTTCAGCAGAGATGTCTGCCTGAAAATCAAGTGAAGCGTCTTTTAGTTCAGCTAGTTTATTGTCAAAGTCTTCTTCATTCCAATTTTTGATGGATTTTAGACTTTCGGTACTTGTTTTATATTTGTTTGCAGCGCTCAACTGGCTAATCAAGTCGTTTCCAACTTCTGAAAAGAAAGTACTCATAAGCATGTCCAATTTTTCAAGCATGGCTTCTTTTTCCTTTTTTTCAATGATTTCATCAAGCAAGAATGCTACAAGCAGAATATCAACTGGAATGAAACCTAAATGTGTCCAAACATATGAAATAATATGTTCTCCGTCACCTAATACAAGGTAATTTGATCCATAAATGATTATTATCAGCAAAACCATTACTATGGAAAATTTCACCTTCCAACTTAATCGTTTACTCATTTGTATAATCTCCAATCTTATCGTTTTTTTGCAGTTATGATGGCTATCGGGTTTTCGCTAATCATCAGGATTCCTCTGTCGAGGATTCTTCCATTTGAAACATTGACTTCCATAAGTTTTGGATTGTATCCCAAATCCTTAAGCTTATTGACTGCTTCAACTTTAGTGTCAACCAGAATAGCTGTAATGATGATTCTACCTTTTGAATTCAGTTTTTCATGGACAATGTCCAAAATATTTTCTAATTGCCTGCCGCTGCCTCCCACAACGGCAATATCAATATTGTCAATATCATTTAGTGCATTTGCTCCATCATCATTAATTAATGTGACATTATCTCCAAGTCCAAATTTCTTAAGATTTTTTGAAGTTACTTCAATCGCTTCAGGGTTGGTGTCAATGGAAATGACCTCTCCTGCCCTTTGGCTGAACTCGCAGGTTATCCCTCCGGTTCCGCAGCCGCAGTCAACAACCCTGTCGGTTGGTTTCACTTCTGATTTATATAGTATTATTGCCCTTATGGCTTCTTTGGTTGGTCCTGGAACGTCACAGGATTTAAAGAAATCCTTGTCTTCTAACATTTATTCCCACCTTTTAAATAAGTCATTTTCAATTTTCAGGGAGTCCAGAATCTTTCCGACAATGAAATTGATCTGGTCATCAACGGTGTCATGTGTTGAGTAGAAACCAGGCATCGCCGGTAAAATGATGGCTCCCTCCTGTGATAATGTTAGCATGTTCTGTAAATGAATGCTTCTAAGCGGAGTTTCACGGGGAACAATAACGGTTGGTCTTCTTTCTTTAAGGCTCACGTCGGCAACCCTTGTTATTGTGTTTGCACCATATCCATTGGCAATTGATGACAATGTCTTCATTGAACATGGAACAATTGCCAGGCCGTCCGCTTTAAATGATCCGCTATTTATGGAAGCGGTCAGGTCATTGAAATCGTAATATATGTCAGCTTTGTTGATGACATCCTCAACGCTGTAATCCGTTTCCGATTCAATGACAATCTTGGCTGCATCGCTTATGACCAAACTGTTTTCAATATTCAATTCTTTCAATGCTTCAAGAAGTCTTATTCCATATATGACTCCGCTTGCTCCTGTTATTCCAACTACTATCATATTATTCTCCTAAAACAGTTTAATCTGGTCATAATGTATTCCGTGGAATTTTTCACGGTCAATCTCTGGTAAGTCAATGTAATTTTCGAGTTTTAATTTGTCAAATTTTGATTTTTCCTCTTCCGGAACATAAACGCTGATGTCTGGAATATTGAATCTTGCTTTGCTTAATGCTGAGATGATGTTTGATATTTCAGTCAATGGGAACAGTTTTCCATCAACGCTCACCTGGGTCTTCATCTCATCAAAGCGAGGGTATTCTGCAATGTTTATGAATACATAATCTTTGTCAAGCCCATAATCTTCTGCAATTTCCGCTTCTGCTTTTCTGAGCTCATCGGCTTCTATCTTATACATTTTTTCCGGGAATTTGAAGTTGTCCAAACGGATTGTCTTCACTCTTTTTGGAACAATCCTGTTGTCCAGCCTGTACATAATGTCTCTTGCATAATCGTTTTCACACTGTCTGAATGTTGCGATAATGTCTGAATCGTCGTATTTGTAGATTTCACGTTCCTTGATTATGTCTTCATCGATTATTTTTTTCAGAGCCCTTCTAAACATTGTGTTCACGATTCTGGTGGTGTGGTGCTGATAAACGCTCGGATACATGAAATATCTGGATACTAATGCTCCTTCCGCTGCCTGAACACCTTTGATGTCAAGTATAAGTCCATCATCTAATCTCAGATTTGAAATCAATCTTTCATAATCTATTTTTCCATAGGAAACACCGGTATTGTGTGAATCTCTTAAAAGATAATCCATTCTGTCAACATCAAGCTCTCCTGAAACGATTGGTCCTAGTGTGCCTTTTCCGTTGATGATGTCAACGATTTCATTAACATCAAATTTTTCTTCCAGAAGGTCTCTCATTGATGTTTTGGTGATTACATATTTTGACAATTCCTCATGAGGGACTGACAGCACTCCTTCTGAAACGTGTGAAAATGGGCCGTGGCCGATATCATGCAGGAGTCCTGATGCTCTAATCAGTTCTATTTCGTCTTTATTCAATCCCAATTCTTCGGAAAGTTTTGATCCCAAATTCATGGTTCCGACACAATGTTCGAATCTTGTGTGTGTTGCACCGGGATAGATTAAACTTATCAGTCCCAACTGCTTTATGCGTCTTAAACGCTGAAATTGGGGCATGTCCATTATTTTCACTTCAAAACTGTTTAAGCTGATATCTCCATAGACGCTATCTCTGATAAATTTCTTTTTTTCACTCATTTTATCAGTCCTCAATGTATTTTTCTATCATTGTGTAATTGTCATCTGTCAGATTATCTATTATAGTTTCTACATAATTGGTTACATTAGTCTTAGTGCCATTAGTTGTAGTTTTATTTGTTGTATTTGTATCATTTTTCGGAATGTATGTCGGCACATATTCAATCTCTTCCGGTTCAAATGAATCATCTTCAAGTGATTTTAATTTGTACGATTCATTATCTTCATGTATTGTCAGTGTTGCGAATGCTGAGCTGATACAAAACGCAATTACGGCAATTATTAAAAATACTATTAAATTTGCTTTAATTGAACCTCTCATAATAACACTTTATTAATCTATGCTATTATTATTTTTTTTAAAAGCTATTATTTAATTGTTTGGTAAAATTAAACTACATTTAAAGTTTTTTTCTCAATTTTGCAAAATGTTTATATATGAGTAGTGATAAATTACTATATCGGAAGTATACTTCCGACAGTATATTTCCGACTAATAAAAATAAATAAGAGTTAAGATATTATGGATATGTTTAGTGCTGGTGACACTGCATGGGTTCTCATTTGTACCTTACTGGTGCTTCTGATGAGTATTCCTGCAGTAGCATTTTTTTACGGAGGATTAAGCAAAAGAAAAAATGTTTTAAATACAATGTTTTTAACTTTCATTGCATTTGCAATAATCAGTGTGCTTTGGGTAGCATTCGGTTATCAGTTTGCATTTGGAAGTGATATTAATGGATTGATCGGTTCACCAACCAATTTCTTCTTGCAGGGAATTGGATTGGATGACTTAAATGGAACTATTCCAACATTACTGTTTGTAATGTTTCAATGTGCATTCTTAGGAATTACTGCGGCAATCATGTCAGGTGCTTTGGTTGGAAGAATGAAGACAAAAGCATGGGTGATATTTGTTCCGATTTGGGCATGTCTTGTTTACGTCCCTATTGCCCACTGGGTATGGGGCGGAGGATGGCTGATGCAGATGGGCGCACTTGATTTTGCAGGAGGTGCGGTAGTCCACATTAATTCAGGTATTTCCGCTCTTGCGGTGGCATTGGTTTTAGGTAAAAGGAAAAACACCTCATTGATTCCACATAATTTAGGATATGCGGTACTTGGTGCTGCACTGCTCTGGTTTGGTTGGATGGGATTCAATGGAGGATCAGGCCTTGCGGCTGACGGTCTTGCAGCAAACGCTATAATCGTATCAAATGTCGCTGCAGCTACAGGTCTCATTGTCTGGACAATAATTGATGTAACAAAAATTGGAAAACCAACAATGTTAGGTGCAATATCCGGTGCTGTAGCAGGTTTGGTAGGAATCACCCCTGCAGCAGGTTTTGTGGATGTTTTCGGAGCATTGGTCATTGGTGCTGTGGCTCCTATTGTGTCATATTATTCAATCAATTACTTAAAACCTAAACTTGGATACGATGATGCATTGGATGCATGGGGCATTCACGGAATGTCCGGTGTATGGGGAGCAATCGCAACAGGAATCTTTGCAGTTCCATCAGTTGGAGAAGTTGCAGGATTGATTGCAGGAAATGCCAATCAGGTTGTAATACAGATAATAAGTGTTATCGCAACAATTGTCTATTCATTTGTAGTAAGCTATATATTGGCTAAAATACTAGATAAATCAATGAATGGTATAAGAGTAGAAGAGAGCGAAGAAATTGGTGGACTTGACACAAATCTTCACAAGGAATCCGCTTATAACTTTAATTCATAGGAGGAATGTAAATGAAACGTATTGTTGCAATTATAAGACAGGAAAAATTTGATGATGTCAAAAGGGCCTTGATGGAAGCGGGCTGTGATGGAATGACAGTCACTGAAGTAAAAGGAAGAGGAAGTCAAAAAGGTATCAGACAGTCTTACAGGGGATCCAGCTATTGTGTTGATTTGATTCCGAAAACACGTATAGAAATCGTTGTAAAAGATGAAGATCTTGGCCTGTTTGTTGATGCAATCAAGAAAGGAGCTCATACAGGAAACATTGGGGATGGAAAAATATTCATCCAGCCTGTTGAGAATGTGATAAGGATAAGAACTGGTGAAGAGGGGGATGGTGCCGTGTAGCCAATCCCTTGAAAAACTTATTTTTGATATCTCCCTAGGAAAATAGTGCATTTCTGCATTATTTTCCTTTTTTAATACCGAATAACCACACCGTTTATGTCTGAAATGTCAACCCAGGTGGTTATGCCACTGACTTCATATAAAACGCCATTTATGTACTCGTATGAGATTCCCTTATTGTCGCTTATCAGATGGACTTCATTTCCTTTGATTTGGTCAACTCTTTTTATGATTCCGCCGTACTCATCAGATTCGGCAACAACGATATCCCCGACATGTATGTCATGGGTCTTGTTTAAAAGAACGGTTTGCCCATCCTGCAGCGTTGGAAGCATGGATGTTCCGTCGACAGTAACTAAAATCGGAATCTGATTGGGGCCAATGCTTGATTCTATATTTATTTTAACATTTTCAAGACCATACTGTCTGCATATATCCTCGATTCCATGCCTATAAGAGGATATGCTTGTATTTGTATTGTTCATGACATCTAAAGTATAGTTGCAAATCTCCTTGTTAAGCCTGTGCTTGTCGATGTCTGAAAAGGTGGTGGTTTCGACAGTCACGTTTTCCCCGTCGTTATAAACATCAACTGTATTATTGCCTAGAAATATGATTCCTGAAAATATGATTAAAATCAGTATTATTAAAGCTAAAATTATCTTTTTAGCCATTTAAATCACTCATCCATAATGTTTAAATCCATATTTAGAAGAGCTTTCATTGTTTCAATGTCTATTTGGCCGGGAGCGGTTGCATCCCTTCCGGCAGCAAAAGTGATTGGTGAGTCAAATTTTGAAGCCATGACTCTGGTATAGCTTCCCAGATCCCCCATTGAAATGGCGATTGTGTCTTCGCAATGGGAAAGAACTGCCAGTATTGTTAATGTATCCTCCAAATCCTGTGGCATGAAGGCAACCTTGGCGATGTCTCCCATTTCATGCTCTTTATCGACAATGTACATTATCTCATTTAAATCGGGAGTCTTTTCAAAGTCATGATAGGAAACAATGGTTTTCACGCCGGTATCATGAATTTTATTTATGTATTCATCGCTGCTTTGAAGCTCAATGTCCACATAGTCAACCAGGTCGCAGCATTCATAGAGAATATTGAACCTTTCCTCTTCGCTTCCCTTAAAGGAACCGCCTTCTGTGTTGATTCTATTGGTGGCTATCATCGGAAAATCAATTTTTTTGATTGTTTCTCTGATTTTGTTAATTTCAGGATTTTCAAGCGCATCTATTCTGAATTCCAATACGTCAGCGCCCTTATCGATGCAATCATCTGCAACTTCAATGACATCCTCGTATTTTTCCTGAAAAATGGGAATTGCAATTTTTGTTTGGGAATACATTACATTATAATATATTTATTATTATTAAATAAGTTTTCTTAAAAACTTTATATAAATTAAAAAACATAATATATACCAATAAAATTTCAAAATTTTATTTATTTGTTAAATTAATTATACAAGGTGTTAATTTGAAAGTTACAGCTATAGGTGCAGATATATCAAAAAATGATGTATCCTGCAGTTCTAAGCTAGTAGAAACTATAGAAAAGAACCTTCAGAGTGTGATAGACTTAGGTGCAAGAAACGCTGAATTAACAAATGTCACCGGTGATGATGTCGTTGTCACCGCATTTGTTGAGGATGATTTGCTTGAAGTGGTCAATGAAGGTCTGGTCAATGTTTTAAAGATGAGTGCAGAAAATCTTGGTGATTTGTCTGGAATATCTGATAATCCGGATGATGCGGGAGAAGGAATATCCTATGCTGAAGCAAGCATAAGAAAGGATTTCTATCCTGATGCGATTATCTTGGGTTTTGACACTTATGGTGGTGAGCCGTTCGTTGCGGATGTTGCAAACTCAGCAATTGAAGCGGCAAAAGGCATGAAAAACTGCACTGATGTATCAGATTATATCGAGCCAAAGACAAGAAAGATTCCCGGTGTAGGTTATGTCTCACCGGAAACCGATGATCCTGTTGTTGTGGCAACTGTTGAGAATATAGAATCTGTTGGAGTTATTGCAGGGGCCATGATTGGAGCTGCACTTGGAAATAAGAACGTTTATTTAGTTGAAAGAGGAACAACTTGTAATGTATTGCCTGGTAGTGTAATATTTTCAGCTACTGCATTGATGAATGGAAATGTAATAGATTTAGCTGTTCCATTTGAAAATAAAACAAGAATATTGAGATAGGAGATTTAATTATGATTTTATTAAACAAAGATACAAAATGTTTAGTTCAGGGAATAACCGGTAAGCAAGGTTCTTTCCACACTGAACAAATGTTGAAATACGATACTAATATTGTGGCTGGTTTGACTCCTGGAAAAGGAGGTCAGGACTTTATGGGAGTTCCTATTTTTAACTCCATGGAAGAAGCGACAGAGGAAGTCGATGTTAATGCTTCAATCATTTTTGTTCCTGCAAGATTTGCAAAAGATGCCGCTTTTGAAGCAATCAGACACTTGGATTTGGTTGTTATCATTTCAGAACATATTCCAGTTCATGACAGTATGAAAATCATGGCATATGCGCAAGAGATGGACACAACTGTTATCGGACCGAACACTCCTGGAATCATTTCTCCGGGCGTTGGTAAATTGGGAATTATGCCGACCCACATCTTCAAGGAAGGAAACGTAGGCGTAATTTCAAGAAGCGGTACATTAACATATGAAATTGCAAGCGAGCTTACCAATGCGGGAATCGGCCAGAGCACTGCTGTAGGTATTGGCGGAGATCCGGTAACCGGAAGCAATTATGTGGATATCCTGGAAAGATTTGAAAGGGATGAGCAAACCGATGCTGTTGTTTTGATTGGTGAAATTGGAGGAAATGCAGAGGAAAGGGCAGGTAAATATATTGCTGAGGAAATGTCAAAACCGGTCGTATCATATATTGCAGGAAGAACAGCACCTCCGGGTAAAAGAATGGGACATGCCGGAGCAATCATTCAAGGATCATCCGGTACAGTTGCAAGCAAAACCCAAGCCCTAAATGAGGCTGGTGTTGAAGTAGCTAAAAAACCATCTGAAATTGTAGATTTACTTAAAAAGGTAATGTAGATGTCAAATCAGGAAATTATTGATAAATTATTAAGCGGAGAAATGAAGCTTTATCAGGTTGATAAAGAGGTTTCAGCTAAGCAAGCAACCGACATTAGAAGGGAATTTCTCGAACAGAAGTATGATTTGGAATTATCCAATATTGCAAACTATACTTTGGACATGGAAAGGGCATCTGCCCGCAACATTGAAAACTCAATAGGCGTATTGCAGTTGCCTATTGGAATTGCAGGGCCAATGAAAATCAATGGGGAATATTGTCAAAGGGAAGTCTTTGTTCCACTCGCAACATCTGAAGGAGCATTGGTTGCATCAATTAATAGAGGAGCATCAACAATCACTGCATCCGGTGGTGTAAATGCGAGGGTTGTCTCAGACATTATGACCCGTGCACCAGCAATCAAATGTGATGGTGTTGGTGATGCTTTGAAAATCAAACAATGGTTTATTGATAATTTCGATGAGTTAAAGCAGATTGCCGAAAGTACAACTTCTCATGGTAAACTGATTAAAATAGATCCTATCTTAATCGTCGGAAGCTATGTGTATCCGAGATTTGTCTTCTCAACCGGAGACAGCATGGGGATGAACATGGTGACTATAGCTTCTGAAAAAATCTTAGATAAATTGGCTGAAGAGACCAGTGCGCTTCATATTGCACTGAGCGGTAACGTTTGTGTCGATAAAAAGCCTGCTGCTATAAACATTGTTGAAGGAAGAGGAAAAAGCGTTATAGCAGACATATTAATACCAAAGGACATTGTAGCTAAAAAACTGAAAACAACATCCGAGGCAATCGTTGAGGTCAACACCGCTAAAAATCTAATCGGTTCAGCGGCAAGCGGTTCCATGGCGTTCAATGCCCATTATGCTAATATGGTTGCGGCAATATTTTTGGCCACCGGTCAGGACCCTGCACATGTTGCTGAAGGATCTCTTGGTATAACAACAGCCGAAAACAGAAACGGCGATTTATATTTCTCAGTAAACTTGCCTGACTTGCCTGTTGCCACTGTTGGTGGCGGAACCAGTTTGGAAGTTGCTCATGAAGGACTGGAGATTCTTGGTGTTGCAGGTTCAGGTCACGCCCGTGAATTTGCAGAAATTGTGGCTTCAACCGTTTTGGCAGGTGAACTGTCACTTGTAGGGGCTTTGGCTGCAGGACATCTTGCAAGAGCTCACCAGGAACTCGGAAGAGGGTAATCATGGATGATTTCCTAGATTCGCTGTATCCTGAAATCACTCTTGAAACCGATGATATTGCAATGACAATATCAGTTAAAAAGGACTATTCTGAGATTAAAGATTTGGACAAAAGAAAAGATGAATTCATCAATGATTTAAACGATTTCATTAAAGAGTTTAGTGAAACACCGGAATCCGATGAATTCATGGCTTATTTTGATTAGGGTATTTGGAATCTATCTTTTCAAATACTTTTTTAACATTTACTTTTGTCTCATAACATCCTGTCTTTTCAAGCAGAACGCCCTGCGGACAGAAATCGGATAGAAGCATCATCACCTGATTCAAATCCTCATGGCAGGCCACGCCGAGAACTGCCTGAAACTTATTTTCCATGACTATTTTTTTAACGAAACTTGATCCAGGAACAATGTATAGTTTGTAACCCATTGGCTCGGATCTTTTCTTGATGGCTCCGATGGAACATAATCCGCATTCGATGCAGTTTATGCCTTCCTTTTGAAGCGTTGCAGGACAGTCCCTGTGTCTGAGACAATGAGGTAAAAAGATCAATGTCTTTTCAGCAGGAACATGTCTGAATCGTTCCCTGTTGATGTCATCGCGAACTTTTATTGCAATGTTGTCAATCAGATGTTCATCCAATTTTAAGAAGCTGGCAATTGTCTTGAAAGGTGAGTATAATAAATCCACAATGTATAATAGGAATCTTGGGAACTTTATCTTGTTTTTACGGGCTATCAGATATCCTAAAATCAACACCACAATAAATAATATGACAATCAGAATAGCTATAAAAACTACCAGTTGACCTAAAAACATGTAAAAGGAGTCAATAAAAATCATATTTCAACCTAAAATTTTTCAATAGTGTAATTCTCAAAGTCTCTGTTTAATTTCACGCCGGTGGGTGTCTTTATTATCTCAAGTCCTGACAGGCTGTCACAGGAACATAATACGTTCTGTTCTGGATGTGTTCCCGGTGTGATGTTGCAGTTCAGGTTTACTCCATCTCCTATTGATATCACTGTTTCCAAACGCTTTGTTGACGGATGATCCTTGTTTAGAATGACCAGTGGTGAGGATTCTTCACGGCTGAGATAAGCCTGTGAGCGAATGGCCCTTTTATCTTTTTTGAAGTTTGATACGGCGATAATGTCATCTGATTCTAAAAATTGGACTATCTCCTCGTTGTCCTGTGTTGCAATGAAAAGCATCTTGTTTTCATATGCCACCTTAACGACGCCAACCATTCCAGTTTCGCCTTCAAGAAATAGTATTTCATCATCTTTAAAATCAATATTCATGTTAATCACTAAAAAAATAAAAGGAGAGTAAATAAATTTACTCTGCAAGTTCTACATTGTCACTTTGACAGGACGGACAAACTACTTTTTTTCCAAGTCCCTTAAAGGAATTTCCACAGTCTTTACAATGGTATTTTTTGGTTTTCAATTTTTTCAAATCAATATCGGCCATTGGCCCTCCACTTGAACACATTATAAATCACCTGTTATATAATATATATTATATATTATTAATAGTTTAGTTTTCCAGTTTCTTTCGGGTTTCATTAATTCTTTCAAGTGTTTGTCTGTCATTGTCCAAATCAAATTTCAATTCTAAAAAATACAGCAATTGATTATATAGCTTGTTTTTATCATATTCTTCAATCAGTTCATTCAATGCATCCAAAATGAATGGATTTGCTCCCAATTGAATGTTTTTGCCTGCAATAATGTCAATGCATTCTTTAATGGACAATTCGATGTTGTCGTTTTTTGACTGGATGAACTTTATTTCGGCATATGCAAGGGGGCTTGCCTCAAACTCCATGCTGTAGATGTATAGTGCCAGGGCAGTTTTCATGTCGTTTTCTTCCACATAGTAATATCCCAGGTTCCTGTAGCATCTCGCAATGTCCTGCGGATAATAGGCGTATTTCAGTGCATCGGATGTGCGCAGGACGTATTCATTGAATGTGTATGTGTGGACTTTGTAGATTTCAGTCAGTTCCAGAATTATTCTTGATGAGACAGGATTGATTTTAATGGCCTTTTTCAGGTATTCTTCAGCCTTGTCATACTGCTTGGACTCAAGAAGCAGAAATCCATAAACGTAATACAAGTCAAGCAGAGGCTGATTGTCCGGAATGTATCTCAGTTCCTTTTTCAGTCCGATATATTTTCTAAAGATCAGCTCTTCCAGAGGATTGGTAAAGTAGTGGTACTCGCTTACCTTATCGTCTTCATACATTGCAGGAAATGTTTTCATAAACTCATCAAGCTTTTTTAGAGGTGTTTCATAGTTGCCGTTTTCAATATCAAAATAGATATCATTTAAAATGTCAAGTATCGGATTTTCCTTTTCCGACATTTCAATGAACTCCTGCTTTTCATCATCGCTCAGGCAGTCCCACATCAGGCGGGAGATTTCCTTGATTATTTCCTTGTTGTATGGATGGTCCTTATAGACTTCTATCTGGCTGGATAAGTATTGCCTGTTCAAATCCTTGTTTTCACCTAAGTTAGATTTAATTTCTTTTATGATTTTTTCGTACATTAACACACCTAAAGTTACTTTAATGGGCAATGTTTTTATATTACCTCTTACCTATTTATTAATGTATAAAAACTTAGTTTTATATTTTATTTAAAAAAAATTTAAGGTGATTATTAAATGGCAAATCAACCAATATTTATCCTTCCTGAAGGAACCGAAAGATATTCAAAAAGAGATGCTTTAAGAATGAATATCACTGCCGCTAAAGTATTGGCAGGCATCGTAAGAACCACTCTAGGTCCTAAAGGAATGGACAAAATGTTAACCAATTCATTAGGTGATGTGACTGTCACCAACGATGGTGCAACCATCATGAGAGAAATGGAAATCAACCAGCCTGCAGCTAGAATGCTTGTGGAAACAGCAAAAAAACAAGAAGAAATTGTTGGAGACGGAACCACTTCTGTCGTTGTTGTTGCTGGCGAATTATTATCCAAAGCTGAAGAGCTATTGGAAGATGGAATTGCAACATCCGTTGTTGTTAAAGGATACAGAAATGCAACTAAAAAAGCAGTTGAGTTATTGAAGGAAATCGCAATTGATGCGGATGATGAAGAAACTCTTAAAAAAGTGGCTATCACTGCAATGAGCGGTAAAGGTTCAGACTATGCAAAGGAACACTTGGCCGATTTAGTTGTGAAAGCTGCATTAAGGATTGAGGAAGACGGAAAATCCGACATTGACAATATTAACATACAAAGGGTTTCAGGAGATTCTGTAGAGGATTCATTTTTAGCTGAAGGAATCATCATCGATAAAGCTCCAGTATCCAAAAACATGCCTAAAGATATTAAAGATGCAAAAATTGCCATCATGAAATATCCTATTGAATTGAAGGATGTTAATACTGATTCAAAAATTGACATAACCAGTCCTGACCAATTCGAAGCATTCCTCAAACAGGAAGAAGACATGATTAAAGAGTTAGTCAACAAGGTAATTGACTCCGGAGTCAACGTCCTATTCTGTCAGAAAGGTATTGATGACATGGCAGAACACTACCTTAAAAAGGCAGGAATCATGGCTTTCAAACGTGTTAAAAAATCTGACATGGAAAGAATCGAAAAGGCTACAGGCGCTAAACTTGTAACTGACATTGAAGATTTATCTGAGGACAAATTAGGTCATGCTGGTCACGTATATCTTGATAAAATATTTGATCACGAATTAACCTTAATCGAAGAATGTGACAATCCGAAAGCTTCCTCAATTGTATTGAGGGGAAGTACCCGTTATGTTACCGAACAAATCGCAAGGGCTCTTGACGATGCCTTAGGAGTGGTTGGAGCAACCATTGAAGAGGGTAAAGTTCTCATTGGTGGAGGAGCTTGTGAAATCGATTTGGTAAAACAGTTAAGGGAATATGGTGAATCCGTAAGCGGAAGAGAACAACTGGCTATCTTGAAGTATGCCGAAGCACTGGAAGTTATTCCAAGAACCTTAATTGAAAATGCAGGTTTGGACACCATTAACCTGATTGCTGATTTAAAGGCTGCTCACGAAGACAACCCATTCATCGGAATCAATGTATTTGAAGGCAAAGTGGTTGACATGAAGGATGCAGGTGTAATTGAACCTTTAAGGGTAAAAATACAAGCTCTTCAGTCAGCCGGCGAAGCTGCAGAAATGATCTTGCGTATTGACGACATGATTGCAGCAAGAAATGCACTCAATTCCACCGGACCTGATGAGACCGGAAACGATGACAGCGGAATGCCTCCAATGCCTGGTATGGGCGGCATGGGTGGAATGGGCGGAATGCCTCCAATGATGTAAAATTTAAAAATTTTACATTTTTCTACTTTTTTTATTTTTCATGCTTATTTTTCAAAATACTTTATTAAATGCATTGTTTTTTATTCTAATCATACTTTATTCAATGATTTTAAATTAAATAACTTTTTAACATGCCCTATTTTATATTATAACTATTAGAATAATGATTTTTAGTTTAGTAAAGTTAAGTAACTTTAAATATTATTTCATTTCATTAAATCCTTTTATAATCAAATTCAATAAGAATTTTACTTTATAGCTTATTTTCATAAAGTTTTAGCCTTATTTTTAAAAATTGAACTCATTTAATAGGATTTGGCAAATAAAAATGTTTATATAAGATATTTGTAATAAATATTAGTTACATGGGATTTCTCCCATTATGTTTAAAAATTTTGTTATGGAGGTAAATTAATTTGAACAATAAAATATTGCTCACTTTGCTGATACTGCTCATCAAGTGATTCAAACGTTGATAATGATTCATCTAAAGTTTCTCTATCAAGTGAAGAAGTTTTAGAATCTGACAATTCAAATATTTTATCAACTAACTCGGATGATAATGGCCTTTTAGCTAGTGATAGTGGGGTTGCTGAAGTTTCCGCCGATGAAGGGAATAATAGCAACGTTTCTTCAACAATAGATGTGTCTAAGACAATCACTGCAAAAGACATTACCAAATATTATCAGGGAAGCACCCAATACAGCGCAACATTCTTAGATGCCTACGGTAATCCGTTAGCCGATACAGATGTTCAGATTACTGTAAACGGTGTTTTGCACACCGTCAAAACAAATGCGAATGGAGTGGCTTCCTTAGCGATAAATCTTAAACCGGGAACCTACAAGGTCGTTGCGGTTAATCCTGCAACAGGTTATAACCTGACCAGAAATTTCAAAATACTGTCTACCATTACTGCAAATGATATCTCTAAGGTCTATACTGACGGCAGGAAATTCAGTGCAAAATTCTATAATGGTGAGGGCAAGGTGTTGGCTAAAAAAACCGTCAAGTTTAAGATTAATGGAAAAACATACAAGGTAAAAACAAACAGTAAAGGCGTAGCCACTTTATCCTTGAAAACCCTTAAAAAAGGTACATATAAGATAATTTCTTATAATACCGATGGGCTAACCAAAACTAATAAGGTTAAAGTTCTCAAATCTGTAAAAACTAAATTAACTACTACAATGTACACTTTCCTTAAGAAGGACACCAAAAGAATAAAAGTCAAGCTTCTTAACTCACTTGGATATGCTCCAGGAAAAGGAAAGATTATCAAGTTCAAGGTAAATGGAAAAACATACAGTAGGAAAACAAATTCCAAAGGTGTCGCTACACTTAAATTGCCGTCTTTAAAAGCCGGTGCATACACTGTCAAATACAGCTTTGCAGGAAGTAAATTATATAAAAAATCCAGTGCAAGCAACAAGCTATTTGTCATAACCACTAAAAATCCTACTTTCACAGTAAAAAGCACAACCATTTTTAATTATGGGTCAAACACTCAATTTAAAGTTGCTTTGACTGCAGGAAAGGTTCCTTTGGCAAAAAGGACTGTCACTTTCACACTGGACGGTAAATCATATACTAAAACTACAAACAGTAAGGGAATTGCTTCCTTGACTATTAAATTGCCTGTTGGAAAGTATGTTATAACATATAAGAATAAAGCTGAATCAAAAGTTAAATCAAAAACAGTTTCTAAAACAATAACTGTTAAGATGCGTTCAAATGGATATGGATACTGGGTTTTCGGGGATGACATGAAAAAGGTTAATTTAAAGACATTGGCATCTCAGGGAACTACTGATCTGTTCCTGAATTTCTATGCGTTAACTAAACATGGCCAGTCTGCAGTGGAATCTTGGATTGCCAGTGCAAATAAATTGGGAATGAAGGTTCATATCTGGATGCAGGCATTTTATGAGGGTAGTTGGATTAATCCAGTTAAAAATGGTGTTCCAAATCAGGCATTTTTCGATAAGAAAATAGCAGAAGCTAAGAAATATGCAAAAGTCAAAGGTGTTGCTGGTGTTCATATAGATTATCTGAGATATCCTGGTAATGCATATCAGACTTCAGGAGGTACTGCAGCAATTAACAGTTTTGTAAAACAAATCACCCAGGCAATACATAGTGTAAATTCAAATCTAATCGTGTCATGTGCTGTAATGCCTGAAAAGTCGGATAATAAGTATTATTATGGTCAGGATATGGCTACAATCTCTCAATATATGGATGTGGTTATTCCTATGATTTACAAGGGTAATTATAACTCCGGCACTTCATGGATCAAATCCACTACAAAGTGGTTTGTGGATAATTCCAAAGGGGCAAAGATTTGGAGCGGTTTGCAGGGTTATGTTTCTGATGAAAATACTGCTAAATTGTCTTCTTCTGCAATTAAAACAGATTCACAGGCGGCAATTAACGGCGGTGCATCTGGTGTAATTATATTCAGGTGGGGAGTTACTAATTTTGTCAATTTCAATTCACTGACATGATATTTAGCTTCTTCATGATTGGTATAGATGCTGCATCAGTTGTTACTACTACAACTGCTGCAACTTCCAGCCAAAACAATATTCATCAAAGATATTATTCTGGTGCAGGTACTGTGAAATCATATTATGAAACTAATAAGAGACTATACTAATTGTATAGATTCTACCAGTTCCATAAACTCATTTGGTGTAATAAATAATTGGAGTACTAAATCATTTACTTTACACAGTAGATAGTTGCCATTCTAATTATTTATTTTCTTTTTATTTTTTGCCATTATTTTTTAAAATACTTTATTAAATGTATTGTTTTTCATTCTAATTTTAATTTATTCCATGATTTTAAATTAAATAACTTTTTAACATGCCCTATTTCAAATTATATCTACTAGAATAATCCTTTCTAGTTTAGTAAAGTCAAGTAACTTTAAAAATTATTTCATGTCATTAAATCCTTTTATAATCAAATTCAATAAGAATTTTAATTTACACTTAGTTTTCGCAATGTTTTAACCTTATTATATAAAATTGAACTCATTTAATAGGATTTGGTAAATAAAAAGGTTTATATAAGACATTTGCATTAAATATATGTTACATGAGATTTTTTCTCATTGTGTTTAAAAATTTTGTTATGGAGGTAAATTAATTTGAACAATAAAATATATCAAGTGATTCAAACGTTGATAATGATTCATCTAAAGTTTCTCTATCAAGTGAAGAAGTTTTAGAATCTGACAATTCAAATATTTTATCAACTAACTCAGATGATAATGATCTTTTAAGTAGTGATAGTGGGGTTGCTGAAGTTTCCTCCGATGCGGGAAATGAAAGCAACGTTTCTTCAACAATAGATGTGTCTAAGACAATCACTGCAAAAGACATTACTAAATATTACAAAGGAAGCACTCAATACAGCGCAACGTTCTTAGATGCCTACGGTAATCCGTTAGCATATGCTGATGTTAAGATTACTGTTAATGGTGTTTTGCACACTGTTAAAACAAATGCGAATGGAGTGGCTTCCTTAGCGATAAATCTTAAACCTGGAACCTATAAGGTAGTTGCGGTTAATCCTGCAACAGATTATAGCCTGACCAGAAATTTCAAAATACTGTCCACCATTACTGCAAATGATATTTCCAAGGTCTATACAGACGGCAGGAAATTCAGTGCAAAATTCTATAAGAGTAATGGAAAGGTGTTGGCTAAAAAAACCATCAAGTTTAAGATTAATGGAAAAACATACAAGGTAAAAACAAACAGTAAAGGCGTAGCTACTTTATCCTTGAAAACCCTTAAGAAAGGTACATATAAGATAATTTCTTATAATACCGATGGGTTAACCAAAACAAATAAGGTTAAAGTTGTCAAGTCTGTAAAAACTTCATTGACTACAAACATGTACACTTTCCTTAAGAAGGACACCAAAAGGATAAAAGTCAAGCTTCTTAATGCTTTTGGATATGCTCCTGGTAAGGGAAAGATTATCAAGTTCAAAGTGAATGGAAAAACATATAATAGAAAAACAAATGCTAAAGGTTTCGCTACACTTAAATTGCCGTCTTTAAAAGCTGGTGTATACACTGTCAAATACAGTTTTGCAGGAAATGGCTTTTATAAAAAATCCAGTGCAAGCAACAAGCTATTTGTCATAACCACTAAAGTTCCTACTTTAACAGTAAAAAGTACAACCACTTTTGGTTATGGAGCAAACACTCCATTTAAAGTTGCTTTAACTGCAGGCAATGTTCCTTTAGCAAAAAGGACTGTCACTTTCACAGTGAACGGTGAAACATATACCAGAACTACAAATAGTCAGGGAATTGCTTCTCTGCCTATTAAATTGGGTATTGGACAATACACTATAACATATAAGATTGCTTCCGAGCCTAAACTGTACTCAAAAACGGTTTCCAAACCAATAACTGTTAAGGAAAGAACTCCAACTACTGTGACATGGAAAAGCGGAACTTCTTTCTATCAGGGTTCAAATTCCTTTAAAGTTTTACTGAAAAATTCAAACAATCAGGCATTAGCTAGTAAATCTGTTAATTTGATTGTAAATTCAAAAACTTATACTGCTACAACCTCTTCAAGCGGTTATGCAACATTTACCGTCAGTTTAAGTCCTGGAAATTATACCGTTTCATTTAATTATGGAGCAAGTGGGGACAATGATAATGCTCCGTCATCCGGATCCGCAAAAATTGAAGTTGTTAAAAGAGATGTGTCTTCAAATGGATATGGATACTGGATTTTCGGTTCAGATATGAAAGAGGTTAATTTAAACACATTGGCATCTCAGGGAGCTACTGATCTGTTCCTGAATTTCTATGCATTCACTGCTAATACTCAGTCTGAGGTGGAATCTTGGATTGCCAGTGCAAACAAACTAGGAATGAGGGTTCATATCTGGATGCAGGCATTTTATGAAGGTAATTGGATTAATCCAGTTAAAAGCGGCTCTCCATATCAGACATTTTTCGATAAGAAAATAGCAGAAGCCAAGAAGTATGCAAATGTCAAAGGTGTTGCCGGTGTCCATATTGATTATCTGAGATATCCTGGTGATGCATATGAGACTTCAGGAGGTACTGAGGCAATTAACAGTTTTGTAAAACAAATCACCCAGGCAATACATGGTGTAAATTCAAATCTAATCGTGTCTTGTGCTGTAATGCCTGAAACAACAGATAACAAGTATTATTACGGTCAGGATATGGCTACACTCTCTCAATATATGGATGTTATTATCCCTATGATTTACAAGGGCAATTATAACTCCGGAACTGCTTGGATTAAATCCACTACAAAGTGGTTTGTGGATAATTCCAAAGGTGCAAAGATATGGAGCGGTTTGCAGGGTTATGTTTCTGATGAAAATACTGCTAAACTGTCTACTTCTGCAATCACAACAGATTCACAAGCGGCAATCAACGGCGGTGCATCCGGTGTAATCATATTCAGATGGGGAGTCACTAATCTTGTTACTTTCAAATCACTTACAGGATATTTGGCATCTTCAGGACCTGTTATAAATACTGCCTCAGCTGCTGCAACCGCTGCAACAACTCCTGCAACTTCCACAGAAACTGCAACTACTACAACAACTCCTGCAGCTTCTTCATCCAATACAATATCCATCAAAGATATTATTGCGGGTGCAAGTACAGTGAAATCATATTATGAAACCAATAAGAAGGTTCCAAGTAGTGTCAGTGCTGGAGGACAGACTTTCACCACTCCGGAATTCTTATATCTGATGTCACAGGCCATTTACCAACTTGGTAATTCTAATAATAATGATATTGCTATCATTAGAGGCATTGCAGATCCGGAATCTCCTTTTGGTGACACTCTTAATGAGGAATTGTATAAGGCGGATTATTTGGTGGTAGCCAAAAACTTGGCAAATTATATCGTCAAGAATAATCAGGCTCCGAATTATTCCTCATCTTCACTGGGAGACATTATCTACTATGAGGTTGTTGATACCTTTTCACGTATACTGACATTTTATGGTAATAACAATCAGTTGCCGAATTACTCAATGGTTGTCTATGGAACCACCAGTACCAGTACAAGCACAGGTACAGGTACAGTTTCAATAACTGGATCTGGTTTGAATGAGAAAAACACATTATCCGATGTAAGTGCATATCTAAAGGCTACTACAAACTGTCCAATTACTAATTCCGCAATCAAAAGCACTGTTAATTCAGTAATAAGTGGTTTAACAACTGTCAAGGATAAGGCGGTGGCAATATTTAATTATGTGAGGGATAAAATTTCATACAGTTTCTATTCCGATACCAGATACGGTGCTGCAAGCACATTGTCATATAAGACTGGAAACTGTGTGGACCAGTCTCACTTATTGGTTGCTATGTACAGGACAGCAGGTATTGCTGCAAGATATGTTCATGGAACCTGTTATTTCACCAGTAGTGGAAGCACTTATGGTCATGTATGGGTTCAGGTATTAGTTGATGGTGTTTGGACTTGTGTAGATCCTACCAGTTCTAGAAACTCATTTGGAGTTATAAATAATTGGAATACTAAATCATTTACTTTGCACAGTAAATATGCAAGTTTGCCATTCTAATTATTTATTTTCTTTTTATTTTTTTTTAATCAATCTTTATTTTTTTTACAAAATTTTCATTTTTATTTAGGTTTACCAAAACTTTTTTATACTGTTACTTACAGAATATTAATTAATATAAATGTAGGTGACTTTTCATGGCTGAAGCTAAAATAAGTGAAAACATTGAGGAATATTTAGAAGTTCTCTACCGTAATGGAAGCAATGGGGAACAGGTTTCCACAACACAACTATCAAAGGATTTAGGCATTGCGCCTGGAAGCGTAACTCAAATGCTTAAAAAATTAGAAGATTTGGGTTACATTACATACACTCCATACAAAGGAGCTACATTGACTGATGAAGGAATGCAAATAGCTCAAAAAATTACCCGAAAACACAGGATTTTGGAAAAATTCTTATTGGACATATTGAAGGTCAAGGAGGAAAATATTCACGATCAGGCATGTGAGATGGAACATACCTTATCCGATGAGGCGGAAAGGGCAATCTGTACCATGCTGCATCATCCGGATTTATGTCCTGATGAAAATGTGATCCCTGCATGCAATTTTGATTTCGGAAGCTGTCAGGAATGCTTCTCTCAAAAGGACTTTGACCAAGTTATGAACAGGAAATTTAATTTGTTGTCAATTTCAGAGTTAACAGGCAATGCCGAAGGAACCATCTCATTCATTCGTGGAAACGCTGAATTGTTGGATGAAATTACCGATAAAGGCATTAAAGTGGGTCAGCATCTGAAATATGAATTCGTTGAAAACACTTTGACAAATAATTATTCCGTCATGATTGATGATAAAGAGTTAAACGTTTCCTCAGAAATGGCTAATAATATTTTTATTAGAGTTTAACTTTTTCAACTCTTTTTTTTACAAAAATTTTATATAATATTTTTTTCAAAGTAATAAGCATTAAATATAATTTATTTCTTTTTGCGGTGTTTTAATGCGTGGAGATTTACTTAATGATATTGTTTCAATTAAAATTGAAGAGGGAAGCAAAAGACCGATAGCTTTACATGAGAAAAGCAAATTCGGCAAAATCGAATCAGATTTCCTTCATATTTCATTGATTGAGGCATGCTATCTGCAGGAGAAGGGTCGTTTGAATATCTATGAGGATGATGTCAAATGCAGTGTAGGCTATTTGATTGACCTTTTAAAGGAAGAGGAACTTTATGGCAAATATGTAGTTTACCGTGACTTAAAAGACCGTGGTTATGTTATAAAAACCGGTTTTAAGTATGGCACCGAATTCAGATTGTATAATCGTGGAGGGGGTCCAGGACAAAGGCATTCCGATTATCTGGTCAAAATAATTTTTGAAAATTATGATATCAATGCGCTTGATTTTGCAAGTTATGTGAGAGTGTCCCATGGTGTTAACAAGAAGCTTCTTTTGGCAATAGTGGATGAGGATTTTGACATAACATACTATAATATTGAATGGACAAGACCATAAGTTTAATTAAAGAAATCATTTATATTTTAATATGCTTTTATATTTACTATAATAATTTTTAATCGTAAATCTAATTTAACATTAATAGTGGTGATAATATGGCAGATTTAATCGATCCATGGGCATCATTCAGCCTGGATTATGACAAGTTAGTTAACAAGTTCGGAATAGGTAAGATTTCAGACATGATTGGAGACGTTAAAAACCCCCAAAGATTGATGAAAAGGGGAGTAATCTTCGGACATAGGGAATTCAATGAAATTAATAATTTAATCAATCAAAACAAGGATTTTGCAGTTGTAACTGGTATGATGCCAAGTGGACAAATGCATATTGGCCATAAGATGGTCGTTGACCAAATAAAATGGTATCAGGACATGGGAGCAATGCTGTCCCTGCCGATTGCAGACCTTGAGGCATATGCCGCACGTGACATGAGCTTTGAAAAGGGTCGTGAAATTGCAGTAAATGAATATCTGACTAACTGGATTGCTTTGGGTCTTGACCTTGAAAGAGATGATGTTAATGTTTATCTGCAGTCACAAAATAATCTGCTGAAGAATTTGGCATTCAAGGCTTCAATCAAAACAAACTTCAGTCAGTTAAGGGCAATTTACGGTTTTGAAAACTCTACAAATATTGCCCACGTTCAGGCACCATTATTCCAGGTTGCAGACATACTGCTTCCTCAGATTGAAGAGTTTGGAGGTCCGAAAAAGGTTGTTGTTCCTGTAGGAATAGACCAGGACCCTCACATTAGGCTAACAAGAGATATTGCACATAAGCTCAATGAGGAAGAGGGATTCATATCACCCGCTTCAACATATCACAGGTTCCTGACAGGCCTGACTGGTGACAAGATGAGCAGTTCAAAGCCGGCTACCGCAATCTATCTCAACGATGACACCAAAACCGCAGTTAAAAAGGTCAAATCTGCTAAAACCGGTGGAAGGGAAACCCTAAAAGAGCAGGAGGAGCTGGGTGGTGAAGTAGACAAGTGCGTAATATATGAAATGCTTTTATACCACTTCATCGATGATGATTCAGAGCTTGAAAAAATCAGGCAGGAGTGTCTCAACGGAACATTGAGATGCGGCGAATGTAAACTCAGAACCGCCGAGCTGATGGAAGAGTTCATGGATGATTTGCATGAAAAGCAAGTTGAAGCAAGAGAAATTGCCAAAACATTGATATGATTGTTGACGAAGTTAAATCTGCATTCCGTGAAAATAAATTGGCTATTTATGTAGCAATAGCCATTTTGTTTGTTTCTCTGGTATTGGGCTATTTTTTAGAGCCTTATCTATATAGCTATTTCAATCCAGTTGTTGATGATTTGACCCAGAAAGTCCAGCAGGGCACTATCAAATTGACTTTCCAGAGCATATTCCTCAATAATATCAGGATTGTACTCGCAATGTTCATTTTTGGAGTAACCTGTTTCTTTTCAGGAGTGATGCTTGGATTTAATGGATTTTTTGCAGGTTACTATGTGGCCACAACCGATGATTTGCTGGTGACTGCGCTTTTGATAATTCCTCATGGAATTTTTGAGTTTTCATCATGCATCCTGGCCTGCGCATCGGGCTTTGTCTTATTTAACTTTTTGTTCAAGTTCCTCAAGACATTGCATGGTCAAGACGATGGTCCCGTTAAGGAGCTATTGTCAAATTCCTTTGATGAAAGTGCCGATAAATTAAAACAGGCAATAATTCTGCTTGTTATTGCTTCAATATTGATGGCAATTGCAGGTTTTGTTGAAGTTTATATGACAATTCATATTGCCGAATTTATATTAAATTTTATATAAAACTAATTAAAAAGATATAGATAGTGATTTTTTATGATAAGATGTGTTTCTTGTGGAGAAGAATATGATGACGATGAAGTAATCTACACCTGTGAAAAGTGTGGATCAGTGCTTGAGCTCGTCAATGAGATAGATGTTTCAAAAGACATTTTTGATGGTAGAAGAGATAACTTATGGAAATTTAAAGAGTGCATTCCTGTAGATGAGACAAAAATCGTTTCCCTTGATGAAGGAGGAACCCCATTCTGCAAATGTGACAAGTTAGGTGAAGAGCTTGGAGTCAACCTGTATGTTAAAGTTGAAGGATCAAACCCTACCGGAAGTTTCAAGGACAGGGGAATGACAGTGGGTATGACAAAAGCAATGGAATTGGGAGTTCATACTGTAGGTTGCGCTTCAACCGGTAACACTTCCGCATCACTTTCAGCTTATGCTGCCCGTGCGGGATTGAGATGTATCGTTTTCCTGCCTTCAGGAAAGGTTGCATTAGGTAAATTGGCACAGGCAATGTTCCACGGCGCTGAGGTAATGTCCATCAACGGTAACTTTGATGAGGCTCTTGAAGCAATGACCGCTCTTGCATTAGAAAAACATCTTTACTTATTAAATTCAATCAACCCTTACAGACTGGAAGGGCAAAAAACTATAGGTTATGAAATTGTTCGTGATTTAGGTTGGCAGGCTCCTGACAGAGTCATTTTGCCTGTAGGTAATGCAGGTAACATTTCAGCTATCTGGAAGGGAATCAGTGAATTCTATGATGCAGGATTCATCAAAGATCTGCCGATGATGACTGGTATTCAGGCGGAAGGTGCATGTCCTGTTACAAATGCATTTAAGAAAGGAGACAGGCGTGTTGTGCCTGTAGAGAATCCAGAAACCATTGCAACTGCAATACGTATTGGTGCTCCAGTCAGTGACATTAAAGCTTTAAATGCTATTTATGATTCAAATGGTTACTCTGAAACTGTAACTGATGAGGAAATCCTTGATGCACAAAAATTACTCGCAAGAACTGAGGGTATTGGTGTTGAACCGGCTTCAGCTGCTTCCATTGCAGGTCTTAAAAAACTTGTAGACCAAGGAGTAGTTGACAAAGGTGAAACAATTACTTGTGTAGTTACAGGTCACTTGCTTAAAGACCCTAACACTGCTATTGATGCATGTACACAGCCTACACAGGTTGATGCAGATATAGACACTTTAAGAGAGATTTTGATGAACAAATAAATATTGCTTTAAATCTCTTTTAATTTTAATTTTTTCTTTTAATTCTGTTATATTCGAACAAAATTTATACTTTTTTTAATTAAGCCAATGTATGAAAAACATTTCCTAATATATTCATGTCACTATTTATGTTAAAATATCATGGTAAGATTTGTTGAAATTTTTTAAAATCACCGATGCAACACCAATAGATTTATATATAAGCAAATTAAAACTATTATTAACCAAGTTAAATGTGAGGTGTAATAAATGAGTGAATTACCAATTGCTCCTGTAGGCAGAGTCCTCAAAAATGCTGGTGCACAAAGAGTAAGTGATGACGCAAAAATCGCTTTAACCGAAGCAATCGAAGACTACGGTAACGAAATCGCACAAAAAGCAGTAGGATTTGCACGCCACGCAGGTAGGAAAACCGTAAAAGCTGAAGATGTAAAATTAGCAATCAAATAGATTTGTTGATGATCATTTTCTAGATAGTAATTTTTTACTATCGCTTTTACATTTTTTTTATTTTTTTGTATTATTTTTTTTAACCCAAAAATCGACTTATTTTAAGCTATTTTTACAAACATTTATATACTATACTAACCAATTTATTATTGTCTAGTTCTCTAGAATTATTTCATTAATTACTAAATTTTTATTTTTAGTTTTGCTAAAAATTATTGAAATTCAGAAGTATTTGTATTGAAAGTCTAATCCCTCTATTTTTTCTTACGGGATTATATTTAGTGATATATGAATTATTCAAGAATTAGTATTATTAAATGCTATTAGATTACTCTATAAAATAATTTGAGTGGTTTAAAGCAGTAATTAAATAATATTATGATTCAAAATGGATTATAATATCTGCCGATGGATGGCAATGCCAGATGAAAAAGGAGGTATATATTATGGCAAACATTTATGTAAAATTTGACACACCTGAAGAATTAGCTAAACAAGCTGAAGAAGCATTAGAAACCGCACAATCTACTGGTAAAGTAGCAA
>ONSJ01000025.1 GCA_900320515.1 uncultured Methanobrevibacter sp. | reverse complement strand
CCTGCTATTATCATCGGTGACGCACCTGGTAAAGGTAAAAAAGATGAAATGGATGAACAAGGTCTCGGTTACATCATCGTTATGTCTGACCCAATGATTGGTGCAAAAAGAGAATGGTTAGACCCAACTGAAATGGCTATCTTCAACTCTGACATCTTAAAAGTATTAGCTGAAACTGGTGCTTTAAGATTAGTCCAAAAAACCATTGACGCCGTAATCGAACAAGCAGAAGCTGGTGCAATCGAATTACCTAAACTCATTGTCACCGCTGAAAAAGCTGCAGAAACTGGCGGATTCGCTAACCCCTATGCAAAAGCAAAAGCTATTGCTGCATACGAAATGGCTGGATCCGTTGCTAACTTAGACATGAAAGGTTGTTTCATGACCAAAGGCTGCATGTGCTGCTAAATTAGCACAAGAAGCAAGAGAAATCGAAAAAGCAAATGATACTGTTTTAAGAACCCCTCACATGAAAGAAGGAAACCCAGGTTGTAAAACAGACTTAATTTCAAAACCAGAATAAGTAGTTTAATTACTACTTTATTTTTTTCTTTTTTTTATTCTCAATATGTAATATATTTTTTACAACAACATTAAAAAAAATATAGTCCGAAGACTATAATACTCCTTTTGTAGAAGGAATCTGATCGTGTTCTATTTTAATTGCCTCTTTTAGGGCTTTTGCAAATGCCTTAAATACGGCTTCAGCCTTGTGGTGATCGTTTGCCCCCTCAACTCTACCGTAAATATTCAGTTTTGCACTGGAAGCAAATGATTCGAAGAAGTGAATGATAATATCTGATGTCATGTCTCCGATCTTTTCATTCTTAAAGTCGAGACTCATGTTGCAGTAGCTGCGTCCGCTTATATCAATTGCCACTGTGGAAACTGATTCATCCATTGGAACTATGGCATGAGCCATCCTTTTTATGCCTTTCTTATCGCCGATCGCTTCAAGAAACGCTTCTCCCAAAAGAATCCCAACATCCTCTATTGTGTGGTGGTCATCTATCTCGATATCCCCAACGGCCTTCACATCCAAATCTATCATTGAGTGTTTGGAAAATGACTCAAGCATGTGATTGAAAAAGTTGATTCCTGTTTCGATGTCGTATTTGCCTTCACCATCCAAATTCATCTTTATTGAAATATCGGTTTCTGATGTTTTCCTTGAAACATTTGAAATTCTAGTCATAATCTAACCTACAAAATAATTAATTTTAGCTTCAATAATTTAGGCATCTTCACCCGGACGTATAATTTTAATGCAGTCAGTAGGGCATTCCATGGCACATAGTGTACAAACATGACAATATCTTAAATCCAATATACGTGCAACCCTTCCAACTTTCCAAATTTTAGCTGATTTGGGACAAATCTCAGCACAATTTCCACATCCTATACATTTATCTTCATCGACTAAAATTTGCAACGGCATGATATCACCCTATAATTTTAAAGTAGCAACGGACATTGCCTTAAATCCTATATAAACTTCCTTACCTATGTTCAAACTCAATTCCTTTTCTGCAGACACTGTAATGTCACTGCATAAGGTAACTCCACCGACGTTGATTTTAACACGGATAATTTCACCTTCAAGCCTCATCTCAACAATCTGTCCCTTCAGGATATTACGGATACTTGAAGCCTGAGGCTCCAACATCAAAAAGATGTTATCGTAACTGATCAAGGCCAATATCTCATCGCCGATTTTATAATTCCTGTTCAATGGAGCATTGATTTCAAACTCATCGTTTTTGATGGTCATTACGCCTTTGGCCTCATTGATATCGACTATTGTGGCTTCAATTTCATTGACATCCTTGTGAAGCTCCATGATGGCATTGATCTTTTTACATTCCTTTAAAATGGAGTAGCCTTCATCGGTGAGGGAAGTTCCTCCTCCGCCGCCTTTTCCGCCTTTGGTTGTATTTACAACCTTAACGTCAAGACTGGATTCTATCTTATCAATATAGTTCAAAGCAGTCCTGTAAGAAACATTGATTTCCTTGGCAGCCGCTGTCAGAGAACCTGTATCTAAAATAGACACCAGCAAGTTGTACTTTTTACTGTCAAGCAAAAAGGAATTGCCATCTACATTAATTTTATATTCAACACCTGCGCTAACATCAGTCATTATAAATCCCCCGAAATATAACAATAATATTTTTATAAATTATATTTAAATAAGTTTTTGTTATTATGGCATTTTTTAATCCAAAAAATTTTTTCAGTTGAAATTACACATCGACGAGTGGCTTAAAACACAAGCGTTAATATTCAATCAAAATCAATTCTGGCATCCATCCCATTATCTGGATTGCATCCTTTCAACAAAATTCAACATCTTGTTGACTATCTTAGATAAAGGACCGAATTTTGAAGAAAATTCCCTAAGACTCTCGATATCATCCTTTTCAAAGAACTTGACCAGAATCAATGCAAAGAAATAAACAATAATACAGGCCACAATACCTGGGAAGAGCCACAATGTGGTTTTTGGAATAATTAATGCAAAAATTCCCATAATCATTGACGCTGCAAATATCTTGGCCACGGATTTCTTTGGAGCCTTTGTCTTGGTAAGTTCGAATACAAAATAAATGCACGGCACCATCATCAAAAAGCAGGCAATGGTGGTAGCCAACGCTCCGCCTGCAATGCCCAGAAACGGAACCATATACCAATTGAGGACACCTGTGACAATTGCACCTCCGATAAGGATATACATTGGAATTCTAGGATTTCCTATTCCCTGGATGACACTTGTTGAAATGGTAAAAATTGAATAGAATGTCATACCAATTGAAAGAATTGCCAAAGCGGATGCACCTGCAACATAGGCAGGATTCTTAAAGTACAATACCTGAAGTGTAGGAGTCGCAAACAACGCAAGGCCGACACACATCGGAACTACAAACAATAATGAAAACTTATAAGCCTCAGAAACATACTTCTGCAGGGCATCAATGTCCTTTACCTTGAATGCCTCTGAAGAAGCCGGAAGAATTGTTGTTGCAATGGAAACTGAAATAATCAACGGCAAACGTGAGATTGGATCTGCAGCTGCGAAAAATCCGATATCCGCCAATGTCAGAAACTTTCCCATGACTATGGTACAGATGTTGTAGATAAGCATTTCAGCCACAGCGGTTATGATGACGGGAATGGAGAATTTCACCAATGTTGTGGCAAGTTTCATCCTGTCCTTCATTGTAAATACGAAACCTTCGCTAGGTTTAGGAATGTATTTCGGCATGTGCACCTTAAAGATGTAAACAGCCGCAACAACGGATAAGGAATATCCCAAAACGGTACCCCACAGTGCCCCGACAGTTGAAAGTCCAATCAAAACAAATGCAGTGGCAAAAAGAATCATACCGAGCTGTTCGACGGCACGGGTATATACGATATACTCCATCTTGTAAACGCCCTGAAACGCCCCTCTAAAGGCACCTACAATAACGCTGAAAGGTGTGATAAGCCCCACAATCTGGAGGGGAACCAGTGTTATCGGCTTGTGCAGGAAATTATAGGCAAGGTAAGGAGCAACGACAAAAATCATCAATACCCCAAAGAACAGCCCCAAGAATATCATTATCTGCAGAGCCGTGTAAATGGTCTGCCTGGCCATATCATGCTCGCCGACAGCTTCATACTCAGCAACATATTTTGCTATCGCAGGAGGAAGCCCACCGGCAGATAAGGTCTGGAAAATTCCCTGAAAAGGCAGTGTGATTCCTAAATTACCATAGGCGACAGGTCCTAAAAGTATCGCCATAAGAAAACGGTAAAAGTAACCTCCCACACGGAAAATTATATTACCTATAAAAATTATCAAACTACCTCTAATCAACTTATTTGCCATGATATAACCTAAAAAAAGTTATTAAATATATGTAACTTAATTTTACTATTTAAATGTACTTATTTAAGAAATTTTCAAATTCCTTTAAAGTCCTATCCAAAGACTCCATACCATAAGAATCTTTCCTTATTTCATCAATCGAGTCCTTTGACCAAAAGGAAGCGCCCAGATTGGAACCGAAAGGCCCTCCACTTACCGGGATTATTCCGTGTATCATGAAATATGTGATGTTTGCCAGATGGGCAAAATCCTGTCCTCCTGTGCGGTCTCCGCCGACTGCAATGCTCATTCCAATCTTGCCCCTTAAAATGTTATAGTCAACGGCCTCCAGGGCACGTGTCCTGTCCATAATAATCGAAAGGTTTGCGGAAACCGATCCGGACTGGACTGGAGTTGCAAGAATGATGCCGTCTGCACTCAAGAGATTTTCATATACTTCACCCATATCATCCTGAATGATGCACTTTTTGTTTTCAAGGCAATAATCGCAATGCATGCATGGCTTGATATCCTTAGCGTGGCATGTGAAGATTTCAGTTTCAAAATTCTGGCTTTCAAGTTTCTCCAGAGCCTGAGTGAGAACATAATATGTTGTGTCGTTTCTCGGGCTTGCACAGATTCCAAAGACTTTCATAAAAATAGTTTTAGATAAATAAGTTAAAATATTTTGTGAAAAAAAGAAATGGAAAAATAGAGAAATTAATCTCTATTTTTTAACAGTTATTTTAACTTTTTTGACCAATTTGTTAAAGTTTGCATTGCCTTTGAAAGTGACTTTAGCGGTGTATTTACCTTTTTTAGTTAATTTTTTGATTTTAAATGTTGCTTTACCTTTAGCATTGGTTGTTGCCTTGTAGGTTTTGCCCTTAACTTTTAAGGTGAGTTTTACTTTTTTCATCGCTTTTCCTTTGTTGTCTTTCAAGGTAACAGTGTATTTTTTGGTTTTGACTTTTGCTTTGAAAGTTTTCTTTTTAGCGGTCAATTTAACAGCAGCCTTTTTGACAACAACACTGGTGCTGGCGGTTGATTTCAAGTGTGTTGCATCACCATCATAGGAAATACTTACAGCATAGGTCTTAGGAACCAAATTAGCAGGAATAGCTAATGTAGCCTGTCCATTTGCATCAGTGGTCAGGACTGTAGCTTTACCGTTGAATGTAACAGTGACTTTAGCGTTTGCAATTGCATTTCCATTTACTTCTTTTAAAGTGACAACCAAGTTTTTGCCGATTTGGTAAGTTGTTGTTACGCTAGGAGCAACAATTGTAGTTGGAGCTTTTTGAGTTGTTACAATGATTTGCTGCAATGCTAAAATAGTGGAACCTGTAGCTACGAATGAAATGTTGTTTGAGCCTTTGACGCTACCAGTAATGTCAATAGTGTATAAATCAGTGGTTGAACTGGTTCCGTTCCAAACATTTTCATAAGTTTGGCCATTGAACACTATACTTCCTTCACCATTTTGTGCGCTGGCTGCAAAGATGTATAATTGTGCGGTATCAGCGATTTTTACATCAATGGTTGAATCTGCTTTGACTGGTCTTTTTGCAACATTGTTGGAGGTTCCAGCGAGAAGGTCAGCACCATTTGAAATATATACATTTTTGATTACTGCACTGCCGGTAGTGTTGTACATGTACATCAATACTGATGGATAAACCGCAGGGGTGTCAGCGTATTTCTTAATCAATACAAATGAGTTTTCACCGGATTTGATCAAATCAGTCACATCGTAAACCAATACGCCGTATCCATACATACCATATCCGCCTAAATTGCTTTGATCCCTATACCATGCTACAGGAGCAATAGATGCACCGTTGAATGTTACATTGAACATTGTAACATCTTCAGTGTACTTCTTACCGTTGAACCAGTTATAAGGAACATAGATGTATGATTTGACAACGCTTGATTTGGAATCCAAGCTAACAGTCCAAACATCGGTTCTGTTCTTTGCACTAGAGCCAAGATAGGATGAAACATCTTTGACGTCAATGACAATGTCGCCGTTGATTGTAATGTTTAGGAATGATTCCATTCCGCCGGCAGGATAAGCTAAGTCTTTGCCTAAATTACCGTTGTATAAAACAGGAATGCTGATTGTGGAATTTGTAACATTCTTATCACCGGAAGACACTTGGATAGTATAGTTAACTTTCTTATTTGCAGCGCCGTTGACTGTGGATGCGTCAACTTCCCTGATTGTTGGGTCAATAAGCATGAATGTGTTTGAGCCTGCTACTAAACTGACTTCAGTTGAATTAACCGCTTTGCCGTCGGCCAATAAGGTAACATTGAATTTGGCTTCCTTAAGGGCTTCGATTTTAAATGTGATTGCATTGTTTGTACCTGCATAAGCTGAAGGGACACTAGTGTATTCAGGAGTTATGGAGGTGATTTCAATGTCATCCAGATTTTTGGTTAAAACCATGATTTGATGCAATGCTAGGAAAGTTCCTTTACCTGCACCGACAACTGAAACGGAGTTAGTAGCTTTAATCTTGCCAGTGACATCTAATTTCTTATAAGTTGTGAGGTAAGATCCACCGTCGGCAAAAATATTTTTAGTGGTTTCACCGTTAAATACCAAATCAGCATAATTATTCTGTCCGTTTGATGCGAACACATAAAAGGTTGCATTTGAAACTACATTTGGATTAACGACAAATGTTGAATCTGACTTGACTGGTCTTTTTGCATTGTTATAATTGTTGTAAAGTAGATCAGCGCCATGGTTAATGTAGATTTCCTTAATGTAATTGCTGTTTGTAGTGTTGTACATGTAAACAAATGCAGAAGAATAAACACCAGGGTATGTGGTGGATTTATTCAATGCCAAAGTGTTATTGCCTGATTTGTTGATTAAACTAGTGACGTCATAAATTAGTACTCCATAACCATTTCTGCCAGAAGCTGTACCTACGTTAGCTTGGTCTCTGTAAAAAGCAATAGGAGTAATCTTTTCACCATTGAATGTGACATTAAACATGTTTACACCTTCAATAGATGGATCAGCCCATGTATAAGGCACATAAACAAATGATTTCACAATTGTTGAATCATCACCAAGATTGATAGTCCAAACATCTGTCTTGTTAAGATTGGTTGCACCGGACAGGTAATCTGTTTTAACATCAACGACAATATCTCCGTTGATAACAATAGGGTCCAATGCTGCCATTCCACTTGCAGGATAAGCTAAATCCTTACCTAAATAACCATTGTATAAAATAGGAAGAACTAATGAAGTAGAATTGATGGTTGCACCGTTCAACAATAACTCAACAGTGTAATTAACATTTTTATTTTCCGCACCGTTAACAGTGGTTTCATCAACCGGCCTAATGGTAGGGTCGGTTATAAATATATCTTTGGAACTTGTAGTTAACTCAACTTCGGTTTCATTTACAACACCACCATCTGCATATAATCTAACAACATATTTTCCAGCTTTGCTGGCACTGAGTGTAACGGTTAAAGTGTTGTTGGTACCTGCAAAAGCATCCATAGCAGTGATGACACCGCTACTTCTAGAAACATATTCCGGAAGTACGGATATGTCAGATCTTATATCATTGATTATAAGGACTGAAAGCACATTCTTGATTGAACCGTAAGCACTTGTTCCCGCATAAGCGACATTGAGTGATGTGTTTTTAGATACATCCACAAGTTTACTGACATCCCATTCATTATATTGATAAAAATTACCAGATTTATGAATAATTGCTTCAAGTAAGCGCTTATCATTAATGGTATAAGCACCATCACCACTTGAGAGAACAACATTTGTTAAGGTTGAAACACCAGATTTACCTAGCGTATTGAAGTCAATTGTAACATTAGATTTGGTCCACAATTGAGTGCTATTAATCCAGTAGCTGATAGTTTCATTGTCACTATCATCATTATAAGCTAAAACTAAAGCGATTAATTTGATTCTACCGTCAAATGATTTATTTTCATATTTAAATGTATCAACATTGATTTTAAGTTTGGTTCCATTTAAACCGTCCAATAAACTGGTTATATTATAATGAATCATATAATCTGAGTAACATTTGTTTGTATGGTTATTTACTGTATAGACAGCACCATCTGTTGTTCCTTCAGGAATCCATAATGATTCATAATATTTAGTGGGTTCACCATTTGCAGTTGTAATGGTAACATTAGCGTTAGCACCGTAAGTATTTGCAGCACTACCCCCATAAACATTCACATAAACATCAGCACTCTTAATTGTCTTTGCATCAGCCGGAATATCGTAACTTAACTCTCCGCTTGTATTCCATGGATTTTCAGTTACGACATCCACTCCCCCGGAAGCAGTACCTGAAATAGGTTCTGAATCTTCCAAAATAGTATCATCATTTGTTGACGCGATAGCATCGTCGTCTGTTGATGCAACTGCATCATCTGCGTCTTGCGCAGACACTGCACCAATTGAGAGGACAATCATTAAAATAAAAATAGATATAAACAAAATTTTTTTATTTCTCATAATAATCCCATTTTGAAAATATATTTTCGTACCAACTCTGTAATAAAATAATTTACATTTATATTAATATCATTAGTACAATTTTACTTTAAAGTAATACTAATATAAATCTTTCTAAAATCGTTTTTTTACAAAAAATAATACTATTATATAAAAGAACAAGAAAAAATAAGAATTTTAGTAATACTTTTCATTAAAACCAAGGTATAAAATGCTAAAAAAGTATTACCATGTAAAAAAATTTTAACCTTCAACCATAATCAGCTTGCCCGTTGAAGGATCCTTATAGACCTTACCCATCTCCATATAGCCCTGACCTGAACTGTTTGAAGTGTCCGGAGTTTCATTCAGAGCCTGTCCTTCACTCACTTCAGTCACATCTGGAGATGACTGCTCTATTGGCTGCTGCTGGCTATCCTGAAACACAACACTCTGCATATTCCAGCTTATCACCACAAATATCAATAAACCCACAGCGATTACAAGCATCGCATCGACAAGGTTGGATGTTCCAGCCATAGGGTCCTCTTCAGCTTCTGAAAAACGTTTGCGTCCTTTTTCTCGAACCATAGCTAAAACCCCTATTGACTTAATTTATCAAGAAGCGCATCTGCAAGGGCATCAAGGTTGGACAAGTATTCCTCATACCATCTTCGCCTTACTTTTGACACGAAATAAGCAACAGCCCCCGCACCGATACCCACAACAGTGGTATCAAATGCAACAATAATCGCATTGGCCAATGTATTGACATCACCTGCACCCAAAGCTGCAAGTCCAGGACCCATAGGTATCAATGTACCCATCAGTCCCAATGTAGGACCTATACGGGTAACGACATCGGTCCTCTCGATTGATTTTGCGAACTTGTTTTCCTCAAACTCGATTAGCTTTTTAGCCAAAGCCTGCCTTGAATCATGAGTTAAGGAATGTGAACGCAATATCTTGATTAGAACAACCTTTTGAGACTCGTAAATTTTTGCATTTTGAATAATATTTTTTATTTCTTCCAATGAACCTGCATTAGCTATTGCATAAATCAGCTCCTCAATCAAATCGGGAGTGATTTTCTTTCTGGAGGTGTACTCCGAAATCAGACCTCCAATAGCCAATACTGCAAAAATCGCAAAAACCACCAGAAATATGATTACTGGAATTTGCAGGCTCTGTGAAATCATGTTCAATGTTGATGTTAATACTTCACTTCCAGGAATTGTTGATACCATTAAATCACCTAATTAAAATTACTGCTTCTCCTTGATATTACTCCGCCAATCAACACTATTACAAGCACCAGGACCAATGCCCCAATCAGTGAGTATGGTGAAGCTATTGATATTGCCTCCATCGGATTTTGAATCATTGCTGTGATATTTGGCAAAAATAACGCTGAGAGAAGGAAATAAATTCCCAAAAAGAACATGAAATTGCCAAGCACAATAGGATATGGCTTGTCAATGAATCTTACCAGGTAATTGGATGCATAATAAGTTACAACAATTGTCAAAACCAATGCTATCGCTACAATAACACTCAAATTCATTAATCCCAAACCTACAGTCGGTGCAACAAGCATTATGCTTACAATGATTGATCCAAAACAGCACGGACATGGCGCAACAATAGCCATGCAGGTGGCTGCTGTCGTATTTTTCTCAAACACCTTGTATTCACGGATTGTAAATATACCGGCCAAAATCATGATTATTGCCATAATCAGGAAAAACTCAAAGTTATAAGTGTAAATCAGATCCGTAATCTGTTGTGTGAAAAATGAGGAAATTTCCGTCAGTATTAAAACTCCCGCACCATATCCTATTGACACCACCGCCAAATATCTCTTTGACATGTTTGCAAGGCCTGTTGCAAGGCCCAACTTTATTCCAAAAATCAAAACAGCCGAAAGAATTCCGACCTGCCATAAAATATTAATCGCATCCATTGTCTACACCTATTGTCTTTCATTAAATAACTTATCTAAATCTTGAACTTTGTCCTTATCATCTTCATTTCTAAAGTATCCCACAGCCACAACCATAATCAAGCATAAAATAGCTATAACGGCCGCAAGTGACAGACCGACTTCACTGGCTGACTGTGATGTTATTGGGTTAATTTCAACTGATTTTTTAACGTCCGCACCTTCAGACTGAGAGCTTCCCGCTTCAACTGATTCTGAACCTGCACCTACATTTGAAAATGCTTCTCCCTGAGCATTATCTCCATTTTGAGAGGTAGTTTGAGCAGTAGTTGAACTTGAATTTGTTGCAACAGTGGCAGAAGAGGTTGAACCTTTAACCGGATTTTGTGAGGAAGCTTCTTTTTGATTATTAGTTGATTCAGTTTCCGGAGGCTGTGTGGACTGAGTATTGTTTGCAAAAACCGGATTTTTAGTTGCCTGATATAGTTTAGGAAGCAGTTGTGCCAGAATATCCGGATTCACATATTGTACGGCCCATTGCATCATTGCAATATTTCCACAGCTGCAGTCACAGCATGCAACACCGTTTTGGATTGTTGCCTGCGCCCAGGTGTTTGCAATGTCACTTATTGTGGCCTTGTCCGCATTCCAATAGCCATCATGGATTGTTGTAAGCATTGTTCCACTCATTGAAATCAGTGAATAAGCATTATTTCCACTCATAAGCCAATCTTTAACTCCAATTCCATATTTATCGTTGTAATATGTATTGTAAATCCTGTTCCACAAGTCGTCTGTCACTGCTGATGGCCTTGTTACCTGCCATCCATGCAAATTGCTTACAAATTTGTTAGACATATAACGGGCCCCGCTGTAACCTTCATTCATCATTCCCTTAATCCAGTCAGGGTTGTCATATCTTGCAGCGATTTCCTGATACATTACTTCTTCCAAAGAGGATATGTATGCACTGTTCTTGTTGGCATACATCAGCACGTTGAATTTTGGAGCCTTGCCTGAAATCTCCTCAACTGTCATGGACAGTCCTCCCCAGTAATCGAAGAAGTCATCATTATCAAGCACACCATACTGGTTGGTGTTACGACTGGCAACAATTGTATCTGAGTTCGAAAGGGCTCTTAAAAATACTAACGGATTGGTATCTCCCCAGTAGTTTTTGGAATACATGTTTCCCATTCTTCCAAGGTAGAAGTCAGATAGCTCTGAGGTATCGTTCCATGTCCATGACATTGATACCAGTTTTGAAATTCCAGCACCATAATCGCCGTTAGGCGGTGCAAATATTCTTGTTATTGCACATTCGCCGGCATAGCTTGCATTATAGCCAACATCTTTATAATATAAGGTGTCTTCAATCCAGTGCTGTGCCACATAATTTGAATCCAAAGGCTCATTTGAAACACCATAATAATTGATGCTTCCCATTACTCCTTCAAGAGCCTCTTTTAAATAATTTCCTTCAGCAGAATTCATCAATGTCTGATTTCCAGTTATTGCCAGGTATGATCTTGCAAGGGCAACACGGTATGCATTGTCCATTAAAATTGACTGTGATGAGTATAAATCCCTGAAGAGTCCGCTTGTAATCACTGTTACATCTATCCTCTTTTTGGCCCATCCGTCAGGACGTGTCAAATCATCCAACTTTATTACTTCAGGCATTGTACCCACTTTTTTACCTGTAGGGTTTCCCTCATCATCATAGCCTGCACTTGATGAGTCTGTCCAGACCGGTTTCATTCCCAAAAGATACAGCACTGTTGAAACAAGCGCTCCGTCATCCCTTGCGGTTTCCACACACCAGATTCCCATGATTATCTTTTCTGTTGTGTCATTTAAATCGGCCAGTGTCAGCAATGCAAGGGTTTTTGCATATTCCCATGCCTCCATTGTCGGAAGTTCGCTTGACTGGTCCTGGAACATGTTTTTACCGGTCGGCAATATTGCAGGTTTTACTACGATTTCTCCACCTTCTCCGACTGGAACATATTTGCCGTTAAGCCCGTCAACCATTGCGGCCAATTCATTTGAAACTGAAAAATTGATTAAATCGATGTATTTCTTACCCAGATTGAGACATGCAAGGAATGTAGGGTTGTTGAATTTCTCATTTTCACCTATCAAAATTCCATTGACGGTATACACATCCCAATAAATCAGTGCCTTCACAATATCATAAGCCTTATTCAATATGACCTCTCTTTCCAATGCTGACAATTGGTCATATCCTTTTGAATAGTAGCAGTTTGCTAGTTCAGTGAACAGGTTAAGTGTACCCTGATTGTTTTCAAGTACATGATCTTGAGATAACATTGCTGAAACCGTACTTGCTATATCCGCTTCAGACCAAGGCTCTCCTAGGGCATGAAGACCCAATGGATAAAGTGTGGACTGCATTGAAGTCAGGAAATCATTTACCTTCTGGACGAGCAAATCATTTGGCAGGCTTTGCACTTCCTCTTTTGTGAGACCGAGATTTGTGGAGTAGTCATTGTCAATGATCAATTGACGCAACTTGTCCGGATTGGTCAGACTGTTTGCCATAAGTGTCAAGTTGCCATACAGGTGAGTATATGACATTGGAGATGTCAGATGTGAAATGATAACCGCAAAGCCTCTCCTTTTAGCCTGAATAGCTTCACCCAAACCATCGGCAATATAGAAGTACAATTGCGGAACGTCTCCAACCACAACGGATCCGTAATCGGTGGATGAAAGCAGAATCTCTTTTCCCGGCAGCCATTCGTGGGTGGCGTGCCTTCCTGTAAATATCATCGCATTATGGTATTTTGTCTGCATGTAGTAATAGGCCGCCAGGTACTGGTGGGTTGGAGCGACTGCAGTACAGTGATAAAGGTTTTCGATGTCTGATTCCCATCCCCTTTGAGGTTCAGGAGCGATGAATATGTTTCCATAGGTCAGACCCGGAATTACAAAGTAATCGATACCATCTCTATTAATTACCATTACATTACCCGGCGCTTCTCCCCATCCGTTCAAGCCTGAAACGTTCAAGGCCTTGAATTCATTGAAGTATCTTTGGAATAAATTATAATAGCTTTCATCCCTGGTGGATGTGTACTGCTTCAAAGCGTTGACAATATTTTCCAAAACACTTTTGGATGCAGCTGAATTTTCCTCCGGCAGGAGCGCCACGACCTGATTGTACCAGTCGTCAATCGTATCTCCTATTGTGACGGTATAGTCAAGCTCCACCGCCCTTCTTGAAAGCTCTCCGATGTATGCTACCGGACCTTCACGAACCTGAATTTTTACAATCTCATCAAGGGAGTTGAACCATTCGTTATATTCACTTACAGGCAGCAATGTAACTCCTGATTGATTGGCCAATTTTTCAAGTTCCCCCGGTGCCCAGTTAGCTACGTTAATACCACATTTAAGCATCAAATCTTCAAGTTCCGCTACACTTGTCGGCAACTCTCCAACATTATAACCTTCATTTTTCAAGGTTTTAAGAATATTATAAATACTTGCTATGGTATCCAAGTAACTGGAACCGATATTCTGCTTTCCCGGAGGATAGTTATAATAGATTATTGAAATCAGTTTCTCAGCGTTTGCAGTGTATTTCAAATCGACCCATGCATCAATCCTGTCAGTGAAAAGGTCAACGTTTCTTTCGTATGGGATATATGTAACAATTCTTGCACCGGTTACATTAGAGATATAACTGGACTGGCCTCCAATAAAAGTCGCATCAATGATTCCCTGAGTCTCAGCAATGGTAATGTGCCACCACTTGTCACTTTTCTCAGTGGTAAGGCCGGTTGAACCCAGCTCCCACATTTCATTTGAAACAAAATCTGAGTGAATGGCTCTGAAAATCGGCACTCCAAGCTCTTCAAAAAATGCTGTCGCCTTTGTGAAGTTTTCACCGCCGACACCGTAGGCAACCATTGACACAATTGCATCAACATACGTGTCATATTTAGATGAGTTCTCCAGAAATCCTGAAATGTCTCCTCCCGCACTGGTCCATGCCTCAACCATTGCCCTCAGCTGTTCGGCAGATCCGCCTGCGGCATAAACCGGAATCACATTATATCCCTTTGATTCCAATGATTCGATAATTGCATTTACAGGGTGAAGCTGCTGTGATGCGATATACATTGTACTTTCCAATATTCCGACTGTGCGTGTTTTTGACTTGTTAAAGAATGTGGCAATGTATTCATCCAGCGAATACCACCTGTCACGATAAATACCATAAGTTTTTGAGCCTGTGAAATTTGGGGCCTTGTATGTGAAATCATAGCCCAAAATGTTTAATGTGAATAGAATCTGATTTTTGAGGTTTTCCTTGTCGTTGATGTCCTTGTAGAGAACCATCTTATTGAAGACATTGTCGAATTTGGCTCCGGTGGAGGTTATGTATGAGTTTACATCATTGAAGTTCAATCCCCTTTTTGTGTTTTTAAAATAGTCTATAAGGTCACTGTCACTACAGGAAGTGAATATCTTATTGTAGTTAATGGTATTGTTTCTAATAAGATTGATTGAGCTTGAACCGGAGTTTACATTACCTGAAGGAGGCTCCAAAATCAAAAATAATTCCTTATGGGACAATTCAGGATATTTTCCCAAAAGCTTTGTGAGAACGGAATCGACATCCGTACTAATCCATTCCCCGATGAATGCATCGGATTTATCAAACAGGGAGTGAAGCTCCTCCTCACCCATGTTCTTTATCTGATCTCCGCTTCGAACAACCATATTGAATCCTGATAATCCGTCCTGATTGTATATCTCGTCACAGGCCGAATCTATAATGTTGGTTCCGGGATTGTCCGAAATTATAAATACCGTCTTATTTTTAGCATCACTTTCATGCAAGTCATTTGATTCACCAACCGATAACTCATCATGGGAATCATCCTGTAAAGTCATGTTACTGTCGCTTTGGGCGAAGCTCACTTGAGCAAACAGGAAAAATGACAATATAATAATTATTAAAAATAATCTTTTATGACTATCCACACTAATCCCTCAAAATTTTTTTATTAAGCATATATTATTTATGGTAAAGTGAATAATATATATTTTGATTAAAGTATTACTAAATGCTCAATTTTAAGCAAAAAAGTAATACTTTTTTGAAATCAACCTACCAAATATTTATTAAATCAAAAAATCAAAGTTATATTATTAAAAACTAGGGGATAATATGAAAGTAGGAAATGGTATCGTAAAGAAGTATTCTAGAGAGTATAATAGAACATTGAAAAATGGTCAGAGGAAAAAATACACTACAGAACAGATTCAAATTACAGTGCCAAAAAATGAAGACATCTACGAAAACAAGGAAGAAGTTCTTATTATCCCTAATTCAGAAATTGAGGAATTCAAAAGTAGAGAGGAAGAAATTGAAGTATTGAGAATAGCGAATTATTTACATGTTGAGGAAGTGAAAGAATTGGAAAAACAGTTTGCAGGAAACAATAACAATAACCCATCTACTTTAGAATATGAAAAGGAAATTGAAGAGCTAAAGGCCACCATCAAACAGCAAAGCGCCGCTTTAAATGAAATGGAAAACAAATATGAGGATTTGCATCAGGACAACCTCAACAGCCTAAAGCATGAAAACGAAAGCATCAAGGACAAGCACTCCAAGCTGATTGTTGAAAACGAAAACTTAAAAACCAAGTTCGTCAACATCAAAACCGAAAACGAAAACCTCAAAACAAAGTATTCAAGCATCAAGGAAGAAAATAAAAACCTAAAAACCAAATGTTCAAACCTGAAAGAGGAACATGCCTCAATCCGCGAAAGCTACAATAAGGTTTCAACAAAATACGACCATCTCAAACAGGAAAACCTCAACACAAAAACCAGCTATGCTGAAATCTATGAAATAAATGAAAGTTTAGAAAAAGATTATGATTCACTTTTAGGTGAATACAACGATTTGGTTGATAAATTCAATGATTTGCAGGACGAATTGTATAACATCAAGACTCATCAAACCCGTGATGACTATATCGCAAGCAAAGTTAAAGAATTTATGTTAAACAGATCCTAAAGAGATTCATAGTCATCCTGAAACTCAGGATTCCATCTTTTTAGGCTCGGAATGAAAAATGCGGTTATTCCAGTCGCTTGAGTTTCCGCAAGTCTAGGATTTTTTTCCATCATCTCTTTGGTTTTTCGAACAATCATCTCTTCTAAAGTTATGTCCGGTTCTGTATACTCACCGTTCTGATAGCAGTCCTTACAAAATTCCGGATTCAAACTGCCGTCCTTGTTGGTACCGTAGTCCTCTTTTACAATAGGCTGTCCGCAAGAATTACAAAATCCCATTAAAAAAACTCCTTTTAAAAAAAAATAGTTGTAAATTAGAATTAATCTAATTTACTCTTTGTCTTTTACTTCAATGTTTTCGTCTTCATCCATGGCAAGTCTCATGTTGTCAGGATCTGGGTCAAAGTGTTCTAAGAAGTCTTGTGCAGCTCTTCTTACATCTCTTGAACCGATAATGTATCTGCCTGCAATAATGATGTTTGCGCCTTTCTGGATAGCTTCTTCAACATAAGGCCTTTATTGCCGAGTGTTTTCTTGATATCCTTAATATTACCCCATTCGGTCATGTCACTTACGTCTTCACCGTGTTCGGCTCTGTATGATTCCATATCAACATTTCTGTGTAATAAAACTATATCCGGTTTTAAATCATCAGGAAGCTGTGCTAATTTTTCTTCAAATCCTTTGACGTTCATCATATCAAGGATGGAATAGATACCTTGCTTTTGGGTTTCATGAATTGCTTTTGCAATTGATTCAATGGTACCGAGACCGGAAATAGCTACTGCATCAGCGGTTTCGTCTGCTGCCATTTTAACTTCCACACGACCAACGTCTAAAGTTTTCAAATCAGCAATGATGAATGCGTCTGGGCGTAAAGCACGGATTTTACCAATGATTCCAACACCGAACTTTTTGACAAGTGGAGTACCTGCTTCAAGAAGGATCCTGTCGTTGTCAGGCAAATCAGCGATGATTCTTTCCATTGCAGATTCATTGTCAAGGTCAAGTGCAACCTGCAGGTATGGTGGTGACCAAAGCTTTTTGACTTTGAATCCCATGATTGGATGAGTTCCACGGTCTTTTTCTGCAAGCACTTTTTCGATGTCAGGATAGCCTTCCATAGCTCTTCTGATTGCGAGTTTGGTTGCTCCGTAGTTGTACTGATAGATTTTTCTGAAATCCTTTGCGGAAGGGTCGATGAATACGCTGACATTGATTACGATGTCTTCAACAATGTCTTTTGGAATGTATCCGTCTTCCACTGCATCAGCAACTGCCCTTGCAACGGCGGTTTGTGCAGGTCCGAAAATTTTACTTGCATCGTCTAAATCTCCGACAGTTACTTTAGGAATGATTAAAGTAGCCGGTTTGGTCATTAAGTTAGGTCTAATTACACTGGTTAAAGGAGTGTGGCCTACAGAAAGATTTGATAAACCATTAGCGAAAGCTTGACCAACTGGTCCTTGTTTATCACCGATTAATAAATCAATGTGTGCTAATTCAGGGCCGTCTCCAATAAGAGCTTCTCCTATTTTATACATTGGGTCCATTAAATTTCCTCCATATTATAATATAACTTTTATTTTTAATAAACTATTGGAAGTTAATCCTTTTTGATATATCCTTTGGCAAAGGCAATTTTCTGAAAGGTTTTCCTTCACATTTAGCATTAATCTCATCAATCAATTCGTCAACTGTCATGTCGACTTTTTCACCGGTTTCACGTACAGTCACCTGGAATCTGCCGGTTTCAGCTTCCTTGTCTCCAACTACGAAAATGTATGGAATCCATTCTTTTGCTGCGTTTCTTATTTTCTTGCCGACGCTTTCATCCCTGTCGTCAATGTCAACACGGATGTTTGCGGAGTTGATTTTTGCATAGAGCTCTTCTGCAAATTCCTTGTGGTTTTCACCGACTGTCAGTATTCTTGCCTGAATAGGGCTTAACCAGGTTGGAAGCATTGGTGCGCGTTCGTTGATTTCAAGGGCAGTCTTTTCAAGCATTGCGCATAATACCCTTTCGATACTTCCGGTAGGGGATGTGTGCAGGATTGTAGGGTTGTGCTGCTCGCCGTCTTCACCGAGATAGGTGATGTCAAACCTTTTACCACTTTCAACATCGATTTGGACGGTCGGGTTTTCAATAGGACGTCCCAATGCGTCGATGTTTGCAAGGTCGATTTTGCATACCCAGTAATGGTGCCTTTCAGGTAAGATTTCCAATAGAATCGGTTTTTTGAACTTGCCGGCAATCTCATACATCCACTGCTCGTTTTCATCAAAGAAGTCCTGGGTTGCCCTGAATATGACTTCAAAGTCCAGGTTCAGGTCCACACCGGTCTGCATACACATGTCGGTCTGTTGGGAGAATTCTTCCAAGGATGCCTGAACGTCGGTACAGAATGAGTGGCAATCAGGCATTGTGAATGCCCTTAATCTTTTAAGTCCGACAACTTCACCTTTTTTCTCATAACGGAAACTGTATCTGGTCAGTTCAAAGATCTTTGCAGGGAAATTTTTCCATGTGAGATATGAATCGGACATCAGTCTGAATGCACCGAAACAGGCCGCAAATCTGAGCATCAGTTTCTTTTTGGTGTCGGTTCTGTATTGCCTTTCGCCGAACTTGTATGCGTGCTCATAGATTGCCTGGTTGTCCAGATCATAAAAGATTGGAGTTTCAACAGGCATTGCCCCACGGTCAACAGTCAAATCATAAACGTAATCTGCAAGAAGGTCTCTTATGAGTTTTCCTTTAGGGTACCATCTGAGGTTACCGACATCGGATGCAGGCTCATAGTCACAGATTTCCTTTTCCCTCATAAGCTTGACGTGTGGAGGTTCCCCTTCGTCAGACGCTCCGCATCCGAGCTCATAGTCAACCAATTGCTTGAAGGCACGGTTTGTGAATTCAAAGTCATCGATTTGAGTGATCTTGTCTCCTTCAAGAATTTGCCATTTGGAAGGTTTTCTTTCAACCTTTTCCTCTTCAGCTTCGGCTGTGATTGTTCTTGAAAGCTCACTTAAAGGATGTCCCTTACAGGATATTTCAAACGCCTTGTACCATCCGAAAGGCACTCTCTTTACAGTCAAGTTTTCAGCCAAAAGAGCCTCTTCTGCATCTTTCAAAATTTGAACGGCAACTTTTGGAGACCCTAATGATGAAGACAGGTGAGCATATGGATATAACACTATGTTTTCTGCCTTAACCTGATCATTGGTTTTTATGACTTCTTTAACAAGATTTTTAACGATACCTTCTGGATTATCTTCGTCATCTTTTTCAACAGCTGTAAATACTACTAAAGAATCATCAAAGGAGCCTTCTCTTTTGGCTTCTTCAATATCTTCGGCTACAGGTGTCTCTTTTTTCACATTGTAGTTTAAATAATCAGAATGAATAAGAAGTATTCTCATTTAATCACCATATATTAGTGATTAAATTTTTGATTTTAATATTATATAAAAATAGTTAATTGGAAATCTGGAGTGCATGTGAATTTCATGGAGAGTGACTTCGCACATGGATTCGAAAACGGGTCCGAAAATAACTATGATTTAATGAAAAGAATGATTTATTAAACAAATGGTAATGTCAATAATGTTGATAATTATTGGTTGAATCTTAATTTTAATTGGTTGATATGTTATAATATAGTGTTTTGTTTTGGTGCAGATATATGAAAAAATAAAAAAAAGTAATAGAGATTAAAAATCTCTATTTGATTGTAATTTTAACCTTTTTGGTTACTTTGTTGAAGTATTTGTTTCCTTTGTAGGTAACTTTAGCGTTGTATTTAGCCTTTTTGGTTAATTTTTTGAGCTTGAATACAGCTTTACCTTTAGCGTTGGTTGTTGCTTTAAAGGTCTTTTTACCTACTTTGATGGTAACTTTTGCCTTTTTGATTGCTTTTCCTTTGTTGTCTTTTAAAGTTATGGTGTATTTTTTAACTTTTACGGACTTTTTAAAGGTTTTCTTTTTGGCGGTTACTTTAGGAGTTGCTTTTTTAACTGTAAATGTGAACTCATCTACATCACTTTCCAGAGTCTCATTTCCTTTATATACAAGATTTGCAGTGTATTTTTTAGGAAGCATGTTTGCAGGAATTGTGATTACTGCGTTACCGTCCTTATTGGTGGTACCTTTGTAGGTTTTACCGTTTACGGTAATTTCAACAGGAGCACCGGCAATTGCCTTATTGGTAACAAGATTAGTTAATTTGACAGTTACTTTAGCATTGTTCTGGTAAACAACAGAAACGGCTGATGCTTTAACAAGGGTTGCCTGTTTAATAATGAAACCTATAATGGCTTCATCAGCATAGTATTTGTCATTACCTGCAAATGAGGCGGTAATTGCCAAATCGCCTGTTTCGTTCATGAATACGTTATGAATACTTGCAGTACCATTTTTAACTGTAACGTTTTCAACGTATCCGGAAGGATAGGTAACTGTGAGGTTGCCGTTAATGTCAGAAGGCAATGTGACAGCAATGGTTACATCTCCACCAACGACTTTTACAGTATAGTTCATTGCAGGAGCTGTTTTTGTAACATTCACATCAGCTTTAACACTGTGAGCTACATAGTAATTAGCATCACCATCATAACCTATTTCGACATCATAGTAACCTTTAGCGAATGGTTCGAGTTCATCATATTCAATGGTTCCGTTTGCACCAATTTCAATCGGAACAGTCATGTTCTTACCGGTGTCCATATTTCTGAATATGAAAGTAACGTTTCCGGTTGCACCTTTGGTAATATTTGCCTTAACAACAATAGCACCGAATTGGTTCACAGAAGCACTTATAATTTCCATAACAGGAGCTGTTTTTGTAACATTTACCTCAGTTTGAGCATTTTCAGCTATTGCATAGTAATTAGCATCACCATCATAACCGATTTGGACACTATAGTGACCTTTAGCGAACGGTTCGAGTTCACTGTATTCGATGGTTCCGTTTACGCCAATTGGAATTGGAACAGTCCAGTTCTTATCAGTGTCATGATTGATGAATAAGAAAGTAACGTTTTCGGTTGTGCCTTTGGTGATGTTTGCTTTAACAACAATAGCACCGAATTGGTCTACAACAGCACTTTGAATATCAATAACAGGAACATCTTTGGTAATTTCTACAGTAGTGTTGTATGAAGCGTTTTTATAGTTATCGTCACCTTTATAGATTACGGTAACATTGTGAGTGCCTTTATCATATTTTTTGGTTAATTCAGCGAAATTTACGGTTCCGTTTAAAATTGGATAAGGCATTACTTGACCATTATCGATTTTAAAGCCAATTTCTCCGGTTGCAGTCTTATTGGTGGTAACATTTACTTCAATTATACCGAATTCATCTACATAAGCGTTTACATCAAACTGAGGAGTAGCTTTAGTTACATTGAAGAAAGCAGCAGTTGAATTGCCAGTGAAATTGCCATCTTCATTGTTGAAAATAAATATTACATATTTGCCTGCAGTTAAATTGGTAATAGTTACATTGTTATCCTTAATGTCACATACAGCGCCTTCAACAGTAGGCTGTTTATCACCATCATCATAACAGATAGATGCAGTAACATTGCTTGATCTGTTTACAATGTGGTAGTTAACAACAACAGGTTCACCATAAGTTACATCATCAATAGGATCAATGGTTACGCTGGAATTCCCTTTACTTAATTTTTCCACATCTTTATCTACAGATAATTCATCTGCACCCTTATCATCAATTGAAGCTTGAAGAGGGGCGAGATCATTGCCTGTTTCAGCTGATTGAGTTGATTCATCATTTGCCTGAACATCAGTAGCTTCATCCACTTCCAAAGGAGCGGAGTCATCTTGAGCTTGAGATAAATCATCAGAATCAGCAATATCTGCTGCAGAAACTGCAGAGATTGAAACAATCATCAATATTGCCAATAAAAAAATTAAAATTTTTGATTTATTCATTTTATTATATCTCCATAATGCGATTTAATCTAAATTTTAGATTAATCATATATAATTTTAATAAAGCTATTATATAAAGCAATGCAATATTATTTAAAAAAAATAATGAACGGAAAAAAAATAATTATTTAAAAAATTATGATTAAATACAACGATTAGGGGGTAAATTTTAGAAAAATGATTTGTTCTTAATTTATTTGTAAACAGTGTTAAATTTCTCATATCCAAAAAAATAATATTAAATCTGTTTTATTGAAAATAAATTAAAATTTAATGACTAAGATCAGTGATGTGGTGGCATTAAAAAAAAATAAAAATGGATAAGGATGTTAATCCCTATCTTTTAACTTTCAGTTTCTTGGTTACTGTGTCCTTACCGTAGCTTACGGTGTATTGATATTTTGTACCAACTTTAAGTTTTTTGATAAAACTCTTTTTGATTTTGAAGGTTGCAACACCTTTCTTGTTGATTTTGGCTTTAATCTTTTTGGCTTTAGATTTTTTAGCAGCAGTATTGGCATTGGATGTTGCTGCGCCGGTATTTTTGGTTTTGGCTTTAACCCTTTTGATTGTTAAAGTTAATTTTTTACCTTTGAGGAACTTGCCGTTCACCTTGGTGGTTTTAACTTTAATCTTGTTGACCTTTTTAGATTTTTTAACGCTTGTGTTTTTAGCCTTAATAATAAAGTGTTTTATTTTAACTTTGTTGGATACTTTTGCACCTTTGTACTCAGCTGTGACGATGTATGTTTTGGCTTTAACCTTAGTGTTTAAGTTTAAGGTTGCATAGCCTTTGCTATCGGTTTTAACGGTGTATGTCACGCCGTTAAAGATGAAGGTTACGCTTTCACCAGCACCAACAGCCTTACCGTCCCTGGTTACAAGAACCTTGTAGCTTCCTTTAGCGGAGTATACTACGGAAACATCCTTGTTGTTTGTAACTCTATATACAGGAGAGACCACATTTAATGAAGTGGATTTGACTACAGGTGAGTAGTTGTCATCACCGCTGTATTTTACAGTCACATTGTGGTTGCCTACAGATAAAGCAGGAACAGTCACACTAGCAGATCCTTTGTTTAAAGGAGCAGCATATTTGGTTCCGTCAACATCAACTTCCAGAATACCAGTAGCATCACTAGGTAAGCTAATGGAGTAGGTAGTTGGAATGTCGGATTTAGAGTTAGCAGGAATATTCAGTGCACTATCAGGAACATTGGATGTTACATTAAGCTCTTTGGTAGTTGAAATCGGAGCGTAGTTTTCATCACCGGTGTAGGTAATAGTAGCGTTGTAGGTGCCTTCAGGTAATAAAGGAACGGTTACGTTAGCTTTACCATCCACTAACGGTACGTGAGTTTGGGTTCCGTTAATGTCTAACAGCAAGAATCCGGTTGCATCTTCAGGTAATTCAACTGAAATTACTTGGGAAGTGCTGTTTTGAGGATCGGTAATGTTAAATGCCTGTTCAGCTGGAATTTCAACTTTGGATACTGTGAAGTTAGTAGTGGCTTCATCTGCTGGGAAGTATGTGCTGCCATCATAATATGCGGTGACAGTGTGCTCGCCAACAGCCAATCCGGATAATGTTAAATATCCGAAACCGTCAGTTAAGGTTACAGTAAATTCATCAGTTCCCATTACAACGGTTACGTCACCATCGAATAACTCATTAGCAGAGATGATAACTTCTGCATCTTCTCCAACTGTAATGTTGTCAACAGATACAATCAAGTTGAGTTCTGCTGGGTAGTTACCATATACTGTTGCTTCTCCAAGAGTTGAAACCGCTTCATCACCATACAACTCATAGGCAATCAGGAAGTTGCCGGAGACAAATGAATCACGGGCATAGTTAATAAGCACAGCATATTCACCGTCGGAATAAACTGAGTTGTCCTCAATGTCAAGGTATTCGATGTGATCGGAATATTGAACATTGCTTATACCGAAGACATTCAGGGTTTCATTGTATTCCTCAATGGATTCAACAGTGATTACGTTATCGTATACATAAGCTTTTTCTACCTGAAGTTCAATACCGGAAACTGCACCATTGCCTTCTTCACCAGGTTCACCGGAACCAAGCACATAAATGTTGTTATCCTCAGCAGATAAAATTGCACGTCCATCCCAATTACTGGTGGAAATTCCACATGAAGGACCATAACTGATTACAGTCAAGTCGTTGTTGTTTACAGTTGCATCAAATGGACCGTTTAATTTGATAGCGTTAGCATTTCCACTGCCAGGAAGACCGGTAGTTGTGTTTACGACAATAGTGTTGTTTTCAATAGCACCGTCGAAATTGTATAAGTCCACAGCCTGATAGAAACCTACACCCATATTTTCCCCATCAGTTAAGGTAATGTTGTTATCAGCGATTTGTAGATTGCTTGCACCGTAAACCATTATGCCGTTCAAGGAGGTCCATGATGTTTCGCCAATCACGTCAACCTTAACTTCATTTTGAGTAAATACAAGATCGTTAGCGTTTTGGATACCGACAGCCAATGCGCAATTTCTGTAAATACCTGATGGTAAAGTGTCATCTACAGCACTTGCAGGCAATTGAGCAACGATTTTATTACCACTGATTAATACATCATCGGAATTCTCTACTATTAATCCATATTGATAGTCAACATTAGTTTCGTTTCCTTGCAAGGAAATTACAGAATCAATTAATTTGAAACCGTCTGATTCGGTTACATAAATTCCATAAGCTTCGCCATCTTCCGGAGCATTGTATAAAACACCGACATTATTAAGGGTTACATCTTCACCTTCAACATAAACTGCAGCACAGTCATTATCATAGCTGAAGTCAGTACCATCATTGAGAATCATCAAGCCTGATACATAAACATCATCTGAGACAATGCGTAATCCCATGCCATTTAATATGTTTAATGTGGAACCGTCACCCCTGATTGAAATAGGTCTGTCAAGGACGATAACATTAGAAGTTAATCCACTGAAGGAACCTCTTAAAATCAAATCATCGAATGGAACGGTATCTAACAATATACCATTTTCATCGAAGTAGGTGAAGAATGTGTCATTGGTTACAACATTATCATATGCCATGAAAGTGGTTGAGTTGTAGTTCATTGTGTAGTTTCTGTCACCATCATAAATTACCCTTATGTTGTTTTCGCCAGCAATGATGTCTACAGCACTAATTAGTGTAATTGCAGCACCATCTTCAATATAAGCTGTGTATTCCTTACCGTTTACAATAATGCTTACAGTGCCGGTAGCATTAGGTGAAATTGTTACAGTTACGATATTATCTTGACTGTAGAAAATATCTAAAGCTTCAGCACTTATTTCAGGAGTTGCTTTAACAACTTCAAAGCCTGCAAGATCATATGAAGAGCTATATACTTCACCCATATTGTTAGCAATTAAAAGTTGATATTTGCCGGCGGCTAAAACAGGAATGACCACATGGTCATCAAATACATTAGTGATATTTATTATATGTCCATCTGCAAGGTCCATTACATAGGCCATAACCTCAGTTCTATTCTCTATTTCATAGAAAACAGTTACATTATTGCCGTATATCACATCATCAATAGGTTTAATAATGGTAGTTTTTGAATCTGCTTTTCCAACAGTTATGGCATTAGGTACAACACCAGTTCTGTTGTTATAGTTCTCATCACCGCTGTAAGTGACTGTGATGTTGTGTGTACCGACAGTTAAACCTGAGAGGATTATTGTTGCATTTGCATATTCATCATCAAGCTTGTATGTTCCCCAGTACTCATCACCAACATAGATGGTTACATCACCGGTAGCAAAGTCAGGGTCAATATTGATGGAAATAACAGCATCTTCACCATATTTTATTTCCGGAGTCAATGTTTCAAATTCAACACCCACATCTGCTTTATTAACAGTTATGGCATTAGGTACAACTCCAGTTCTGTTGTTATAGTTCTTATCACCACTGTAAATGACTGTGATGTTATGTGTACCGACAGGTAAATAAACGAGAGTTACTGTTGCATTTGCATATTCATCATCAAGCTTGTATGTTCCCCAGTACTCATCACCAACATAGATGGTTACATCACCGGTAGCAGAGTCAGGACCAATATCGATTTTGAAAATAGCCTCATCGCCATAAGCAATTTCTGGAGTCAAGGTTTCAAATCCGATTGAGACATCATCCTTAGGAATTGTAAATTTCATAGTGATGTTTGCCTTATTGTAATTGTCATCACCAAGATAGTATGCTTCAAGGAGGTATTCGCCAGCTTGAAGGTTATCTTCTTCAAAGAAGTAAGCACTATCAATCAATTCGACATTATATGCAAAACCATTTCTAATCAAATTGATAAATCCGGTAGCGTTTGCAACTGTGATTGTTGCATTAAAGCTTCCCATCACGCCGATATTGTCTTCACCAAGGACCATAGTCATGACAGGATCTGCTTTGCTTACTTTGAAGTTTCCATAGGCCACTCTTTCTTCGTAATTCCTATCTTCCATGAAAGTAACCATGAAGCTGTGATTGCCCGCAGTTAAAATGTCAGGTGAAAGGGTTACATTGAAAATTCCGTTGACTGGAATACCACTAGCGATATGTTTTCCATCAACAAAAATGGCTACATTACCGGTTGCATCAACAGGTAAAGTCACATTAATCTCAACACCCTCATCAAAGGCTACAATATCCTTAGTTATTTCAACTTTGAAAGCAGGAGATGCTTTTTCAACTTCAAATGAGGCGGAATCCATACTGGACTTGTAATTTTCAGTTTCGTTATTGTAAATAACAACAAAGTAGTTTCCTGCAGGTAAACCAGTGATATTAAACTTACCAGTGAAATCACCAGTCTCTGAAAGGGTTTTATTGTAAACATCGTGTCTGTCAATATCGAAAACTGTTATGGTTACTTCAGTTCCATTTTTAACTACATATGCAATAGTTACATTGTCCGGGTAAGTTGCGCCAACAGCAACAACAACTACTGAAGATTCAGCCTGATTAACTTCAATAGTAATCCTTTCATCATTAATTGTGAATCCTTCATAGTAGTCATCACCGGAGTATACAAGGCTTTGCAGAGAGTATGTTGCGTTTCCAGCCAATCCTGGGATTTCAACAACAGCGTATCCATCGGTTAAATCAACAGTCCATTTTCCATCAACTCCAATGAGTTCAACAGTTACGGTTCCTGAAGCGTTGCTGTAAACATCTGGCAGTTCAAGAGTGATTGTACCGTTTTCACCGTAAGTGATTTTACTGCCATCAATTGTAATGTCATCAGTTACATTGATTTTGTTTACGGTTAAGTCCCATACTTCAGACTCTCCGTAATAATTATCTCCTTGATCTGGAACTGTGACAACAACAGAGTAGATGCCTGGAGCGAAATCAACAGGAATCATTAATTCATCAAAATCGGTGACATTTAAAACCATGTTATATACAGTTTTTGTATCATTTGAAATTCTAACGATCACATTTTCAAGTGTTGAAGGACCTTCAATTGTGGTGATTCCTATAAATAAGTAGTCACCGTATGTAACATTCTCAGCAGAACTAACAAATATGTCGATATTTGCAGGTTGGATATTGAATTCTTTAGGTGTAGATTCAACAGATTTGTAGTTGCCTTCTTCAGTCACTACAGTAATGTTGTAAAAACCAACATCCAAATTCTCTAAAGTAATATTGGTTTCAATGCCGTCAATAGTGATATTTTCGACAAGGTATTCCACACCATCTTTTGAGATGATTACTTTAGCATCCAATTTATCACCAGGGACTAAACCGTAAAGGTTAATAGTGACATTTACAGCATCACTATAATTAGCGCTATCTGGGTTTACTTTAACATGGATGAGAAGTTCGCCTTGTTTAACAGTTAAATTAATGGTTTTTTCTACACTTGCATAGTTGTTGTCTTCACTTAAGAGTCTTACAACAATTGGGTATTCGCCAGCAGGTAAAGTGCTGAATGAAATGGTTCCGTTACCTGTTTCTTCATCATACACAACAGTACCATACTCTTCAACGGCAGGTCTGATAGCAAGGACAGTAGCGTTAATGCCTTTTCCGTCCACTCCAATTACTTTAAATGGAATTTCAATATCCTGACCGTAATATACTTCAGTGTCATTTACATCCAAGGTAGGAGTTGCCTTTTCAACATTGAAGGAAATGGTCTTAGTTACATCTTCATAATTACTGTTGGTAAATTGAACAATTACAGTGTGAACACCAGGAGCCAAAGCATTACCGATACTGATAATGCCTCCTTCTTCTGGAATTTCATAAATACCATCAACAGGAACAGCGTCAATAATCAAAGTAGCAGTACCTGCAATAGGAGTTTCGCCATCAGCTGCAACAACAGTGATGTTAGCATTATCTCCGTAAACTGTATCATTTGCTTCAAGAGCTACATTAGCATTGCTTGATTTAGCAACAGTGAAATTAGCTGAATCACTTACATTACCATCAGTTGCAATGATTGTGTATGAACCAGCTTGGAATTGAGTTGAATAAGACGCAACACCAGTAGCATCAATTTCAACAGTTACTTGTCCGACTAAACCTTCGATACTTACATATACGGTACCTGCTTTAGCCTTGCCTTCACCATCTGTTAAAGTAATGGTTACGGTGGAATTTTCACCGTAGGTCACATTATCGACAGTGATGGTAACAATGGATTCAACAGCTGTGACAATGTTCAGTTTAGCAGTGTCGTTAATTGTTGCGCTGTAAGTATCATCACCCAAGTATTCAGCATATATATCATGACTACCGGCAGAGTAGGTATTGTCAATAGTTAACTCGCCTAAACCGTCAACAATAGGAACAGGCACAGCGGTTTCGCCGTCAATACTTACATATATAACACCGGTGATTCCTTCATCATCAGCGCCGGTTAAGACAAATGCAATAGTTACTGGGCTTAAATATTCATATGTTTCATTAAGAATGACTTTCAATGAAGTGTTGTTCTGTTTTACATTGAATACGGTTGAGTTGATTTCATCATTATAATTGCCGTTGACATCGTTGAATATTGCAACAACAGGGTATTTGCCGTGTGCCAATCCTTCGATGTTCTCGATGGCCTTACCGTCAACAACACTGATTGTGTATTCTGTATTGTTAATGTAAACTTTAATATCAGCTGTCAATCCTCCATCTGCACCTATTAAAGTTACATATAAGGTAGCATTGTCGCCTTCAATTATATCATAAACAGTTACAGTGAATTCTGTTACGTTTGCCTTTTCAACAAGATATTTACCAGGAACTATAGTAGCTTTAGTGTAAGAAGTATTTACAATATTTTCGCCTGCATTAACAATTGTATACTTAGCAGTGTATAGGTTGGTTGAAACATTATAAGTTGTTTCAAGCACATTGCCTCTTACAATAATTATTAATCTGGAATCATAAATTGGGTTGCCGTTATCATCGATGAAAGTAGCGTTTGGAGTTACTTCATCACCTAATTCGGCAGCAATCTCTTTACCGCCAATGAAGGTAGCGGTTGAGGTTGTAGTAATTGTTCCGTTGTTGAAAATAAGTCTTACAGTGTTACCGGATAATGCGAGGGATCCTAAGTTGTAAATTGCATAAACTTCTTCACTTGTGAATTTTGAAGTTGAGATTGAAGCGTCACCCAATTCAGCAATATAAACTGCATTATCATCGTTAAATGTAGTTCCTGTAACGGTTAATTTACCATTATCAGCAACATATACATCACTTCCCCTTTCAGCAGTGTTGTTTTCAAATACGGATGCTTCAACGGTCAAGTCTCCGCCATCAGCAACATATATTGCACCACTGCCGTTTACAAGTGTGATGTTATCTAAAAATACATTCTTACCAGTGACCTTGAATATGCGTTTATTATTATTGCCAATTATAGTGTGTCCTTTACCATCAATATTAATCGGACTGGCAATTAAAACACCTTCATCGAAATTACCATCATCAACTTCAGGAGTGTATATGAAGTCATATAGTAAGTTTAGACTACCGGTAGCCCTATTGATTTGTCTTTGTAAATCAGTGAAAGTACCTCTGATTTCTCTAACAATACTGGTTTTAGTATTTAAATTCCTTTCATTAGCACTAGCAACATTTACAACATAAACGAGTTCATCACCAACAATAAGATTCATACTGTATACTCCATTGACTGAGTCATAAGTAGGAACAACATCACTAGTATTACCGTTTATGACAAATCTGGAGTTAGGGTCATAAATCTTATTATTATTATCATCCACTAAACTTGCATTTATGTAATAATTAGGAGTAGTAATGTCATAAGTCTTATTATCTAAAACCATGGAATATGCTTGAGTAGTAATTGTTCCATTGTTGAAAATAACTTCTACAGTGTTACCGGATAATGTTAGGGATCCTAAGTTGTAAATTGCATAAGCATCAGCACTTGTGAATATTGAATTTGAAATTGTACCAGTAGTGCGAGCACCAAGGAAAACTGCATTAACCTCATCGAAGTTGGAATCAGTGATAGTTACATATACATTATCCAAATCTGATCTGGTACTTGCTATAGCAGAACCGTAATATGCATCATTATTAGTGAAAATACATTTTTCAACGACTAATTGAGTTGAATCTTGATCATCATCAGCCTGAATACTAATAGCTCCACCACCAAGGTTAGCTACATTATTCTCAAATGTTGAATTTGCAACTCTTAAGGTTCCGCCAAATTGGATTTTAATAGCTCCACCGTCAGCAGCATCACCTGTTTCAGCCTTATTTCCTCTGAAGATGGTGTTGTTTATTAAACCTTGAGTATCACCATAGCTGTATATAGCTCCACCATCAGCAGCGATAGCAACATTGTTTTCGAATAATGAATTATAAATATTATAAGTTACATCATGTGAATCTGCACTTACAATAGCAACAGCTCCACCTGCATTGTCAACCTTATTGTTAGTGAAATTAACATTATTAATGTTTAAGGTTAAATCAGCAGTGCTTGCTAGAACCCTAATTGCTCCACCAACAGCAGCGGTGTTGTTGTCGAATACTGAATTATTTACATTTAAATTAGCAGTAGCATAAATTGCACCACCAAATTCAGCAGCATTACCTTCAACTAAAGAGATGTTGTTTAAGGTAGTGGCTGCAGTAATTCTAAATATTCTGTTGGAATTACTACCGCTGATAGTATGTCCTTTACCATCAATAGTAATTGCCTTGTTAATTACAACACCTTCAGGGAATCTGTCGCCATCAATTGAAGCAATGTATGCAAAGTCGTATGGCAATTCTAAAGTTCCGCCAGCACTTGTTTTATTGATTAATCTTTGTAAGTCAGTGAAAGTACCAGTAACGTTTCTGAGAATACTGGTTTTAGTGAGTAATTTCTCTTCTTTTGCACTGGTAACATTTACAAGATAATAAAGTACTGTAGGAGTAATATCATAGGTTACATTATATATTCCGGTTGTTGGATTGTAATCAGGTTTAACCTCAACAGTTAAGCCATTTACGACAAATCTGAATTCAGGATCATAAATCTTATTATTATTATCATCCACTAAATCAGCAGTAAGCTCAACACTAGGATTTTCAATTTGATATGTAGTATTTCCTAAAACAGTTGAGTAAACCGGAGTGGTAATTATTCCGTTATTGTAAATAGTGTTATCTACAGTATTGGAATCTAATGCAAGAGTTCCGAAGTTACCGATAGAGGTATTACGGTTATCGACATTATTTTTGAATTCAGAACCGGTGAGAGTTAAGATTGCACCGTCACCAACAAATATAGCACCACCAGCATGAGCAGTGTTGTTGTCGAATTCGGCACCGATAACTGTTAAGTTTCCACCAACAGCAACAAATATAGCACCACCCATATCAGCGGTGTTGTCTTTAAATAGGCTTTCTCCAGTAACATTTACATTAGTGCCGTTAATATAAATTGCTCCACCATCAGTAGAAGTACAGTTGATGAAGTTACATGAATCAATAGCAAGACTGTCAGCATTGGTTAAGATTGCAGCACCTACAGTTGCATTACCATTGATGAAAGTAACGTTTTTAATATTTACATTTACGCCGTCAGCAATATTTAATATTCTGTATACGTTGTCAGCATCAATAGTTGCTCCATTACCGTCAATAGTGATGTCTTTAGTGATCAGTACACCTTCAGGATAGAAATCCTCATCCACATAGTCACTATATTTGAAGTTGTGTGGTAATACTAAAACATTTCCAGTTCCTTCATTAGCCTGTATGAGCTCTTGTAATTCTGTGAAGGAGTTAGTAATATTTAACTGAACAACTTTAAATGCCATGCTTGCTGTTTTTAAGTTGAATTCATCAGTACGTTGGAAAATAACAGTGATTGTATAATTATCAATTCCTAAACCAGCAACTTCCTCTAACCATTCACCATCATCATTGGTAGTAGAAGTAAATTCTCTGACTACAATACCAGCACTATTTGTAATTATGATATCTAACTCTTTGCCGTCTAATAAATTACCAAATTCATCTTTTAATGTAACATTGATAGATTCTTTTTGTTTTCTCTCAATAGTGTCATTAGCTGTAATTATGATTACAACATTTGCTCTTGAGATAATAAGTGTACCTTTAACTTGTGCAGCAACACCAATATTAGCAACATCTACAGTTTTGGTTTCTACTTTATCTGCAGTGTATTCAGCAGTGTATAAACCATTTTTATAAGTAGCTGTGATTGGAGAAGCAACATTAGTTATGCTGAATGCAAATCTATCATCCTTAATCAAGTTGCCTTTGTCATCTTTAAATGTAGCATTTAAGGTTACTTTTTGATTAAATTTAATGTTAAGAGTTTTACCATCCATTACATTAACAACAGCATTGGAAATAGTACCATTGTTAATGATTAAAGCTTTATCTTTACTGATTGTGTTGTTTGTTAATGTTATCGCAGCATTATTGTATACGGCAAATGATTTAACATCAGCAAATACTGTATTTTTAATGGCCACATCAGCATTAACGATGAATATGTCAGCTATGTTATTACCACTAATAGTGTATCCTTTACCATCTATTGTTTTGTTTAAGACAATGACTTTTAAATCTCCATCAATTTCTGTACTGTATGTGAAATCGTAAGGCAATACAAAAGTATCAGCAGTAGTAGCATCCAATTTTGCTTTTAAGTCTGTGAAAGTACCGACTCTAAGATTTTTAACGATACCTGTTTTAACTACTAAATTAGGTGCACTATCAAGAGATACACTTACAGTATACTTAGGATAATCTATAGTTATTGGATAATCTGCATATGTGTATACTCCAGTTGTTTCATCATAAGTGGAATTATTAGGAGCAGTTACACCATTTACAACAAATTTAACACGTGCATCATTAATTAAGTTACCGTTATCATCAGTTAAGGTAGCATTTAATGTATAATTAGCTTCTTTAGTTTCGTATGTTTTATTGTCTAAAACAATAGCATTAACTTGAGAAGTAATTGTTCCATTATTTAAAATAGATTTTACTGTGTTGCCTGATAATTCAAGGTTTCCTAAATTGGTAATTGCATTAACTTCATCACTTGTGAACACTGAAGATGAAATTGAAGCATCAGTGTGAGCATCAAGATAAACTGCATTATCTTCATTGAAGTTGGAGTTAATGATAGTTACAGATCCTGAACCGGAATTATGTGAACTTACAACAGCTGCACCTTTTGGTGCGGAATTGCCTGTGAATGTACAAGTATCAATAATAACACTAGTTAAAATTCCAGTGTTGGATTGAATAGAAATAGCGCCTCCATTACGAGAAGCTTCATTTGCTTCAAATGTAGAATTAGCAACAGTTAAAGTTCCACCAAATTGGACTTTGATAGCTCCACCATTAGGGAAGGATTCATCTTGTCCTTTAGCTTTGTTTCCTATGAATTGAGTGTTGTTAATAAAACCAACTGTGTTAAATAAACTGAATATTGCTCCACCAGAAACAGCCTGATTATGGACAGGCACATCAATGGATGCAACATTGTTTATGAAGAATGAATCATAAATATTATAAGTTACCTTATTGTTTACACCAACTACAGTAACAGCCGCACCAGCATTGTCAACAGTGTTTTTTTCAAAGACAGTATTGAATACGTTAAATACTATATCTGAAACCAATCCAACAGCTGAAATAGCACCGTTAGCAGCATTATTAACATCAGTATTGTTTACAACAGTTGAGTTAGCAATAGTGAAGTCGGTTTGAGTAAAGACTGCACTGTAACCAGAATTACTGTAACCGTTTGCAATAGTAACGTTATTTATAACAACCTTACCTGACTCAGCATATAAAATAACATTTTTATTATTACCACTGATTGTGTATCCATTTCCTTCAATAATGATTGATTTATTAATAATAACACCATCAGGGAAATTAGCACCATCAAATGTAGCATCATAAGTAAAGTCATGTGGTAATTCTAAAGTTCCACCAGCACTTGTATTATTGATTAATAATTGTAATTCAGTGAAAGTACCTGCAATATAAGCTATTGTACCATTAATAATTTGAGCTCCAGTTCCAGTCATGTTAACATCATAATAACCGAAAGACGGGAGTGTGTAGTCAGCTTCATATAACAGAGTAGCTTCATTAAAGTTTGCAGGTATATTTACATTATTATTGATAACAAAATTGAATCCAGACTGATAAATCGGATTATTATTATCATCAGTTATATTAGCATATAATTTAACATTAGGACTTTCTGCAAATACAGTATTTGGACCTTCTAAAACAACTGCTTTAACGGTTGAAGTGATTGTTCCATAATTGGAAATAGCTTTAACTTTATTTCCTGCTAATGCAAGAGTTCCATAGTTGTTAATAGCATAAAGTTTATCACTTCTGAAAAGTGAATTTGAAATTTCAGCATTGCCTGAAGTACCAATATAAACTGCATCATCATCATTAAGTGTAACATCATTAACAATTAAGTTACCATCAACATATATAGCAGCACCATTAGTAGCACTGTTGTTAGTGAATGTTGATTCAGTTACTGTTAATTCGCCACCATTATCAACATAAACAGCACCACCATCAGTAGCCTTACCATTAGTTAAGGCAATATAAGTTAAAGCTACATTATCAGCAGTGACATTGAATATGCGGCAAGCATTATTACCACTAACAGTGAATCCATTACCAATAATATTGATTGCTTTATCAATTACCATACCTCCAGGGAAGCTATCAGCATCAACTGCATCATTATAAGTAATGTCATAAGGCAATACTAAAGCAGTAGTAGTAGCAGTAGCAATCCTCTCTTGTAAGTCAGTATATGTACCTCTGTAATTAATAAGATTTTTTTCTTTGGAGGAAATAACTAAATTATTTCCAGCGGCATAAGTGACATTTACAGTATATACACCCGGTTGAGTAAGAGTATACAATGCTTGATACTTTTTAAGTTGATAATTGTATACTGCAGCACCCGCTTCTACACCATCAACAGTGAATTTAAATGAATCACCAAGTTGATTAATAAAATTGCCATTGTCATCAGTAATTATGGCATCGAGTGTAACACTTTCATCCTTAACCATCATTACATCATCATCTAAAACAGTTACTGCAATAGTGGAGGTAATTGCACCATCGGCAGTAGTTACGATAGGTTCATCAAAAATGTTTCTAGATAATGACAAATTACCGTTATTATAAACAGAACCATTTATAAAAGTAGACTCAGTTATAGTAAGGAACGCATTGTTATAAATAGCTCCTCCTAAAGTAGCGTCGTTATTAAAGAATTTAGAATTTTGAATAACAACAGTTCCATCGTTATAAATAGCTCCACCATTTTCTGAGTTACCATTAATCAAGATGACATTCTGTAAAAATAAAAAACCACCTTGATATACTTTAAAAATTCCACCATTATTACTTCCATCGATGGTATATCCATTACCGATGATGGAAATAGTGTCTCGAACTTCAATTACTCCTTCGTCGCCAACTCTAGTATAATTAGAATTTAATGTAATCATCTTAGATGGGCCAGGATTGTTAATTGAATTTTGAAGATCGGTGAAATTACCTCCTCCAGTACTCAATACATCGTTGCTGTCCGTTGATGAAAGTTTATCAACGTCAGCTGAAGCCACCTTATCAACAGGAGCTTCATCGACAGATTGTAAGTTTGAGTCTGAAGTATCGTTTGTGTCTGCTGCTGAAACAGCAGAGATTGCTAATATCATTACTAAAAATAGCAATAATATTGAAAGTTTCGATTTCTTCATTTTTTTATGACCTCATTTGATTTAACCTAAAAAATGATTTATTAGATTAATCGTTTATATTTAAGTTGCACATAATATATAAAATCATTCAATAATTTTTAATATATGTAAATAAAATACTACTATGTAATATATTATTTACATCATTCGAAATTGCATCAAAATAAAATATGCTAAAAATTAGATTCAGAAAATGGCTAAAAAAAATAAAATATAAAATTAAGATAAAAAATTACAGCCGCCCCCACAATAGTAGAAAAAACACAAAAAATGAAAATTGCCCAAAAAATCAGCATGATTTTTCAAAATCCAATAAGTTAATAAAATATACCAAATAAATAATATTAACATGAGAATAATTCTAGCAGGAACCGGAAGTGCGGTCGGAAAGACCACAATCGCCACAGGAATAATGAAGGCTCTAAGCGAAAAATACAATGTCCAGCCGTTTAAGGTTGGACCGGACTACATTGACCCATCTTACCACACGTTGGCGACCGGAAACACCTCAAGAAACCTTGATTCCTTTTTCATGAAGGAAGGCCAGGTCAGGGACTCCTTTTTAAAGGGAATGGAAGGAAAAGACATTGCCGTTATTGAAGGCGTTAGAGGACTGTATGAGGGAATCGATTCCATAAACGATATTGGAAGCACAGCTTCAGTGGCAAAATCCCTGAAGGCTCCTGTAATCTTAATCATCAACTCAAGAAGCCTTGTCAAAAGTGCAGCGGCACTGGTGCTGGGCTTCAAGGCACTTGATCCTGAAATCAACATTGCAGGAGTCATCCTGAACAAGGTAAAAAACCAGACCCATTATGAGAAAACCAAAAGGTCGATTGAAGAGATTACCAAAACCGAAGTCATCGGAGGAATCATCCGTGACGAGAGCATTTCAATAGAGCAGAGGCATTTAGGACTTGTTCCCGCACGTGAAAGGGAAACCTCAATCAGATTCATTGACATCTGGTCAAAGACAATCAAGGAATCAATCGATTTGGACAGATTGGTGGAAATCGCCAAATCAGCGCCAAAAATCACTTCCAAAACCATTCCGATCTGGAACAGGCTGAACAAGCAACCCGTTAAAATCGGTGTTGCATATGATGAGGTCTTCAATTTCTACTACAAGGAAAACATCGAAGCTTTGGAAGCAAACAATGCAAAAATAGAGTATTTCTCGCCGCTTAATGACGAAAGCCTGCCGGATGTTGACGGACTCTATATCGGCGGAGGATATCCTGAACTTTTCTCAAAGGAACTGTCAGCCAATCTTCAAATGTTAAGGGACATCAAGCAGTTCCACAATGAGTCAAGGTCCATCTTTGCCGAATGCGGAGGGCTGATGTATCTGATGAACTCCATTCATGACGATAAGGTGGTTGACATATACCCGTACAAGGCCGTTTTAACAGATAGAGTTCAGGCGCTGAAATACACAATAGCGGAGGTGCAGGAGGACAACATCATCTCCAAAAAGGGCGAAACTTTCCACGGCCATGAATTCCACTACTCAAAGGTCATCGTCAACGACCTGAAAAATCCGTTGGCATTCAGGATAACAAGAGGAAAAGGCTCATACGAGCTTCAGGACGGCTTCATGGAGAAAAACACCCTGGCAAGCTATGTCCACACCCATGTTGCTGCCATGCCTGACTTTGCAGGAAACCTGTGCATCTCAGCAAGGGAGCTAGGAGATTAAAATGAGAAAATACGACTTTTTCAATCCGCTAATTGTAGTTATCGCAATACTTGCATTTCTTGCAATGGGCTATGTGGGATCATTCAACTACAGATTTGAAGATCCTCTTGATGCAGAAGTGATTTTAACAGTCATATTTGCATGCATCGTCTTTGCCGTTGGATATTTGACCGTTAAATATAAGGCAAATATCGAAACAGGCGAGACCAACTATTTAAGTGAAAAGCTGCTTTTGACACTGGCAATAATAGCCTTAATCCTTCAAAGCCTGAATCTGGTGCTTTTAGGAGGAATCCCACTATTCAATTCAACTCTCAAGGCAAATGCAACCACAAACATCTGGAGAGTTGCCTATCCCTTGTTTTTGATAACAATCAATCTTTTGCTTGCCAAATACTATGACAGGAAATATCTGATTTTAATAATAATAGGCGCATTGATATTCGGCCTTAACGGATACAGAACCTCCGTTCTGGGGATTTTAGGAAGCTCATTCATCACATTATACTATCTGGACAAGATTTCCAGGAAATTTGGAATTGTGTTTATCGCAATAATCGTTGCCGGCCTGATTGCCGTTGGATACATCGCTTCCCAGTCCATTTCAAATCAGCACTGGACGCTCAACCCACTGGAACTCATATTTTATCGTGCAGCATTCACACTGGAAGTCTTTGAAAGGATTCTGCCCCTTGCAGGCACAACAGGAGGAAAGATACTGGCGATGATATTCTCATCCGGAAGCCCGAGAACTTTCATCGGAGAATATGTCCTTCACTACAATGTCTGTCTGACATCAACCCTCTTCGGTCCTGTGATGCTTGATTTCGGATACATAGGTCTGACAATCCAAATGCTTTTTATGGGAGCGTTTCTGGGAGCGATTCATAAAATTAAAAATGGTGCCGGTATCGGAATATACGCATTCATCCTGACACATACAATAATCTGGATAGAAACAGGTCCAACAGACATAATGATCTGGTTTTTATACCTTATTGGATTAATCTACATTATAATGTCGTTTTACAAAAAAAATACGGGCAGCGATGAGACCTAATCCCATCACCGAAAACCACAATCCCAATTATACGAAGATTAGGATTATCAATATAATCAATGAAATGAAGAATATGAATGTTCCTTTTACGATAAAGTCGGCATTCCTGTCGGTGTAGAATGACAATCCGTAGGACAGTGCCAGAGCAACAAACATTTCTATCAGTCCGGCCGTACCGGAATTCATCTTAAGCAGATTGCCGGCAATGAATGATACCAGATAGGAAACAATCACCACCACAAGAACCAGTCCGATAGGATTGCTTATGATTCTGAATATAAGTGAACCGATACCTGAAGAGCCTGATGCAAGAGAACCCGCCCTTGTATCATAATTGTACAGATTTGTCTGCTGGGAATAAGGGCTTAGGCTGCCTGTGTTTCTTTGCTGGCGGCCCCTGTTTAAAAGTGAAGAAAATCCTCTGGCATGCGGCTCATCAATATGCCTATACAAGGTGTTCTTATAGACATTAGGATGAGCATCCCTTCGATTCATGATGTATTCCATGTCAGAAGCGTCATAATTGTATTCGGGATATTCCTCTTCAATATAAGCAGATGCCCCTCCATCATAGACCGTGTTGTCAAGTGTTGTCTGATTGGTCCGGTCCTGATATTTTTTGGCCAATTCAAGCAAATTGTTTCTGTCAACCAATTTGATGTTTTTCCTGATTGCATAGTTTTTGGCCTGATCTGAGAAATATGATGAAGTTACGATAGTCACTTTGGAAGCCTTGAGGCTTGCCTGCACTTCCTCCATTTCCCTCAGGACATCAACGCCAACCTGAACCTCTTTATCATAATTCAGACATGCTACAACTACCCCAAAGTCCCCAATAGTTGTGGGTAGAATAGCATATATGTCAATGACTTTTTGCGAGGTTTTAAAGTTCTTATAGACCTTAAAACCTGAGTCCTCCATTACTTTCGCTATAAAATTAATCAATTGTGGTTTTTCCAAGTTTCCACCCGCATGTATTTTTTTACAATAATATTATATTTTATGAATTAAATTGTTATTAAAGTTTTTTGTAGGCGCATTAAATCGATTTTAAAAACTTGCTTAAATCTATTTGTTTTCAATCAAAAAGCAAAACTAACAGCAAAATATAAAATTAAGTTGATTAAACTATTATAAGATTTGTCAAAAGCCATATGAAGGATTCGATATGATTTAAAAATTTAAATAATTTTGGGCGTTGCATAATCGGTTGTTATAATACCGATTTGAAAAAAAGAAAGATTTAATGGTGAAAACATATGAACTGAGGGAACACTAATTTTAAGTTAAAAATTTAAAAAATAAGGATTTGATAACCCTTATTTAGCGTTATTGACTTGTGATTTCAAATATTTAATTTCAGCTTCAAGATCTGCATTAGCCCTCTCAAGGTCACTAATCTTACCATTAGCAGAAGCATTAGCCCTCTCAAGGTCAGCAATCTTACCATTAGCAGAAGCATTAACCTTTTCAAGTTCTGAAACTTTATTTTTGAATATTTCAACTGATTCAAATTTTTCTACTGATTCTTGACTTGTATTATCTTTTAACATATTAATAACCCCCCAATATTCATTTTCATCCTCAAAAAATGCATAAACCATAGCATACAACACAGAATATAATGTGGACTCCATTTTTTGAGATATGCGGTCTGAAATAGCAATATACAAACCTAAAACATCTTTTGTTATTTCCTTCGCCCTACACCTTGGTGCAAACAGCACAATAATGCCAAGATTTAATGCATCTTCGCTGCTGATGTTTTCCTGTTGATTAATTATTTTTTTAACATTATTTAACCTTTTCTCAATGTTCTCTTCACCAAGGTCAAGGAAAAATGGTTTAATAATGTCTGTGGGACTTCTGAAATAGATTTGTTCATGTTTTTCTCGGCTGATGTGAGAAGCAACATATGAGAATTGCGGAAGATTCTCATCATGAATCTGCTGGATTCCATACCTGCTTATCATTTTGAGTTTGTCTTTGCCAACAGGGGTTGATTGGTGTTCTCCATTTGCAACCATAGGTTCAAAAATTGTTTTTGAATCCGGATCTATGATATATGAACTGTCCATTTCACCGATGCTGCCGTCTTTGAAATATACTTTCTCATTGGCCTTTCTTCTGAATATTCCCGGAACATTTAAAACCTTGTGTAATTCCTTTGGATATTCGTTGTACATTACATTATATCCAAAATCAAACGGTTTGTCGATTTTTCTTTTTCTACTCATTGAACCTCTCCGGCTTGTAGAAGCCGGAGATTCTTAGGCCATGCCTATTTTTTCGTCAAAGCATTTCCATTCATAATAATATGTGGATTTTCCTTGA
>ONSJ01000040.1 GCA_900320515.1 uncultured Methanobrevibacter sp. | reverse complement strand
GGTTCAATTGCAGCTAAAAGAACAGGTTTAAAAAGATAGATAGAGGGTGTTTCATTGGCAAGAAAAGTATTTAAATATAAAGGTTATACTCTTGAAGAACTTCAAGACATGTCTTTAGAGGAAGTAATGGAATTACTCCCTGCAAGACAAAGAAGATCTTTAAAAAGAGGATTCTTACCAAGACAACAAATCGTCTTGGACAAAATGAGAAAATTAAATAAAGAAGGAACTAAAGATGGCCGTCCTGTTGTAATCAGGACCCATTGTAGAGACATGATTGTAATACCTGAAATGGTTGGAACCACTTTCGGTATTTATGATGGTCAAAATTTTGTAGAAGTTACTATTGTACCTGAAATGATTGGACACTACTTTGGTGAATATGCACCAACCAGAAAAAGAGTCCAACACGGAGACCCAGGTATGGGTGCTACAAGATCATCCATGTTTGTACCACTTAAATAAGGAGATTAGAACATGGCTAACAAATATGCTTATAATGAAGAAGTTGATGAAGCAAAAACTGCACGTGCTATGGCAAAATCTCTTAAGATTTCTCCTAAGCACAGTGTTGAAATTTGCAGTGCAATTAGAGGAATGGAAGTAGCTAAAGCAAAAGCTTATTTAGAAGATGTTATTGACATGAAAAAGTCTGTTCCTTTCAAAAGACACAACAAAAAAGTTGGTCACAGAAAAGGACAAGAAGGATGGGCTGCCGGTAGATACCCTGTAAAAGCTGCAGAACAAATCTTAAAAGTTTTAGAAAATGCTGAAGCTAATGCAGAGTACAAAGGTATGGACACTGAAAAATTATTCATTGAACATATCTCATCTCACAAAGGTGTCGTAATCCCTGGTTACATCCCAAGAGCATTCGGTAGAATGACTCCGTTCAATAAGGCTAACTAATGATAGAAAAAGATTTCGTTCAAGAAGGCCTTAGAAGAACTAGAATTGACGAATACTTAGAAAAAGAACTTGAAAGAGCTGGATACGGTGGTATGGAAGTTCAAATTACACCTTTAGGTACCATGGTTATTGTCTACGCAGAAAGACCTGGTATGGTAATCGGTAGAGGTGGTAAAAACGTCAGGACTATTACCAACGTTTTAAAAACCGAATTTGGTTTAGACAATCCACAAATTGAAGTTAAAGAAGTTGATGTTCCAGAACTCAACCCAAAAATCATGGCATACAAAATTTCCAATATGTTACAAAGAGGTATGCACTTCAGAAGAGTAGCTTACTCTACTATTCGTAGAATTATGGGCGCTGGAGCTCAAGGTGTAGAAGTTACTATTTCTGGTAAAATCAGAGGTTCTAGATCTGCTGTAGCTAAATTCGTAGAAGGATACATCAAAAAATGTGGTGAACCTTCAATCAGATTAGTTGAAGAAGGTTTTGCTACCGCTGAATTAAAACCTGGTGTATTAGGTATTTATGTAAGAATTATGCCTCCAGAAACTGTATTACCTGATTCTGTCGAAATTCTTCCTCCAAAAATGACCATTGAAGAAGATGGTGAAATCATTGAAGAAGAAATCGATGTTGAAACCGAAGAAATCATCGAAGAAGAAGAAATCATTGAGGATGTTGAAGATCTCGAAGAATTAGAAGAAGTTGTTGAAGAAGAATCTACTGAAGAAGTAGAAGAAGATGATAATTAGATATTAAATTTAATTATCCAAAAGAGTTGGAACAATGGCGATTTTAAGAAGTAAAGAAATTTGGGACATGGAAGTTGATGAGATTCAAGACAAATTAGTTGAACTCAGAACTGAATTATCCAAAAATGTTTCTAAAAATGCAGCTGCCGGGGTAGTCGAAAACCCTGGAAAAATTAGAGAATTAAAAAGAACAATTGCTCGTGTTCTTACAATTTTAAATGAAAAACAAAAGGAGAATTAAATGTCAAAAATCTGTGATGTATGTGGGCTTCCTGAAGAACTTTGTGTCTGTGAAGAAATAGCACGTGAGGTTCAGACTCTAAAGGTGTTTACAGTTAGAAGAAGATTCGGAAAACTCATGACTATTATCGAAGGTATAGATGAACACGATATTGATATCAAAGAACTCACTAAAACCCTCAAAGCAAAATGTGCTTGTGGAGGAACCGCTAAAAATGGTCAAATTGAACTTCAAGGAGATCATAAGGTTAAGGTTAAAGAAGTTTTATCCGATATGGGTTTCTCTTCTGATACTATTGAAATTCGTGAGTCTAAAAAGAACAACAAGAAAAGGAGATAATTCATCTATTCGATATGTTTTTCAATAAAATTTTGTAATTTTTCTGCATAATTTATTGTAAAAATTTTCATTAAGAGATTGAGAATATGATTACTTCAAAAAACTTAGTTCATCATGAATTCATCGGTTTGAAGGTTCATGCAACAAGTAAGAAGAATAAATCTCTTAATTTAAAGGGAACAATTATTGATGAGACAAAAAATACCATTAAAATAGAGGAAATGGATAATACCGAAAAAGTGGTTCCTAAAAAAGGATCCCTTTTCGTATTTGAAATTCCAAACGGGGAAAAAATTGAAATTGATGGTGACATTTTGTCTATTCGTCCTGAAGATAGAATAAAAAAAAGGTTTAAAAAAATATAAATGGTGATAATATGGTTGGGCTTAACGTTCAAGAACCAGAAACTACATGTGATGATCCTAACTGCCCATTTCACGGAACTTTACCTGTAAGAGGTCAAGTTCTTGAAGGTGTTGTTGTAAGTAACAAAGCAGAAAGGACTATTACTGTTGAACGTAGTTACTATAAATTCATTAAAAAATATGAAAGATACGAAAAGAGGAAATCTAAAATCAACGTTCACAAACCTGATTGTTTAGATGTGAATGTTGGTGATTCTGTTAAAGTTGCAGAATGTAGACCATTAAGTAAAACTAAACATTTTGTTTTAGTTGAAGTTAAAGGAGAGTAATTATTATGAAACCATTAACCTCAAGCATGACTAAAGCATTACCTATTGGAGCAAGACTCCAATGTGTTGACAATACTGGTGCTCGTGAAATCGAAATTATTTCCGTAAAAGGATTCAAAGGTGTAAGAAGAAGAATCGATGTAGCTGGTGTTGGAGATTTAGTTGTTGCATCTGTTAAAAAAGGAACTGCAGATATGAGAAGAGAAGTTGTTAATGCAGTTGTAGTAAGACAAAAAAAGGAATATAGGCGTGCTGATGGTCTTCGTGTTAAATTTGAAGATAATGCAGCAGTTATTATTACTCCTGAAGGAATTTTAAAAGGATCTGAAATTAGAGGTCCTGTTGCAAAAGAAGCAGCTGACAGATGGCCTAGTGTAGGTAGTGCAGCAAGTATTTTAGTATAGGTGAAAAAATGTCAATTCAACCAAGAAAACAAAGAAAAGCTCGTTACACTGCTCCTGCTCATGCACGTGGTAAATATTTAAGTGTTTCTTTAAGTAAAGATTTAAGAGATCAAGTCGGAAAAAGATCTTTACCTGTTAGAACAGGAGACAAAGTTAGAGTTGTCCGTGGAGACTTTAAAGGACATGAAGGTGAAGTTCTCACTGTAGATTACACTTCATACAAAGTAACCGTTGAAGATGTTACATTAGCTAAACCTGATGGAACAACCACATTTCTCCCTGTTGACCCATCTAACTTAGTGATTATTGAAGCTGATTTAAAAGACGATAGAAGAATTAAAAATAAAGGAGATAATTAATATGGCTAAAATGGGATCTAGAAAACATCTTAAAAGATATAAAGCACCTAAATCTTGGCCTATTCATCCTAAAGAAGACACATGGACTGTAAAACCTTCTGCAGGTTCTCATTCCATTGAACAGTCTATTCCATTAACTTTAGTTATCAGAGATGTTTTAAAATTAGCAGACAATGCTAGAGAAGCAAAAAGAATCATCAACTCCGGCAATGTTTTAGTAGATGGAAGAGCTGTTAAAGATTATAAATTCCCAGTGGGTTTCATGGATATTGTTGAAATTCCAAAAACTGGTGAAGCTTATAGAGTTCTTTTAGATAGAAAAGGAAGATTACAATTAGATTTAATTGATGATGGTAGTGCTAAATTATCTAAAATTGTTAATAAATCCACTATTAAATGTGGAAAAACTCAATTAAACCTTAACGATGGTAAAAACGTTATTATTGATGAAGATGCATACTCCGTTGGAGATGTTATTAGTTTAAAAGTACCTGAACAGGAAATTGTTGAAGTATATCCTTTACAAGAAGGGGCTACTGTTCTTGTTACTGGTGGTAAACACACCGGTGAATTAGGTACAGTTTCAGAAATCATTGAAAACAAATCTTCTAATCCAAATACTATTATCATCGAAAATAGTGCTAAAGACGAATTTTTAACTTTAAAAGATTATGCATTTGTAGTTGGTACCGATGCACCAGCAATATCTTTATTGGAGGTTAATAAATGAACCCAATGAATGAAGTACGTATCGAAAAAGCTACTGTCAGTATTGGTGTTGGAGAAGCAGGTGAAAAATTATCTCGTGCTATTACTTTATTAGAACAAATGTTCGATCAAACTCCTGTAAAAACTTTTTCAACAGTTACCAACCCAGAATGGGGTATCAGAAAAAGACAACCAATTGCATGTAAATTAACTTTACGTGGAGAAAAAGCTGATAAAGCTATTGATATGGTATTAGAAGGTATTAGTAGAAATATTAGACCTACTCAATTTGATGCTCAAGGAAACCTTTCTTTCGGTATTAGGGAACACATTGATATCCCTGGTATGAGATACAACCCAGATATCGGTATATTTGGTATGAATGTTTCTATCACATTTGAAAAACCTGGTTACAGGATTTCCAGAAGAAAAATTCAACAAAAGAAAGTTCCTCAAAAACATAGAATTTCTAAAGAAGAAACTATGAAATTTATGGAAGAAAACTTCAAAGTTAATTATGTAACTGAATAAGGTGATATTTTGCCAAGAAAATACGGAAAAGCTGCAAAAAAATGTAGTCGTTGTGGAGACCACTCTGCTATGGTAAGCAGATATGGTATAAATTTATGCAGACAATGTTTTAGGGAAGTTGCCCCTAAAATGGGATTTAAAAAATATAATTAGAGGTTATTTATATGAGTCTTATGGATCCTCTTGCTGATGCTTTAACTAATATCAGAAATAACGAATTACAAGTAAATGACTCTTGTGTTATTTCTCCTGCTTCCAAATTGATTGGACAAGTTTTAAGCACAATGCAAAAAGAGAATTATATTGGTAATTTTGAATATGTTGATGATAACAGGGCAGGTAAATTCATAGTAGAATTAGAAGGTAACATTAACAAATGTGGTGTTATCAAACCTCGTCACGCTGTTAAGAAAGATGAATTTGAGAAATTTGAAAAAAGATATTTGCCAGCAAAAAACTTTGGTATTTTAATCGTCACAACTCCTGAAGGAATTATGACTCACAATGAGGCTAAGGAAAGAGGAATTGGTGGACGTTTGTTGGCTTACATGTATTAGGTGATAAAATGGTAGTAGCTGCAGCTATAAGGGAAGAAATTGAAATCCCTGAAGGCGTTGAAGTTATAATTGAAAATAATGAGGTTTCTGTAAAAGGACCTAATGGAGAAGACTCCAGAAAATTTACTTATCCTAATGTAAGTATTAAGGAAGAAAATGATTTTGTTGTTTTAGAAACAGCATTTCCAAAAAAGAAAGACAAAGCAATGATCGGAACCACAAGAGCACACATTAACAACATGTTAATCGGTGTAACTGACGGTTTTGAATATCACATGAAAATCGTATTTGCTCACTTTCCAATGACTGTGAAAGTTCAAAACGATACTGTTGTAATTGACAATTTCCTCGGGGAAAGACACCCAAGAACTGCTAAAATCGTAGGTTCTGCTAAAGTAGCAGTCAAAGGTGATGAGGTAACAATTACAGGTATTAACAAGGAACATGTTGGTCAAACCATGGCTAACTTAGAACAAGCAACTAAAATTAAAGGAAGAGATCCTAGAGTATTCCAAGATGGAATATACTTAACTAGCAAAGAATAATGGTGATTTAAATGGCAATCAAATGGAGACGCCCTAGAGGTAAAACCAGTAAAATGAGAAGATATGAAGCAGGTAAACCTGACATGCCAGCTATTGGTTACAGAACCCCTAGAGCCATAAGGGACTTACACCCTTCAGGATATAATGATGTTCTTGTTCACAATATGCAAGAGTTAGAAGACTTAGACCCAGCATGCGATGCTGCAAGAATAAGCGCTTCTATCGGTAAAAGGAAAAAAGCTCTGATGTTGGAAAAAGCATCAGAACTCGGGATTAAAGTATTAAACAAATAAATTATATTTATAAGTTGAATCAATTCCGGGGCTTTATTTGAATTGATTTAACTGTTTGAATTAAAAATAAAGGGAATTTAGATTTTATCTAAATGGAGGATTATATACATGAATCTTACAACTCAAAGAAGATTAGCTGCTAGTATACTCAAAGTAGGGCTTAATCGTGTATGGATTGATCCAGAAAGATTAGAAGAAGTATCTTTGGCTATTACTAGAGAAGGAGTAAAGCAGTTAATTAATGATGGAGCTATTAAAGCAAAACCTAAAAAAGGTATTAGTAGCTACAGATCTAAAAAAATTAAAGAACAAAAAGCAAAAGGTAAAAGAAAAGGTAGAGGTAGTATAAAAGGAGCTAAAAAAGCACGTACTCCTAAGAAAAAAGCTTGGATGACTACTATTAGAGCTTTAAGAAAAGATCTTAAAGAAATGCGTACCTATCGTAAATTATACAAAATGGCTAAGGGTGGCGCATTTAGAAGTAAATCTTACATGAGAAACTACGCCCGTGACCATGATTTAATTAAAGGAGATGAATAAACATGGCACAAGGAACCAATTATAAAGTAGCATTCAGAAGAAGAAGAGAAGGTAAAACTGATTATGCAGCTAGAATGAAATTGGTCGATTATGACAAATCTCGTTTAGTTGTAAGAGTTTCAAACTCTCACGCTACTGTTCAAGTTATTAATTACGCTCCTGAAGGAGATATCACTGTTGCATCTGCTGTAAGTAAACAATTATCTCAATTTGGTTATTTAGGACACACTGGAAACCTTTCAGCATTCTACTTAACAGCATACTTATGTGCTAAAAGAGCTTTAGCTGCAGGTGTAGAAAGTGCAATTTTAGACATCGGTTTAAAATCACCGATCAAAGGTTCTAAAATATTTGCAGCTTTAAAAGGTGCTCTTGACGCAGGTTTAGACCTTCCTCACGGAGACTTCATTTTCCCTGAAGATGAACGTATCAGAGGAGAACACATTGCAAATTATGCTGAATCTTTAGACGCTGAAGAAGTTGCTAAAAAATTCTCAAAGTATTTTGAAAGAGGTCTTAATCCTAAAGATTTACCAGAAAACTTTGATGAAACTGTTAAAAATATCGATGAGGCAGAGGTATAACTATGAGTTTTAATATGGATGAATGGGAACCTATACTGATATCGATGAAATCTTTGAAAAAGGTCTTCCAATTATGGAATTAGAAATAGTTGATGCCTTAATTCCAGATTTAGAAGAAGAAGTAATGGATGTAAACTTAGTTCAAAGGATGCATAAATCTGGTAGAAAAGTTAATTTCAGAGTAATTGTTGCTGTAGGTAACAAAGATGGTTACGTTGGATTAGGCCAAGGTAAAGCTAAAGAGGTCGGTCCTGCTATTAGAAAGGCTGTAGACAATGCAAAATACAACATCATTAAAGTAAGAAGAGGTTGTGGAGATTGGGGTTGTGTTTGTGGAAGAGAACACACAGTTCCATTTAAAGTAACCGGTAAAACCAGTAGTGTAAGTGTTACCTTAATGCCAGCTCCTGCAGGTGTAGGATTAGTAGTTGGTGACGTTGGTAAAACTATCTTAAAACTAGCCGGTATTCACGATGTATGGTCTCAAACTTTCGGACAAACTCAAACCACTGTTAACTTTGCTAATGCTGTATTTGGTGCTTTAAAAGAATTAAGTAATGTTAAAGCAAGCGAAGATGATCTCAAGAAAATGGGAGTTGACTACTAATTGGTGATAGTATGTTTTTAGTTATTAGAGTTAGAGGAACTACCGGTGTCATCAAAAATATTGCAGACACCTTAGACATGTTAAGACTTAACAGAATCAGCCATGCAGTGTTAGTTGAAGAAAATCCTAGTTACGAAGGTATGCTTCAAAAAGCTAAGGATTACATCACATGGGGAGAAATCGATGCTGAAACTGTAGCAGCAATGATTGCTAAAAGAGGAAGACTCCCTGGTAATGTAAAAGTTACTGATGAGTATGTTGCTGAAAATTCTGATTATAACAATATTGAAGAGTTAGCTAAAGCTTTAGTTGATGGTAAAGTTAAATTAGCTGATGTAGGTATTAAACCTGTATTCCGTTTACACCCTCCAAGAAAAGGTTACGAAGATATCCGTTTATCTGTTCAAGAAGGTGGATCTTTAGGTTACAGGGGAGAAGAAATTAAAGATCTTGCAAAAAGAATGCTTTAAACTCAGGTGTATATTATGATTAGAACAAAACGTAAAATCAATAAACAAAGAGGTTCCAGATCCAACGGTGGAGGCTGTACCAAAAAACGTAGAGGTGCAGGTAACAAGGGTGGAAAAGGAAAAGCAGGTGCAGGTAAACAACACTGGACCTGGACTGTAATCCACGACCCTGACCACTTTGGAAAACATGGTTTCAAAAGACCTCAAAAAATGATTAAAAAAATCAGCGCTGTTAACTTAAAATATTTAGAAGAACAGGCTGATAAATTAATAGCACAAGGCAAAGCCTCCAAAGATGGTGACGCTATTGTCATAGATGTAACTGAATTAGGTTATGATAAGGTTTTAGCAAAAGGTAAAATTACCAAAGCTTACAAAATTTCAGCACCTCAATTCTCAGCATCTGCAATTGAAAAAATTGAAGAATTAGGAGGAGAAGCTATAATATTATAGCTTTATTCCTTTAATCAGGGGATAAAATGTCATCATTAGAAGTTTTAGAGCCAATATTTAAATTTATTCCAGAGGTTAAATCTCCGGTTCACAGGGAAGATTTCAACGAAAAACTTAAATGGACCGCTCTTATCTTGGTGTTATACTTTTTCTTAACTCAAATTCCATTATATGGTGTATCTCCAGGATCTTACGACAGTTTTGCTGCATTAAGGGCGGTTATGGCTGGAAGTTTTGGTTCTATTCTTACATTAGGAATAGGTCCAATTGTTACTGCTTCTATTGTTTTACAATTATTAGTTGGTTCAAATCTTTTAGATTTGGATCTTTCATCCCATAAAGATAAATCTCATTTCCAAGCTACTCAAAAACTATTATCCATTGTGTTTACAGTTTTCGAAGCAAGTGTTTTGGTGCTTACTGGAAACATAGTTCCTATTGATGGTTCCTATACTGGATTATTAATTTTACAACTCGTTTTAGGTGCGTTGGTTATTATTTACCTTGATGAAGTTGTATCCAAATGGGGATTCGGAAGTGGTATCGGTTTATTCATTGCTGCTGGTGTATGTCAACAAATCATGGTGGGTACATTCAGTATCTTGCCTGGTCAAGACGGTTTACTTGCAGGTATCATTCCAAAATTCATCCAACAAGCTACTGTAGGAATGCCTGACTTTTATGCTTTAATCCCACTGCTTGCAACTATCATTGTATTTGCAGTTGTTCTTTACGGAGAAGCTATGAGAGTAGAGATTCCTATATCTCACGGTAGTGTAAGAGGTCACGGAAGAATCAGAGGATCTGTTGGTAAATACCCATTAAAATTCGTTTACTCAAGTAACATGCCTGTAATTTTAACAAGTGCATTGCTTGTAAACGTCACTTTATTCGCTAATGTTTTCCAAAAGATTGGTTTCCCAATTCTTGGACACTTGGATAAGGGTAAAGCGGTTGATGGAATTGCCTGGTTATTGTCAACACCTAAATTGCATATGTTCATATCTGAACCGATACATGTGTTGGTATATGCGATATTCTTTATTGCATGTTGTATACTGTTCTCATATCTATGGGTTGAAATTAGTGGTTTAAACGCTAAAAAGATTTCTGAACAACTTTATAATTCTGGTATTCAGATTCCAGGTTTCAGAAGTAGTAAACGTCAATTGTATAAGATTTTGAAAAAGTATATTCCTGCTCTTACCATTATAAGTGGTGTTTATGTAGGTTTAATTGCTTTCCTTGCAGATTTAACCGGTGCTTTAGGTGGAGGTACTGGTGTATTGCTTACTGTAGGTATTCTTCATAAGCTATACGAAGAAATGGCTGAAGAACAGCTCATGTCAGCAAATCCTATTCTCAGGAAAGTTTTAGGAGGAGATTAAATCTTCTCTTATTTTTTCTCTTTTAAATGTGGGGGATTAAAGTGAAATTAGTAGTATTAACAGGAATTCCAGGTTCTGGAAGTACAACTTTATTGAATAAAGCTTTAGAAGAAGTTGATTATCTTCATTTAAATTATGGAGATATAATGACAGAGATTGCAATTAAAAACGAACTTGTATCTCATAGGGATGAGTTAAGGAAATTGCCTGCTGAAACTCAAAAAGATATTCAAGCTAAAGCAGCAGCCGAAATCAAAGCAAGGTCTGAAAGTGACAATGTCATTGTTGACACTCACTGTACTATCAATACTCCTGCCGGTTTTTTACCGGGTTTACCAATATGGGTATTAGAGCAATTACAACCTGACCAATTTATTTTGGTTGAAGCAAATCCTGATGAAATTATTTATAGAAGATTAAATGATGATACTCGTGAAAGGGACCTTCAAAAAGTTAAAGAAATAGACCTGCATCAACAAATGAACAGGGCTACTTCAATGGCTTATGCTACTTTAACAGGAGCTACTGTAAGAATTGTTGAAAATCATGACAATCATTTAGATTCTAATATTAAAAAATTGATAGATATTTTAAATTTATAGAGGTGTTCTATTATGCCTGACCCATGGGGGATTATTTTAGGAGCATTAAATACAGTTTTTAATCCAATTTTAGCAATGGACCCAAATCCAGCAAATCCGGCTTTAACAGTATTAATTATTGCATTTATTGTTTCACTAATTACAACTATTGCAAACAAATATCTAGTTGACCAAGATGAAATGAATGAAATCCAAGCAAGAAATAAAAGTCTAACAAAAGAGTTGAGAGAGGCTCAGAAAAAAGGGGACGGAAAGAAAGTTGCTGAACTTCAAGCCAGACAGTCTGAAATGATGCAAGACCAAAGTAAAATGATGACTAACTCATTCAAACCGATGATCGTTACTTTTGTTCCGATTATTTTGATATTCTTCTGGATGAGATCTTCTGCCATTAGCGGATTAGTTATTCACTTGCCTCCTTCTGTTTATTGGGTTACTTTAACTCCACTATGGCATTTCATTGGAAGTATCATTTATGGTGGACAGGCTACCATCCCTTATGGTATTGGATGGTTGTTATGGTATATGATTTGTACATTCGGTATGAGTCAAATACTAAGAAAATTCTTAGGATTTAAACAAGGGTTCTAATTTAACCCTTTTACCATACATTTATTAATGATGAAAAGAATATATTATATTATTCTATTTTGAATACGCTATTACACAATTATTTATTTAAAAATTATTAAGGTGATTAAATGCCTGCAAATAGGTTTAGATCAAGATCATATAAAAGAATTCATAAAAACACCCCTGGTGGGGCTAATGTTTTAAGATATAAAAAGAAAAAACCATCTAAGCATGTTTGTGCTGAATGTGGTAAAGTGTTACATGGAGTTCCTCGTGGACGTCCATATGAAATCGCAAAATTATCAAAAACAGCTAAAAGACCTAACCGTCCATTCGGTGGTTACTTATGTTCAAGCTGTGCTCGTAAACATTTCAAAAACGAGGCTAGAAAATAATGATAATTACTGTCGGTGGATTGGCTGGAACTGGAACAACTACCACTGCTGAGGGTCTCTCAGAAAAGTTAGATATTCCATATATTTCTGCAGGATTTGTCTTTAGAGAAATGGCTGCAGAAAGGGGAATGAGTGTTCTTGAATTCAGTGAGTTTGCTGAAGGTAATGATGATATAGATAAAGAAATTGATAAAAGGCAAGCTGAAAAGGCTAAAGAGGCAGAAAATCTTATTGTCGAAGGAAGGCTGTCCGCATATTTTGTTGATAATGCTGACTTGAGAGTTTGGTTGGTAACACCTTTTGATGTTCGATCAAAAAGAATTTCCGAAAGAGAAGAGAAGTCTGTTGATGTAGCCAAAGAGGAGATTATAACTCGTGAAAAAAGCGAAGCCTTGAGATACATGGAAATCCATAACATTGACATTTCAAATATGGATATCTATGACATAATTATAAATACTGGTACTTTCAATCCTGAAAAAGTATCAGAAATCATTATTCAAACATTAAAGGTGATATAAATGGCATCAATTGAAGTAGGTAGAGTATGTGTTAAAATCGCCGGTAGAGAAGCTGGCGAAAAATGTGCAATCGTTGAAATTATCGATGAAAACTTTGTAGAAGTTGTTGGTGAAGCAGTTAAAAACAGAAGATGTAACATTGCTCACTTAGAACCAACCGAAGATTCCATCGACGTTTCCGGCGGTATCGACTCTATTAAAGCAGCTTTAGCTGACTTATAAATTCATAGTGAATAATTGACAAAATTATTCATAACTTTTTTTATTTACTATTTTTTAAGGTTTTTTTCATGAAATTCAACATGGTGACAAAGTCTAAAAGTTTCACATCATCTGAATTCGGCTGCAAGCCCGAAGACAGGGAGATTAATGATTACATTTCTAAAGGGGTAATTAATTTAGACAAGCCATCAGGTCCGACATCTCATGAAATTGACTCATGGATTAAACGTATTTTGAACTTGGAAAAATCAGGCCACGGCGGAACATTGGATCCTAAGGTTACAGGAATTTTGCCTGTCGGATTGAATGATGCAACCCGTGCCATTCAACTTTTACTGACCGCTCCAAAGGAGTATGTCTGTCTTTTGACTTTTCATCAGGATGTTGATGAGGAAAGGATTCGTGAAGTCTTTGCCGAATTCACAGGCAAGATTTTCCAGCTGCCTCCGGTCAAATCAGCCGTTAAGCGTGAAATGAGAACCCGTAACATTTACTATTCCACAATCTATGAGATTGAAGGGCGAGATGTTCTCTTTAGAATCGGCTGTGAAGCAGGGACATATGTAAGGACATACTGCCACAACATTGGAGAGGCATTGGGTGTTGGGGCTCACATGGCTGAGCTTAGAAGAACACAGGTAGGTTCATTCAATGAGAAAAACAAATTGGTGACTCTGCAGGATGTTACAGATGCATACCATTTCTGGAAGGAAGATGGTGACGAGTCATTCCTGAGGGATGCGATAATGCCGATGGAAAGGGCGGCAGATTATCTTCCAAAAATCATCATTAAGGATTCCGCTGTTGATGCGGTTTGCCATGGTGCTGATCTGGCCAATGGAGGAATTGTGGAATTGGCGGACAATATTCAAAAGAATGACATTGTAGCAATCGAAACACTTAAGGGCGAGTTGGTTGGTGCAGGTAATTCTTTATTGACTTCCAATGAGATTTTGGAAGCCGATGGTGGTTTTGCGGTTAATGTTTCTAAAGTGTTAATGAAACCTGATACTTATCCAAGATTTTGGAAGTAAATTCTTAAATTTTGGGTGGTTCCACATATGACTTTAAAGAATATTGCTTTTTTTTAAAGAATGGTGTCCGTAAAGTTTAATATTATTTTTTTCTCAAAGCAATTTTATCAATCTTTATATAGTTTTTTTTTGATTTTAAATTGGTAATACTGAATTCAGAAACATGTTTTTTTTCCATTGTTGGAAAGCATTAAATAATTAATTAAATATAATATTCAACAGTAAAAAAATGGAGCAGAATTAAATGAGATTCAAAAAATACTTTCTAGTTATATGTCTGATTATTTGTTTGTTCACTATAGCGAGCGCATGTGCTAGTGAAGTGAATGATACAGAAATATCTGCAATAGATTCAGATGATAACTTAGAGATTAATGAAGATAATCAAGTAATGGATAATGACAATGGAGGTTTGTCTGACAATGCATCAGCAAAAGATGACAATGGGGGACTTCCCGCACAGCAAAGAGATGAAAATTCGGATTCTGACAGATTGGGAATAACTGACGGCGATTTGATTGGTGATGAGTTAAATGCCAAAGTCGTTGCATTGAATGTAACTGTCGCTGATAAACCCATGTTTGTTGTTGATTGTGCCGATAACTTTAATGGAAATGTTGCAATTAGAATAGGTGAAAATAAATCAATATACGATGGTGTTGCGAAGGCGCTGATTGAGGCTGACAGATTGCCTGCAGGAAATTATGTTGCCACCGCATTTTTTTACGGTGATTCTAATTATGAGAATTTAACACAAAATAATATTATGTTCACTGTTTCAAGGCTAACCCCTACTATTGATGTGAATATTGAAGATGTGACTTATCCGAATACCGCCTATGCAAATGTTCATGTTGGAAATTATGCCAACGGTACTGTTAATGTCACTGTTAACAAAAGGACATTCAAGGGGGTCATGTCTAACGGTGAGGCTAATGTTGCCCTGTATGGCTTGCCTGGAGGTCGTATGAATGCCCAAATCCAGTTCTTCAGCAGTGATGATTATAATAATAATGTAAGTTCGGATGATGAATTTGTTGTTGTCCCTAATAATTCGCTTATAACTATCCGTTGTAATGAAATTAGTTATGTTGGTGAGGATATCGAAATTTACATTGATACTATAAACTCTACTGGTGATTTAAATATCTATATTAATGGTGTGAGTTATGGGTATCCGGTGTCATCTAATCCTCAAATAAATTATCAGGTCTGCATTAGCGATAAATCTGAGGGCACTTATCAACTTGATTTCCGTTTGGATGATGATCAAAACTACACCGGATATGAAACAAGCAAAACAATCCATGTAATTAAAAGAGATTTGTCAATTAACCTCGAAGATATTGATGAATCAATTTATGTCGATAAACCAGTAACACTCAAAGCAAAATTGAACAATACAGTTAAGGGTAATGTGATATTTACCATTAACGGCGCAAACTACACAGAATATGTTGATAACGCTGATGTTGTCACTCATGAATATACTCCCGTCAATAATGATGTTCTAACGGTTGTTGCCACATTCGAAGGCAATGATATGTATAATGCTAACGTATCAGATTCAAGGGATTTCATTGTTAATAGAATCGTCACCACTGTTGATGTGGAATTCACACAATCGATTATTGCTGGAGACGATGTGCTGATTTCTGTTTCCATGAATCTGGGAATTACTGGTGTTGTTACTCTGATTGTTGACACTAAGTCTTATAATGTTGCAGTTTTTGAGGGCAGCATAGACTATTACGTTACTAATTTAGCTGATGGCGTCTATGATGTTCATGCAGAGTTTGCAGGGGATGACAGATATGCCAACAGCACTTCCGATGTTAAACAGTTGTTTGTCAACAAGGTGATTACCGGTATGGAAATCAGCATAGATAAGAATTCAATGAGCTATCATGATTTCGCTGTTGTTAGTATTGATTTGAACCAATCCATAAATGCCGTTGTTACCGTTAAGGTTAATGGCAGCAACCACACTGTAGGTCTTGTAAACGGTAAAGGCAGTTTCACTTTATATGATTTGGATAAGGGATACTACATTATTAATGCAGTATTCGCAGGTGATGATAAATATAAGGGATGCATTTCCGATCCATTATATCTAACAGTCACCGGTGACAATATATCATCACCAGTATCCATTAGTTTGAATAAATATTCGATCTTTGTTGGTGATGAGGTTATTGGGGCAGTCAATATGAATCCAACCGTCAAGGGAATCGTTAGGTTGAATATTGGTTCCAAGTCCTATGATGTTGTGGTTAATAGGGGTGTTGGAACTTTCGCCATTTCAGATTTGGAGATGGGCACTTATGATGTTCAGGCAATATTTGACGGTGATAATGAACATTCAGCCAGCTCTTCCGATGTTAAAATTTTGGAAGTTAAAAAGATTCCTACCAACTTTACTGTAACTATTGACAACCCGTCAATATTTGTTGGCGATAAGGCTATTTTTGCAGTCAATACAAATCCGACAGTCACAGGAATTGTCAGGTTGAATATTGGTTCCGAGTCCTATGATGTTGTGGTTAATAAGGGTGTTGGAACTTTTGCCATTTCCGATTTGGAGATGGGCACTTATGATGTTCAGGCAATATTTGACGGTGATAATAAGCATTTAGGCAACTCTTCGGATGTTAAGCAGTTGGAAGTTAACAGGATTCCTACCGGCCTCGCTGTAAGTATTGACAACCCGTCAATATTTGTTGGCGATAGCGTTGTTGTCGGCGTTGTTTTAAACCAGACTATCAATAATGTTGTAATCGTCAATGTTAATGATAAGAATTACCTCATAGGCATTGTCAACGGTAAGGGCAATTTAACTTTAAGTGGTCTGACTTTCGGCACATACACTGTTAATGCAACATTTGCCGGCGAGGGCAAATACGCTAAAAGCGGTTCAAATAATGTGTCCTTGGAAGTTAACAAGATTAAAACACAGTTAATAGCAGATTCAATCACAGTCACTTACAACGGCAACAGTAATTTGGTAATCACATTGAAAGACACTAACGGCAATGCAGTCCGCAATGCCAACGTCATTGTGAATATAAATGGTGCCAAAACATTAACAACTGACAGTAACGGTCAGGTTAAACTGTCCACTAATGGATTGGCTCCTAACGTATACACTGCCAAGATAACCTTTGACGGCAATGCAGTCTATGACATATCCTCAAAAGAGGTTAAGGTCACGGTTAAAAAGGCAACTCCAGTACTGACTGCCAAGGCAAAGACATTCAAGGCAAAAGTCAAGACTAAAAAATACACAATTACTTTAAGGGATAATGCTGGCAAGGCCATTAAAAATGTAAAGGTTACCTTAAAAGTTAAAGGCAAGACCTTTAAGGCAACTGTCTCAAGCACTGGCAAGGCAACCTTTAAAATCACTAATCTAAAGAAAAAAGGAAATTACAATGCAGTAATCACATATGGCGGAAATAATCTCTATAATAAAGTAACTAAAAATGTGAAGATAAAAGTTAGTTAAGAGTTTATTTGCTCTTTTTCCTTTTTTTATCTTTTATTTTTTAATTCAGCACCATTTCTATTTTTTAAGACATATTCATTAAAATAATTTGAGGTTTTCAGGCCATCTAATCCAAAATCATGATTTGGCATTCTTTGGTTTATAACATCAAAATGTATATTAATCATATTGAATATATTCATCTTAAATGGAGAGAATCCTATGGATAAAAAAATATTTTTTGTTTTATTGGCATTAATCATTGTCTTTTCTATTGGGGCAATTCATGCAGGAGACATCAATTCAACAGCATTAAATTCAAGCGGTGATGATTATCTTCAAATTGATGATTCAGCTTCATTCAATGGGGAGGATTCCAATTCAGACCATTTGGATGAAAGCGATAAAAATCAGACAGAATTTGTTTCACCTTCAGACAATGTTTATTATAAAGGTTCTTATGGCGTAACTTTAAGGGATTCTACTTCAAGTGAGGGTTTATCGAATAAAACGGTTGATTTTGTTATAAATGATGTTAAATATGGTGCTATAACTGATGATGGCGGCAGGGCCAATATTGATCTGACATTATCTCCTGGAAATTATAATGTATTCATCTCGTTTGGTGGAGACGGAGATTATGGCATGTGCAATTTGACTCATTCATTCAAGATATTGCCTACTGTCAAGTCAAATGACATCTCAAAATATTATAATGCAAAAACCCCCTATACTGCACAGTTTTTCGATACCAAAGGTAATGCCTTGGCAAACACGGCAGTTAGCGTAAGTGTCAATGGCAAGCCATATAGTGTCAAGACTGACGGCAATGGTTTTGCAAGGCTGGAAATGAATCTAAATCCAGGCACATATAAAATCGTTTCAACCAATCCTCTTATGGGCTATTCGATAACCACCAATTTTGTAATTTTATCCACAATAAGCTCATCAGATGTCAAGCAGGTTCAGGGCCAGAACAAGAAATTTAAGGCATGGTTTTTTAAAAGCGATGGAAAGCCGCTTGCAAAAGCCTATGTGAAATATAAATTTAAGGGCAAAACCCACAAGGTCAAGACAAATGCCAAGGGAATGATAAGCATTTCCTTAAAAAAGCTTAAAAAAGGAACCTTTAAGATAGTCTGTTATAATAAGGATGGCCTGTCAAAAACCAATACGATTAAAATCTATAAGAAAAAGGCCTCAACCAGATTGTCCTCCAACTCTTATACATTCTATCCTAAGGATAAGAGCAGGATAATTACGGTCAAACTGTCAACAGCATTGGGTGACAGTTCAAATGCTGGAAAAATAATTAAAATCAAGATCAATGGAAAGACTTACAGCAGAAAAACGGATGCCAGTGGCATTGCATCAATGGATTTATCCTCATTTAAGAAGGGAATTTTCTCCGTCCAATTCAGATATGATGGAAACAAATTCTTCAAGGCATCCAAATTAACAAGGTCAGTTACAATATTCGACACAACCAAGACTTCCGTCACTGTTAAAAGCACAACCCATTTCGGTTATGGTGCAGGCACTTTATTAAAAGTTTGTTATAATGCGGGAGGCATTCCGTTAGCTGGAAAAACTGTAAAGTTAACTCTTGACGGCAAGACATACACAAAAACCACTGACAAGAATGGAATAGTATCGGTACCAATCAATTTAAACATTGGCGACTATGTGGTTAGCTATAAAACGGATGGCGATTCGATATTCGACGGAACTTCAGGCTCTTTCAATATAGATGTTTTCAAGCGAAGCCCATCCAAGGTAATCTGGAAATGTGGAAAGTCATATAAGGACAGTTCTCAGACTTTCAAAGTGCTGGTTACTAATTTGAAGGGCCAACATGTATCCGGAGGGGACATTGAGCTGACCATTGATGGGGAAACATATTCTTCAACTGTTTCATCAGGAGGCTATGCAAAGTTCAAGACTCATGTTGCTATTGGAAACTATAAGGTTTCAGTCAAATTCAAGGGCAACAATAATCATCTTGAAAGCTCCGCTTCCAAATCGGTTAAGGTCAAGCTTTCCAAATTCCGTAATGGAATCAACGAAAAGCATGCAAAGGGTTCAAAGGCATACAAAAAATCATCCAGCCACTGTAAGGTTGGAACCAAAAAACTTAAAAAATTGGTCAAAACATTGACTAAAGGGCTGACTAGTAATGTCGACAAGGCGAGAGCCATTTTCAATTATGTAAGGGATACCCTGGATTACAGCTATTATTATGATACCAAATACGGTTCAACAGGCACATTAAATCGCAAGTATGGAAACTGTGTTGACCATTCTCATCTGTTGGTTGCACTGTACAGGACTGCGGGCTTTAATGCGAGATATGTTCACGGAACCTGCCGCTTTAGTGACGGTGACGTTACTGGACACGTTTGGGTTCAGGTAAAAATCGGGAAAAATTGGGTTGGTGCAGATGCAATTTCCTATAGGAACTCTTTGGGAAAAATAAAAAACTGGAATAACAAGCACTACACTCTTCATAACAAATATGCAAGTTTGCCGTTCTAAAAAAAAATAAAAAGAAATGGAAAAGCTAGAAAGCTCCTCCACCTCCACCTCCAGATCCTCCGCCGAGGCCACCAAAGCCACCGGAATCTGAAGAGGAGTTACTCATTGTTGATTGTCCGCTCATTATTGCACTGTGCATCATGTATGATCCTCCATAACGGTGATACATGAAAATATCCGCATCATACCTGTAGATATCCTGTTCCTGAAGTTTCATGGCATCATAAACCTTGTCAGCTACTCCAAGAGCCGTACCATAAATCAAGTACTTTTTCCAAATAACTATTGATTCTGGAGGGTGTTCTTTAATTAAACTGTAGTCATTTAAGAACTTCTTGAAGTTTTTCCATTTGAGATATCTCACACGGCCTTCAGGAGTCCATTTTCCAAATTTATCGTCATCCAATTTCATAATCAGAAGGGAAAATATGATTAAAAATATTCCTCCTGCAATGGCATAGATTCCTGATTTCAATTCTGTCCAAAATCCTAAAATGGCCAGAAGCACTCCACAGAGCAATCCTCCTACACCGAGCACTGCAATAATAGTTGTGCCTGTGTAATCAAATTCTTCATCAGTTCTGAATTCCAAAGAATCACATACATTCTCTTGCCAATCCTTATATCGGCCCATAAACCATTTCGCATTTGATTCGGTTGATAATTTTGAGTTTAAGCTAGATAAATTCAACTGATCATTATTTGAAAAGCGATGAAGGATATCATAGACCTGCTTTTCATTTGATTTGAGTCCGCTGGTGTTTTCACTGAAGTTTATGATTAAATCCTTGGTTTCGGTATCTTTATCGGTTACGGTTTCAATACTCAAAACCTTTTTATCAATCAGATTCAGAATTGCAGCTTCAAATCCATCCATATTAGGAGTTCCAATGTTTCCTGAAGAATACAGTGCATTTACCACTTCCGGCGTATCATCGGTAGGAAGTTCCCTCTCATATATTCCTTCATCCTTCACTTTTGGCTCTCTTCCAAAAATGAGATAAGTGAGTATTGCAATGATAGGACTTAAAAGGGACAGCAATCCTAAAATGACATATGTTGTATTCCAGAAATTACGTCCGTTGACACTGTCGTTGAGGTTTTTCATAATCATTTCCCGACCGTCATCATCGACATGCTTTGCATTTGTTGCATTGTGGAAGTCATCCAATGGCATCAATGCAAGGAGTTCATAATAATCTCCTTTCGGAATTTCTGATGTTTTTGCGGTAATTGTATTCTTGTTCAATTCGCTTGAAACATTAAATTCCTGAGGATTCAGGAAATATTCGTTGCCTTTATCTCCAGGCAAATGGACTTTTACGTCGACGGTTCCGACACCAACGTCCCATTCATCTCCCCAGAGTTTGTATTGAAGTCCACCTACATCTTTGAAAAGGGTAACAACATTTTTCATATCATAGCTGATATGAACTGATACGTCACAATCTTGGATTCCTTTTGTATGCCCCTCATCGGAATATAAATAGATTTTCAGATGTTTTTTTCCATCTTCATCGCTTACCTTATGTGAGGCATAAGCTCCGTCAACGGAGATATTAATGTTTTCTACGCTCTCTCCGGCTTTCAATGGAATGTCTCGGTATACTCCATTATACTGTCCATGAAATGAATAATCATACCTTTCATCTACATGCAGTAGGCCATTATTTTCAACGGTCAGGTCAACAAATGCATGATCAATGGTGTAGCTTTTGTCATCGCCGGCTGCAACTGCTGAAAATGTTGAAAATAATAATAAAAAAAGTAAAATTATAGTAAATGTTTTTTTAACATTCATATAATTTCACCACTAGAATTTGACTTCAGGCACTTCTCTTTCACTTTCAGGTGCTTCGAAGAATGCTTCTTCTTTAAATCCGAATAATTTTGCCATCATATTGCTTAGCAACTGCAAACAATGTTTTTAAAGCGCCGGTAAGCTGGTTATCTGCAGCGCTTGTTTCTTCAACTGTTGTTGCATTCATGACTCCGGTTCTTGCTTTAGTCACTTCTTCCAAAACACCCTTTTCATGTCCTGCATAGCCTTTTACGGTCTCTACAAGATTAGGTATTAAATCGTTTCTTCTTTTTAGCTGAACGTCAATTTGTGCTAAACTGTTTTTCACACGGTTTCTGAGTCCAACCAGATTGTTGTACATGTGCACTATTGTTACAATGATTATAATCAGACAAATTATAAGTACTACTGTTAGTAACATATCCATTTTATCACCAAATAATATTATAACTGTAGATTAAAATATACTTTGCCATTTATTAAGGATGAAATTTAAATTATATTTGTGGGACTTATTTTTTTCAAAAATCCTACATTTAACCAAACCTTTATATAGGGTAATGTAAATATATTATTATATCATATTATTCTAGACAATATGAT